>NZ_VCCF02000001.1:1611126-1918283 GCF_005938045.2 Pseudomonas sp. KBS0710 | reverse complement strand
GTCGAGCTGCAATTCCAACCGGCCCGCCTGAACCTCGACACCGTGGCCCTGGCCGAACACCACGAAGTGGTCTGTGCCTTTATCAACGATGACCTCAGCGCACCGGTGCTGGAACACTTGGCCGCCGGCGGCACGCGCCTGATTGCCTTGCGTTCGGCCGGTTACAACCATGTCGACCTGGCCGCCGCCCAGCGCCTGGGCCTGAGTATCGTGCGCGTACCGGCCTACTCGCCCCACGCGGTGGCAGAGCACGCCGTCGCGCTGATCCTGGCCCTCAACCGTCGCCTGCACCGCGCCTATAACCGCACCCGCGACGGCGATTTCAGCCTGCACGGGCTCACCGGGTTCGATCTGGTCGGCAAGACCGTCGGCGTGGTCGGCACCGGGCAGATCGGCGCCACGTTTGCCAAAATCATGGCCGGGTTCGGCTGCCATTTACTCGCCTACGACCCGTTCCCCAATCCGCAGGTCCAGGCCCTTGGCGCCAGGTATGTGAGCCTGCCCGAGTTGCTGGCCCAGGCGCAGATCATCAGCCTGCACTGCCCACTGACCGCCGACAGCAAACATCTGATCAACACACGCTCCCTGGCACAGATGCAGCCTGGCGCCATGCTGATCAACACCGGACGCGGTGGCCTGGTGGACACGCCTGCGCTGATCGACGCCCTCAAGAACGGCCAACTCGGCTACCTGGGCCTGGATGTGTATGAGGAAGAAGCCCAGCTGTTTTTCGAGGATCGCTCCGACCTGCCGCTGCAAGACGACGTACTCGCACGCCTGCTGACCTTTCCCAACGTGATCATCACCGCCCACCAGGCGTTCCTGACCCGTGAAGCGCTGGCGGCGATTGCCGGCACCACGCTGGCCAACATTGCCGCGTGGACCGACGGCCAGCCGCAGAACCTGGTGCAAGGTTGATCAGCGGTCATATACCAGGCTCATGATAGGCCGGCACCCGTGATAGGATGCCGCGCCTATTTGGAGGATCCATGGCCGAACACGATTTCCGCTTCAGCTTGCTGAGCCCGCAACACACCCTGATCGAATGCCGCGCCCTGGTGCCGGGCCGTTACCAGGTCACCGGCAACGGTGGTTCGATCAAACATGGCGACGTCTTGATCGTCACCCTGCGCGGCAGTAAAACCCTGTCGATGCGCCTGACCGTTGAAGGTGACGCGCGCTATTCCATCCGCCCGGCGGGCCAGTGGGTCGCCATGGCCCAGGGGCCGAAATTCGGCGAGCTGGAAATTCACACCTGGAAGGTCAACTGCGACAGCTGCGACAGCGTGCTGGAGTTTGAATTCGCCGTGGAAACCAAGCTCACCAAAGAGCCACTACCACCGGCCGCCAACGCGCGCATCAAAGAACTGGGTTGGGCCAGCGAAGGCGACAAACATCGCTGCCCGAAATGCCAGCAGGCTGCGCAATGAAAGGCCTGCTGCTCGCCGCTCTCGGTGTGGCCCTGACGGGCTGCGCCGGTGACGCGGTAAAGCTGCAGCAAGACCACAGCTACGTGGTGGAATGGATTGGCGAACGGCCGTTGATGGATTACGCGCACCTGACCGTCACCCTCGGCGCCGATGGCCGCGCCTACGGCAATGGCGGCTGCAACCACTGGTTTGCACCCTACACCGTCGAAGGCCAGACGCTCAGTTTCGGCAAGATCGGCAGCACCCGCAAACTCTGCGCCGAAGCCTTGATGGAGCAGGAACACCGCTTCTTCCAGGCCCTGCAAGGCGTGCAGCGCTGGGATATTTCACCGATCGAGCAAACTCGCTTCTGGCCGGCTGAAGGCAAGCCGATTCGGCTGTGGCTGGAAGAAGGCTGATTCCGGGTTTTCTCGATCCAAATGTGGGAGCGGGCTTGCTCGCGAATGCGGTGCGTCAGTCACCACTGAAGTTGACTGATCCACCGTCTTCGCGAGCAAGCCCGCTCCCACATTTGATTGATGTTGTTGCTTTAACCACGCAAGGCCTTGAGCTTGGCCAACACCCCTTCCGCCGTCTGCTCACCCATCAGCTGTTCACGCACCTTGCCCTTGTCATCAATGATGTAAGTCACCGGCAGCGCCTCGCTGCGTGGAATATCGAAAATCTCTTCCGGGTTCTGCGCCAGCACGGTGAACTTGATCCCCAGCTTCTCGCTGGCGGCTTTGAGTTCTTCACCCTGCACATTATCGAAATTGACCCCGAACACGCCCACATTCTGGCCTTTCAATTGCTCGGCCAAGGCATTCAATTCAGGGATTTCCGTGCGGCACGGCCCACACCATTCGGCCCAGTAATTGACCACCACCCATTGTTTGTCCAGGCGTTCGGCCGCCACTTTCTTGCCATATTGGTCAACGCCGTAATCGTTACCGCAGCCGCTGAGCAGCAGGGTTGTGATGATCGCCAATGCACCGATCAGTCGCCTAGTCATGGGGTAATCCTTCGCAAAAAATGAACGTTGGCTGCGACCTATCGCCTCTTACGGTTTAAGGACGGGTCGCCGCGCAGGTAGAATACCTGCCACCTTACGCAAGATGCGACCCGCACATGACCGATCTGACGCTTTATCACAACCCGCGCTGCTCGAAATCGCGCGGTGCGCTTGAACTGCTGGAAGCCCGCGGCCTGAACCCGACCGTGGTGCGCTACCTCGAAACCCCGCTGGACGCCTCTCAACTCAAGGCTTTGCTCAGCAAACTGGGAATCAGCGCACGCCAACTGCTGCGCACCGGCGAAGACGAATACAAAACCCTCAACCTGGCCGACGCCAACCTCAGCGAAGCGCAGTTGATTGCCGCGATTGCCGAGCACCCCAAGCTGATGGAACGCCCGATCCTGGCAACTGCCGACAAAGCCGTCATCGGCCGCCCACCGGAAAACGTGCTGGAGTTGCTGCCGTGACCGCGCCCTATGTGCTGGTGCTGTATTACAGCCGCAATGGCTCGGTAAGCGAAATGGCTCGGCAGATTGCCCGGGGCATCGAGCAAGGCGGCCTCGAAGCCCGCCTGCGTACCGTACCGGCGATCTCAACCGAGTGCGAAGCCGTGGCGCCGAGCATCCCGGACGAAGGCGCGTTGTATGCCAGCCTGGATGACCTGAAAAACTGCTCGGGCCTGGCCCTGGGCAGCCCGACGCGCTTTGGCAACATGGCCGCGCCGCTCAAGTACTTCCTCGATGGCACCAGCAACCTGTGGCTCACCGGCGCACTCGTCGGCAAGCCGGCCGGCGTGTTTACCTCCACCGCCAGCCTGCACGGCGGTCAGGAAACCACGCTGATGTCGATGCTGCTGCCGCTGCTGCACCACGGCATGCTGATCACCGGCCTGCCCTACAGCGAACAAGCCTTGCTCGACACCCAGGGCGGCGGCACGCCGTATGGCGCCAGCCATCATTCCGGGCCGGACGGCAAACGCATGCTCGATCAGCACGAAATCACCCTGTGCCGGGCACTCGGCCTGCGCCTGGCCACCACCGCCATGCTGCTGGAGAACGGCCGTGGCCAGAAAGCCTAAGGTCCTGCCGCCCCAGGCGTGGCTGGAACCACGGGTCAAGGTGGCACGCGTACTCAGCTTGTTGGCTTTTTCAGGGCTGGTGGGATTGCTGTGCGTGTATTACCTGTTCATCGCCGACCTGCACGGTGCGCGCCCGTGGGTGATCCTGCTGATCGAACTGGTGCCACTGCTGGTGCTGGCGCCGGGGATGCTGCTGGGCAGCGCGCGCGGGCATTCGTGGATGTGCTTTGTGGTGAACCTGTATTTCATCAAGGGCGCACTGGCGGCCTATGACCCAAACCGGCAGTGGTTCGGGGTGCTGGAGATGCTGGCGAGTCTGGCGGTGTTTTGTACCGCGCTGTTGTATGTGCGGTGGCGGCATCAGTTGAATCGGCGGTTGGCGCAAGTCTGATAGGAATTTGGCGCCGGACAGTCAGTCTTCGCGAGCAAGCCCGCTCCCACATTCGACCGCATTCCAAAGTGTGTACGCGGATAAATGTGGGAGCTGGCTTGCCTGCGATCGGATCAACTCAGTCTCAATGATTCACCGTGTAGGCCAGCATCATCGACAACTGGCACATCGGCCGCCCACTCTCGGCATGCCACTGGTTAAACGCGCCCTGCACCGTCGCCAAGTCCCGCAGGCTGGTCGGCGCCTTATCGACGATCTTCTGTGCATTCAACGCCGCCACCACGTCATCGCTCGGCACAAAAGTATCCTTGCCCACCATGCGCAAAAAGCGCGGCGCCGACAGCCCGCCCAACTGGTGGCCGTGCTTGCTCAGGTACTTCCACAAGCTGACGATATCGGTCACCGGCCAGTCGGCGATAAACGCGCCGAAGCTGCCTTTTTCCAGCTCGATGTCCAGGATCATCTGCGCGTTGCGCGGCACGCTTTTGAGCTTGCCCAGGTGGCGAATGATCCGCGTGTCCTGCATCAGGCGCTCCAGGTGCTCGGCCCCCATCAGCACGACTTTTTCCGGATCGAAGCCGAAGAACACCTGCTCAAACGCCGGCCATTTGGCATCCACCACGCTGTGCTTCAAGCCCGCGCGAAATACGCGCAGCGCCAGGGTCGACAGGTAGCGATCATCACTGATTTTGCGCAATTGCGCCGAGGTCTTGGGTACAGGCAGGTGGGCTTCCAGTTCGGCCGCTGAACCAAAGCGGTTCAGACAATATTCGTGCAGCCACTTGTAATCGCGCATGCCCTCTCCTGGCAGTTGAATGGAAAACGGCGCCCGTGAGCGCCGTCTTTCAGAGCGTTGAAACGTCTTAGAGGTTCACCACATTGACGAAGCGCGAAGCGGCGGTTTCGTCAATTTTGAGGCTGGTGAAGTCGAACAGGTTGCGGTCGGCCAACTGCGAAGGCTGCACGTTCTGCAGGCTGCGGAAGATGCTTTCGGTGCGGCCCGGGGTTTTGCGCTCCCAGTCCACCAGCATCTCCTTGACCACCTGGCGCTGCAGGTTTTCCTGGGAGCCGCACAGGTTGCACGGGATGATCGGGAATTGCTTGAAGTCGGAGTAAGCCTGGATGTCCTTCTCGTTGCAATACGCCAGCGGGCGGATCACCACGTTGCGCCCGTCGTCGGCGCGCAGTTTGGGCGGCATGGCCTTGAGCGAGCCGTTGAAAAACATATTGAGGAAGAAGGTCTCAACGATGTCATCACGGTGATGCCCCAAGGCCATCTTGGTCGCGCCGATCTCATCGGCAAAGGTGTAAAGCGTGCCGCGGCGCAGGCGTGAGCACAGTGAGCAGGTGGTTTTGCCCTCAGGGATCAGCTCCTTGACCACCGAGTAGGTATCTTTCTCGACGATGTGGTACTCCACGCCCAGCTCTTTGAGATAGGCCGGCAGCACGTGTTCGGGGAAGCCCGGTTGTTTCTGGTCCATGTTGACGGCGACGATCTGGAACTGGATCGGTGCGACCTTTTGCAGGTGCAGCAGCACGTCGAGCATGGTGTAGCTGTCTTTGCCGCCGGAGAGGCAGACCATGACCTTGTCGCCGTCCTCGATCATGTTGAAATCGGCGACCGCTTCCCCGGCCAGGCGACGCAGGCGTTTTTGCAGTTTGTTCTGGTTGACCGTAAGAGTGCCCATGGCGCTTGGATCCGCTAGAGGTGTGTGACGAAAAGCCGGGGATTTTACCGCTAAGACTGGCCGAGATCCAATGTGGGAGCCTGACAGACCTCACCGCGATTAGCGCCAGTGTTTACAGCGCAATTTGCTCTAAAGCCCTACAGTTTTTCCGGTCATCACTTCCTATACTGCGACGTAAGGTCGCACAACTATCCAGGACCTTATGTGGCCATTTGGCCCGTGGGCGCTCCGATGGGGGGCGATGGTAATAACGACAGGAGTGACTGGCATGATCCATCACGTCGTGGGGCTGTTTACCCATCCCGACCAGGAATGGCGGGAAATTCGTGGCGATAAGGAAGAAAGTATCGGCCACATGTACCTCACTCACACTTTGATTCTTGCGGCGATCCCCGCCGTCTCGGCCTTTATCGGCACCACCCAGGTCGGCTGGGTCATCGGCAGCCGCGCCCCGGTCATGTTGACCCAGGAAAGTGCGTTGTGGATGACCATCATGTCCTACGCGGCGATGCTCGGCGGCGTGGCGGTGATGGGTGCATTCATCCATTGGATGGCCCGCACCTACGACGCCAGCCCCAGCATGGCGCGCTGCGTCGCGTTTGCCACCTACACCGCGACCCCACTGTTTATCGGCGGGCTGGCGGCGCTCTATCCGCATATGTGGCTGGGCATGGTCGTGGGCACGGCGGCTATCTGTTACACGGTGTACTTGCTGTATGTGGGGCTGCCAACGTTTATGAACATCGACCCGGATGAGGGCTTCCTGTTTTCCAGCTCGGTACTGGCCGTGGGCCTGGTGGTACTGGTGGCAATCATGGCGTTTACCGTGATCGTCTGGGGGCTGGGCGTAGGCCCGATCTACACCAGCTAAGCGCATAAACCGCAGGCAAAGCCACCGCAAGGTGGCTTTGTGCGTTATGCATGACCATTCGGCGCCTGACAGATTCGGAAACACCTGCTTTTGCGGCATACTGGACGTCTCTGGAGATATGGTCAGCATGCCCGAGCAACTCAATACCCGCGTCGAAGATTGTTTCCTACAAGCCGAATCCTTTTTTAAACGAAGCTTCAAACGCCCCCAGGTCAGCCTCAAGCTGCGGGGCCAGAAGGCCGGTGTCGCGCATTTGCACGAGAACCTGCTGCGCTTCAACCCACAGTTGTACCGCGAAAACAGCCAACACTTCCTCAAGCAGACTGTGGCCCATGAGGTGGCGCACCTGATCGCCCACCAATTGTTTGGCGAGCGCATCCAGCCCCATGGCGAGGAATGGCAGTTGATCATGCGCGGGGTTTACGAACTGCCGCCGGATCGTTGCCACACTTACGAGATCAAGCGCCGCCAGGTGACCCGGTATATCTACCGTTGCCCGTGTGCCGACAGTGATTTCCCGTTTTCGGCCCAGAGGCATGGGTTGGTGAATCAGGGGCGGCGGTATTTGTGCAGGCGGTGTCGGCACACTTTGGTGTACACAGGGGAAACTCGGGTGGAGTGAGGGCCTTATCGCAGCATTGGCCTCTACACGAATATTGGCGTTTGGGGTGTAGGGCTGTTTTATCTTGGGAGGGGGCATATCCGTTATTTAGGTCACGGCGGCTTATGGTTCCGCCCTGACGGCGGGTCACTTTTTGAAGGACCAAAAAGGTAACCAAAAAGTCCTCGCGGTATGACTCACCCACATGGGTTACAAATCAGTTCACGCACATAGGTAACAGTTTTTAACTGGCAGGGTCGATTTCGTGAGGATCTGACCATGCCCTGGAAAGAGCTGAAACCTATGGACCTCAAAGTGATGTTTGTCGCTGAATATCTGACTGGAAAACACAGCCTTAGCCAGCTATGTCGAGACTATGAAATCAGCCGAAAGACCGGCTACAAGTGGGTCGAGCGATACAAAGCAGAAGGCCCCAGTGGGCTTGATGAGCGTAGTCGTCGTCGGCACCACCAGACTTATGTGGTGCCTTTGGCGGTAAAGCAGGCGATTATCGAACTTCGTTCTATAGGCGAGACAATCCCTGGTCCGAAAAAAATCCAGAGTGATTTGATAAAGCGTTTTCCGGGCCAGGATCCGCCCTCGAAAACGACTATTTATAACATCCTTAAAGCGGCTGATCTGATCACGTCGCGCCCCTTGCGGCCAAGAGTTGCTGTCTATCCAAAACCGTTACGCAAGGCAGATGTGCCTAATCAGCTTTTCAGTGCTGACTACAAAGGCCAGTACCTGACAGGCGCGGGCGTATGGTGTTATCCGCTAACAATCATGGACCATGCCAGTCGCTTCTTACTTGCCTGTCAGAGCATGCCCAGCACCAATTTCAAGGAGACCCAGGAGACGTTCGAACGGGTGTTTCGCGAGTATGGTTTGCCTGAGCGGATCCGTACTGACAACGGAGTGCCGTTTGCCAGCACAGGCCGTGGAGGGCTGTCACAGTTGTCGATCTGGTGGCTACGGCTGGGGATCATTCCAGAGCGTATCGAGCCCGGTCGGCCAGACCAAAATGGCCGGCACGAGCGTATGCACCGAACACTGAAAAGTACTTTGCCCAATCCACCTGCGGTTGCTTGGGAGTCTCAGCAGAAACACTTTGATCGTTTCATACAGCACTACAATTACGAGCGAGGGCATGAAGCGCTGAGCCAGAAAACACCGGCTTCATGCTATTCACCTTCACCTCGAGCCTATCCTGAGAAACTGCCGGAGATGGGTTATGCAAGTCATATTGAGTGTTACCGGACTGACTCAAACGGGATGATTTATCGGTCAGGTCTGCGGATTTATGTGGGGCATTTACTGAAATACCAGACTATTGGAATGGAGATGCTGAGCGACGATGTGTGGGCTGTTATTTTCGGCCCAGTGATCCTCGGTCAAGTGGATGCAAGAAAAGCAGACAAGGACGGCTATATTTCACTCAAAGTGTTACCTATGTGAATGCACTTTTGTGTAACCCATGTGGTTGTCCCGTACATCGCCCCACCACTCGGCACCTCGCCTAGGCTCGGTGTGCCCTCACTCCGGCTTGAATCCGTGGGCCGCCACGATGGGCCATCCTTGGCCCAGCGCGGCTAACCCGGCGTCCTGCCGGGTTACCCACGGATTCAAGCCTGCGTTCGGCCATCGTGGTTAACTGGGCGATTTCAGATCAAGATCAAGATCAAGATCTACAGCACGGCGGCCTGAAAGCCGACCTGAGTGGTTGGATCAAGAGCCAGATCAAGTGCAAAGCAACAGCCTATGTAGCTGATGCAACACGGTCTAAATGTGGGAGCAAGCCCGCACAGTTGACCGCATGCGGTTCTGAATATGAGGTCGGCTGCGGACTTGCATACACTGAATATCTGCTTTTCTGTGGGAGCTGGCTTGTCGGGTCGCCGCATCGCTGCGATGACACCAGATCAGTCACCCAACAACCTTGGCCCGCCGCAACTCAGCTATCCGCTGAGCACTAAACCCCAACCCCGCCAGCACCTCATCACTGTGCGCCCCCACAGCAGCGCCAATATGCCGAGGCGCTGGCAACCTCTCGGAAAACTTCAACGGACAGGCCAGTTGCGCCTGGCTCGTACCGTCACCCCGTGGCACCTGACTGACCAGCTCGCGCGCCTGCAACTGGGGATGCTCCAGCGCTTCGCTCAGGCTCAGCACCGGCTCAACACAGGCATCCACCCCGGCGAACAACTCACACAGCTCATCAAAGCTGCGCTTCTCAAACTCGACCTGCAGCGCCAGTTTCAGGGCTTTTTGCTGCTCGGGTTTCAGGCTTTGCATGGCCAGCTCCGGCCTTCCCAAGGTTTCGCACAATTGCCGCATAAACGCCGGCTCCAGGCTGCCCACCGACATCCAGCGCCCATCACGCGTGCGGTAGTAATCATAGAAACTGCCGCCGTTAAGTACATGGCTCTCCCACTCAGGCTCGACCCCACAGGCCAGGTAGCCCGCACCGGCCATGGCATTCAGGCTGAACGAGCAGTCGGTCATGCTCACATCCAGGTATTGGCCGACGCCACTGTGCTGGCGGGCAATCACGGCGGCGAGCAAGCCCACCACCGCGTGCAACGAACCACCACCGACATCCGCCAATTGCACGCCCAGCGGCAACGGACCACTGTCCTGGCGGCCGGTGTAACTGGCCACGCCGGCCAACGCGAGGTAGTTGATATCGTGCCCGGCGCGGTCTTTATAAGGCCCGGTCTGGCCGTAGCCGGTGATCGACACATAAATCAGCCTGGGGTTGAGCGCCTTCAGCGCCTCATACCCCAGGCCCAGGCGCTCCATTACTCCGGGCCGGAATTGCTCGAGGACAATGTCGTAGTCCTTGACCAGCTCACGCACAATCTCCAGCGCCTCGGCCTGCTTGAGGTCCAGTGCCAGGCTGCGCTTGTTGCGGTTGAGGTAGGCGTGGCTCGCCGAAGTCCCCTGATCATGGGGCGGCAGTACGCGCAACAGGTCCATGCGCGTGGGCGATTCGATACGCAGCACCTCGGCGCCCATGTCGGCCAGCAACAAAGACGCGAACGGGCCGGGCAGCAAGGTGGAAAAATCCAGCACTTTGAGGGACGCCAAGGGACCTGACATGGGGACTCCTTTTCTTCTTCGAATGGCCACAGCGTAGGCCGGGTCAGGCCCGACCGGCAATCGTCAGAACGATCAGCGACAGTGACCGTTTTGATCACGGCGGGCTTTTTCGCGGCAGCGGCTTTATCATTGGCCCACGTTTGCTTGCAGAGTGTTCCATGAAGTTTGCGATTGCAGTATTTTCCGCCGCCCATGCGCCCTCCTCGCGCCGCGCCTTGCTGTTCGCCCAGGCAGCGCTGGCCGGTGGGCATGAGATTGTGCGGCTGTTTTTTTATCAGGATGGCGTGTACAGCGCGTCCAATAACATCGTTGCGCCCCAGGATGAGCAAGACATTGCCCGCCAGTGGCGTGAGTTTGTCAGCCAGCATCAGCTCGACGGCGTGGTATGCATCGCCGCCGCCTTGCGCCGTGGCGTACTCAATACTGAGGAAGCCACGCGTTATCAACGCAGCGCGGTGAACCTCGACGCGCCGTGGGCGTTGTCGGGCCTGGGGCAATTGCATGACGCCATCCAGGCTGCCGACCGCCTGATCTGCTTTGGAGGGCCGTGATATGGCCAAGTCTTTACTGGTGATCAGCCGCCAGGCACCGTGGTCCGGGCCAAGTGCGCGCGAAGCGCTGGATATCGTATTGGCCGGTGGCGCTTTTGATCTGCCGATTGGCCTGCTGTTTATGGACGATGGCGTGTTCCAGCTGGCAACGCATCAGGACGCCAAGGCCGTGCAGCAAAAAGACCTCAGCGCCAACCTGCAGGCGTTGGGCCTGTTCGGCATTGATGAGGTGTTTGCGTGCAGCCATAGCCTTGCCGAACGCAGCCTCGCAACACCTGCCAGCGCACAGGCACTGGACAGCGCCGCGATCGCCCAACTGATTGACCGTTATGACCAGGTGATGACCCTCTGATGTCGACTTTGCATGTGGTATCTCACTCCCCGTTTACCGATGGCCGCCTGGCCAGTTGCCTGCGCGTGTGCGGCGCCGAAGACGCCATCCTGCTGTGTGGCGACGGCGCCTACGGCCTGCACAACGCCGCCCTGCAAACCCAGGGCGTAAAGGTCTTTGTACTGGCCGAGGACATGCAGGCACGCAACCTGCCCCTGCCGGACTGGGCCGACAGCGTCGACTACCCAGGGTTTGTGCAGCTGTCGATCGACTACGACAAGGTCAACACCTGGCTATGAACACCCTGACCGTAGGCGAACGCACGCTTGAGCTGGATAAGGACGGCTACCTCGTCGACCTGAATGACTGGTCCGTCGACGTGGCCAATGCCCTGGCCGCCGCCGAACCCTTGGCATTGACCGCCGACCATTGGGAAATCCTCGAACTGCTGCGCGGGTTCTACGCAGAATTTCAGCTGTCCCCGGCCACGCGCCCGCTGATCAAGTACACCGCTTTAAAGCTCGGCCCGGACAAGGGCAACAGCCTGCACCTCAACAAACTCTTCAATGGCACCCCCGCCAAACTTGCCGCCAAGCTGGCGGGCCTGCCCAGGCCGACGAATTGCTTATGACCGACTTTGCCCCGCTGACCCTTGAAACCCCCGCCGAGCACCCGTTTGCACAGTTCGTGCGCATCCTGGGCAAAGGCAAGCGCGGCGCGCGCAACCTCACCCGTGAGGAAGCCCGCGAAGCCATGGGCATGCTGCTCGACGAAAAAGTCGAAGACACCCAGCTCGGCGCCTTCCTGATGCTGTTGCGTCACAAGGAAGAAAGCCCGGAAGAACTCGCCGGTTTCACCGAGGCGGTGCGCGAACGCTTGAATGCGCCCACGCTGAATGTGGACATCGACTGGCCGACCTACGCCGGTAAAAAACGCCACCTGCCGTGGTACCTGCTGGCGGCCAAGTGCCTGGCGCAAAACGGCGTGCGCATCCTGATGCACGGCGGCGGCGCCCATACGGCGGGTCGCTTGTACACCGAGCAACTGTTGCAAGGCCTGCAAATCCCGCTGTGTCGAAATTGGCAACAGGTCGAGACGGCGTTTGAGCACGGCAACCTGGCGTTTATCCCGCTGGGTGACTGGGCGCCACAACTGCAACGCATGATCGACTTGCGCAACACCCTGGGCCTGCGCTCACCGATTCACTCGCTGGCGCGCCTGCTCAACCCGCTGAGCGCGCGTTGCGGCCTGCAAAGCATTTTCCACCCCGGTTACCAGGGCGTGCACCGCGATGCCAGCGGCCTGCTGGGCGATAATGTGATTGTGGTGAAGGGTGATGGCGGCGAAGTCGAGATCAACCCCGACACCCTCAGCCATCTGTACGGCACCACCGGCGGCCAGAGCTGGGACGAAGAGTGGCCCGCCCTCTCCGCCCAGCGCCACGTCAAACCGGCCAGCCTGGAACCCGAGCATCTAAAAGCCTTGTGGCGCGGTGACGTCGAGGACAGTTACCCGCAGCTCGCGCTGATCGCGACCATGGCCCTGGCCCTGCGCGGCCTCGGCCACTCACGGGAACAGGCGTTCGAATTGGCCCAGCAATACTGGGAGGCGCGGGATAAATCGATTTAATCGATCATTCGTGCCCGGTCTTTGCGCTTTTAGTTCGAACTCATCCCTTTAGACTGGGCTCCAACGCTTATTAGCCAAGGAGCCAGTCATGGGTTTGCTGATCGAAGGACACTGGAAAGACCAGTGGTACGAAAGTAGCGCAGACGGCGCATTCCAGCGCGAGCAGGCGCAACGCCGCAACTGGGTGACCGCCGATGGCGAGCCTGGCCCCAGCGGCGACGGCGGTTTCAAGGCCGAAGCCGGTCGTTACCACCTGTATGTGTCCCTGGCTTGCCCGTGGGCCCATCGCACACTGATCCTGCGCAAACTCAAGGGTTTGGAAAGCTTGATCGACGTGTCCGTGGTCAGTTGGCTCATGCTGGAAAACGGCTGGACCTTCGACAAGGCCCACGGCTCCACCGGTGACAAGCTCGACGGTTTCGACTTCATGCACCAGCGCTACACCGCAGACACCGCCGATTACACCGGGCGTGTCACCGTGCCGGTACTGTGGGACAAAAAGCTGCAGCGCATCGTCAGCAATGAATCGGCAGAGATCATCCGCATGTTCAACAGCGCGTTTAACGGGCTGACCGGCAATACCCTGGATTTCTACCCCGAAGCCCTGCGCCCGACGATCGATACGCTGAACGAGCGTATCTACCCCGCCGTAAACAATGGCGTGTACCGCGCAGGTTTTGCCACCTCGCAGCAGGCGTATGAGAGTGCGTTTGATGATGTGTTTGCCGAACTGGACCACTTGGAACAGCACCTGGCTGAGCAGCGCTACCTGGCCGGTGAATACCTGACCGAAGCCGATGTGCGGCTGTTCACCACGCTGATTCGCTTTGATGCGGTGTATTACAGCCACTTCAAATGCAACCTGCGGCGGATTGCCGACTATCCGAATTTGTCGAACTGGCTAAGGGAGCTGTATCAGTGGCCAGGCGTGGCCGAGACGGTGGATTTTGTGCATATCAAGGGGCACTACTATGCGAGCCATCGCACGATCAACCCGACCGGGATTGTGCCGAAGGGGCCGTTGCAGAGGTTTGATGCCGAGCATGATAGGGCGCGATTGACCGGCAAAGGTGTCTGGAACTGAGAACATCTTGTGGAGAGGGAGCAAGCTCCCTCTCCACAAGAACAGTGTTAAACCTGGGATTGCGCGCCTTCAAACCATTTGAGTTTCTCGCGCAACACCACCACTTCACCGACGATCACCAGTGTCGGCGCATGCACTTCATGCTCCGCCACCATGCGCGGCAAGTCCGCCAGGGTGCCGGTAAACACGCGCTGGTTGGACGTGGTGCCCTGCTGGATCAACGCCGCCGGTGTATCCGCCGCGCGCCCGTGCTTGATCAGTTGCTCACAGATAATCGGCAAGCCGATCAGACCCATGTAGAACACCAACGTTTGCGACGGCCCTACCAGGTCATGCCAGGGCAGGTCCGAAGTCCCGTTCTTTAAATGCCCGGTGATAAAGCGCACCGACTGCGCATAGTCACGATGCGTCAGCGGAATCCCCGCATACGCCGCGCAACCACTGGCCGCCGTAATCCCCGGCACCACCTGGAACGGAATGCCATGGGCCGCCAGTTCCTCGATCTCTTCGCCGCCACGGCCGAAGATGAACGGATCGCCACCCTTAAGTCGCAGCACACGCTTGCCCTGCTTGGCCAGATCCACCAGTTGCTGGTTGATCTGATCCTGCGGCACGGCATGGTCGGCGCGACGTTTGCCGACATAGATACGCTCGGCGTCACGGCGGCACAGTTCAAGAATCGCCGGGGCCACCAGGCGGTCATACAGCACCACATCGGCTTGCTGCATCAGGCGCAAGGCGCGGAAGGTCAGCAGGTCCGGATCACCTGGGCCTGCCCCCACCAGATAAACTTCGCCCGGCGCATACGGCGGCGCGCCGTTGACCTTCTCGATCAACAGACGCTCAGCTTCATCGCCCTGCCCGGCCAATTGACGGTCGGCGATCGGGCCTTGGAAAACCTCTTCCCAAAATGCACGACGCTGCTGCACATCCGGGTACAAACCTTTGACCTGGGCGCGAAACCGCGCCGCCAAACCGGCCAATTGGCCATAGGTCGACGGAATCCAGGTTTCCAGCTTGGCGCGGATCAAGCGCGCCAGCACCGGCGCATCGCCGCCACTGGACACCGCAATCACCAAGGGTGAACGGTCGACAATCGCCGGGAAGATCACGCTGCACAAGGCGGGCGCATCCACCACGTTGACAGGCACGCACCGGCGCTTGGCATCGCTGGACACTTGCGCGTTCAGCGGTTCGTCGTCCGTGGCCGCGATAATCAGCACGCAACCGTCAAGGTCAGCCTCCTGATAACCGCGCAAAATCAGGTCCCCGCCACTGCCCAGCACCAGCTCTCGCAACTGGTCTTCGATCTGGGGAGCAACCACCCGCAGCAACGCACCGGCGTCGGCCAGCAGCCGGGATTTGCGCAAGGCAATTTCCCCGCCACCGACGACCAACACACGACTGCCGCGCAGGTTATGAAACAGCGGCAGAAATTCCATTTAGCCGATGACCTCAACGCCGCCCATGTACGGCTTGAGCACGTCCGGCACGCGGATAGAACCGTCGGCCTGCTGGTAGTTTTCCAACACGGCCACCAGGGTACGGCCTACGGCCAGGCCCGAACCGTTGAGGGTGTGGACCAGTTCCGGCTTGCCGGTTTCCGGGTTACGGAAACGCGCCTGCATGCGACGGGCCTGGAAATCACCGCAGTTGGAGCACGACGAAATTTCGCGGTACTTGTCCTGGCTTGGCACCCACACTTCGAGGTCGTAGGTCTTCACGGCACTGAACCCCATGTCGCCGGTGCAGAGCGCCAGTACGCGGTACGGCAGTTCCAGCAGTTGCAGGACGCGCTCGGCGTTGGCGGTCAGGCCTTCCAGGGCTTCCATGGACGTCGACGGCTCTACAACCTGCACCATCTCCACCTTGTCGAACTGGTGCTGACGGATCATGCCGCGCGTGTCACGCCCCGAGGCACCGGCTTCGCTACGGAAGCACGGGCTGTGGGCCACGAACTTGATCGGCAGCTGCTTGGCATCGAGAATTTCGCCAGCGACGATGTTGGTCAGCGACACTTCGGCAGTCGGGATCAGGTACAGGTCGGCTTCGCCGTCGCGGCTGATCTTGAACAGGTCTTCTTCGAACTTCGGCAGCTGGCTGGTGCCCATCAGCGCCGGCGCCTGCACCAGATACGGCGTGTAGGCTTCTTCGTAGCCGTGTTCAGCGGTGTGCAGGTTGATCATGAACTGCGCCAGGGCACGGTGCATGCGCGCGATCGGGCCGCGCAGCAGAGCAAAGCGTGCGCCGGACATTTTGGCGGCGGTTTCGAAATCCAGGCCGCCGGTCAGTTCGCCCAACGCAACGTGATCCTTGATCTCGAAATCAAAGGCTTTTGGCGTGCCCCAACGGCGCACTTCGACGTTGCCGTCTTCGTCTTCACCAATCGGCACCGATTCGTGCGGAATATTCGGGATGCCCAGCAGGATCGAATCCAGCTCGGTCTGAATGCCTTCCAGCTCGACCTTGCCGTCGGACAGCTCGGTGCCCATGCGCTCGACGTCCGCCATCAACGGCGCGATGTCTTCGCCACGCTGCTTGGCCTGACCGATGGATTTGGAACGCGCATTACGCTCAGCCTGCAGTGCTTCGGTGCGGGTCTGGACGGTCTTGCGCTGTTCTTCCAGCGCTTCGATGCGCGCAACATCCAAGGCGAAGCCACGGGATGCCAGGCGGTCCGCTACGTCCTGAAGGTTGCTACGTAACAGTTTGGAATCGAGCATGTCGGTCTCTCGTTTATCAAAGTTTGGTCAAGGACAGGCCAGCCCAGGTGGCGAGCAGCCCGCCGAACACGCTGATGCCCAGGTAACCGAAGGCTACCAACGCTTGCCCGCTTTCCAGCAGGCGCACCGTATCCAGTGAAAAGGATGAAAAGGTCGTAAGACCGCCTACAAAGCCGACAATCAAGCCGGCGCGAACCTCAATCGGCACTTCGGGGCGCAACAGGAACCAGCCGTACAACAGGCCGATTATCAGGCAACCCACCAGATTGACCGCCAGGGTCGCCGCGTAAAAGTGCTTTGGCCAGTTAGCGCTGACCCAAGTGCCCGTGGCGAAACGCAATAATGTACCAGCGATGCCCGCGGCGGACACGGCAAGAATGGTCTTGAGCACTATTTTCTCCGCTGTTTTGGGCTGAGGCGGTCGAGTTGGGCCAGGTGATTGAGCTTTTCACCTATTTTCAGCTCCAGGCCACGGGGCACCGGCTGATAAAGCGGCAAGGGCTCAAGCTCATCGGGGAAGTAGTCTTCGCCGGCCGCGTAGGCGTCCGGCTCATCGTGGGCGTAGCGGTATTCGTCGCCATAACCCAACTGTTTCATCAGCTTGGTGGGCGCGTTGCGCAGGTGCATCGGCACTTCGAGGGAGCCGTATTCGGCAGCGGCGCGCAGGGCGGATTTGAAGCCCATGTACACCGCGTTGCTTTTTGGCGCGCAGGCCAGGTAAGTGATGGCCTGGGCCACGGCCAACTCGCCTTCCGGGCTGCCCAGGCGCTCCTGCACATCCCAGGCCGCCAGGCACAGGCTCAGGGCGCGCGGGTCGGCGTTGCCGATGTCTTCGCTGGCCATGCGCACCACGCGGCGCGCCAGGTACAGCGGGTCGCAGCCGCCGTCGATCATGCGCGCAAACCAGTACAACGCGCCGTCGGGGTTGGAGCCGCGCACGGATTTGTGCAGTGCCGAGATCTGGTCGTAGAAGGCTTCGCCGCCCTTGTCGAAACGACGGCGCGTGTCGCCGAGCAGGCTTTGCAGCAGGTCGACGCCAATCTCGTGGCCGTCTTCGGCCAAGTCTGAGGCGTTCTCCAGCAGGTTCAGAAAGCGCCGGCCATCGCCATCGGCGGCGGCCAGCAGAATCTTGAAACCTTCATCGCTGACACTCAGCTGGCGCTTGCCCAAGCCCTTGTCTTCGCTCAAAGCCCGATGCAGCAGCTTTTGCATCGCTGCTTCGTCCAGGCTCTTGAGCACATAGACACGCGCTCGCGAGAGCAAGGCGTTGTTGAGTTCGAACGAAGGGTTTTCGGTGGTCGCGCCAATGAAAATCAGCGTGCCATCTTCGACGTACGGCAAAAACGCGTCCTGCTGCGACTTGTTGAAGCGATGCACTTCGTCGACGAACAGGATGGTGCGCTTGCCGTATTGCCCGGCTTGCTGCTTGGCGACTTCTACCGCCTGGCGAATTTCTTTGACTCCGGCCAGCACCGCCGAGACTGTTTCGAAGTGTGCGTCCGAGACTTTCGCCAGCAGCCGCGCCAGGGTGGTTTTACCCACGCCCGGCGGCCCCCAGAAAATCATCGAGTGCAGCGCACCCTGCTCCAGGGCTTCGCGCAGAGGCTTGCCGCGAGCGAGCAGGTGTTCCTGCCCGACGTACTCATCCAGGTTGGTCGAGCGCAAACGCGCCGCCAGCGGCTGAGCAATCGGGTCACTTCGAAACAAATCCATGGGCAGCGTTTGAAACCTCTAGACAGGTTATTCCTGGTTCTTATTCCTGGATCACGTCGGCACCCTTGGGGATGACGAACTTGAACTTGGATGGGTCTACTGGCTGGTTAGCCTTGACGCCGGAGAACAGGATATCGGTGCGTTGGCCGACACTGTCGATCAGGCGCATGTTGTTGATCACGCCATTGCCGAACGACAGGTTCAGGCTGTCAAACAGGGTGTCCTTGGATTTGGGCTTGAGGGTGAACTCGATCACGTTGCTGGTTTGCTTGGAGGTGATATCGAAGCTGTCGTTGATCTTCGACACATCGCCCGACAGCAGCAGCGCCGGCGTCTGGTTCAAGCGCGGGTCGAGCTTCTTGATGGTGGCCTGTTCCAGGTCCGGATCCCACAGGGTGACCTTCTGACCATCGGAAACGATGGTCTGCTCGGCCTTGCCTTCGGTGTGCCAGTAGAACAGCCCAGGACGCTGCACGGCCATTTCGCCTTCGGTCTGCTGCAACTGCGTGCCGCCGGCATCCAGGGTCAACTGTGAGAAGCGCGCGGTCAGGGTCTTGGATTTGTCCAACAGGTTGGTCAGGCTGGCCACGGAGGCCGGATCAGCGTGGGCCGAAACGGCAGTCAAGGCCAGTGCCGGCAACAACAGCATGCGGATAAAGCGCATGGGAATCCTCATTGAGTAGTCAGGGCGAGCCGCGTGCTGCCACGCGGCACGGGGTCAGTCGCGCATCTGCCCGGGGGCGATGACTTCGCGCGAACCGTTGGTGTTCATTGGGGTGACGACGCCCGCATTTTCCATCGACTCGATCATGCGCGCGGCGCGGTTGTAGCCAATTTTCAGCTTGCGCTGCACCGCAGAGATCGAGGCGCGGCGGCTTTCGAGTACAAAGGCCACGGCTTCGTCGTACAGGGCGTCGGTTTCAGCATCATCGTCGCCACCACCACTGCCGCCGTCGAAGCCGCTGCCGGCCTCTTCCACGCCCGCGAGGATGTCGTCGTTGTATTCCGGCGCGCCACGCAGTTTCCAGGCTTCGACCACGCGATGCACTTCGTCATCGGACACAAACGCGCCGTGTACCCGAATCGGCAGGCTGGTACCGGGCGGCATGTACAGCATGTCACCGTGGCCGAGCAATTGCTCGGCGCCGCCCTGGTCGATGATGGTACGCGAGTCGATCTTGCTGGAAACCTGGAACGCCATCCGCGTTGGAATGTTGGCCTTGATCAAGCCGGTGATCACATCCACCGACGGCCGCTGGGTCGCGAGGATCAAGTGAATACCGGCCGCACGGGCCTTTTGGGCGATACGCGCGATCAGTTCTTCAACCTTCTTGCCGACGATCATCATCATGTCGGCAAACTCGTCGACCACCACCACGATGGTCGGCAGCTTGGTCAGCAGCGGCGCTTCGTCGTGGATGCTTTCGCGCTTGTACAGTGGGTCGGTCAGCGGTGTGCCGGCGTCCTGGGCTTCCTTGACCTTGGCATTGAAGCCCGACAGGTTTCGCACGCCCATCTTCGCCATCAGCTTGTAGCGGCGCTCCATCTCGGCGACGCTCCAGCGCAGGGCGTTGGCGGCGTCCTTCATGTCGGTCACCACCGGGCACAGCAGGTGCGGGATGCCTTCGTAGATCGACAATTCGAGCATCTTCGGGTCGATCATGATCAGCTTGGCGTCATCCGGGCCGGACTTGAACAGGATCGACAGGATCATCGCGTTCACGCCCACCGACTTACCGGAACCGGTGGTACCGGCCACCAGCAGGTGTGGCATTTTCGCCAGGTCGGTGATCACCGGCTTGCCACCGATGTCATGGCCGAGGGCCAGGGTGACCGGCGATTTGAAGTTGTCGTATTCCGGCGTCGACAGCACTTCGGAGAAGCGCACGATCTGGCGGTCTTCGTTGGGAATCTCGATGCCGACGGTGGTCTTGCCCGGGATCACTTCCACCACACGCACACTGGTTACGGCCAGGGAACGGGCCAAGTCTTTGGCCAGGTTGGAGATACGGCTGACCTTGACGCCGGCGGCAGGCTGGATTTCGTAACGGGTAATCACCGGGCCTGGGTGGATAGAATCTACCGAGACTTCGACGCCGAATTCCTTGAGCTTGATTTCCAGCAGATGCCCAACCGCCGCCAGGGACTCCGGGGAATAATTGAGTTGTTTCTTTTCGGCCGGGTCGAGAATCGAGATCGGCGGCAGAGTGCCTTCGACGGCGCTGTCGACAAACAACGGCGCCTGCTTCTCTTTCTGCACACGATGGCTCGGCTCCGGCGCCTTGGGCGGTGCCGGGGCAATCACCGGCGGCACCTGCTTCTCGCGGTCCGACATGTGCTTGCTCAGGGCCTGCTC
Source organism: Pseudomonas sp. KBS0710 (assembly GCF_005938045.2). Lineage (GTDB taxonomy): Bacteria > Pseudomonadota > Gammaproteobacteria > Pseudomonadales > Pseudomonadaceae > Aquipseudomonas. The sequence goes on along the minus strand of NZ_VCCF02000001.1, from coordinate 1,897,741 downwards.
GCGCTCGATCAAGCGTTCCTTGACCTTGGCCTGCTCACGGCGGTCCGGCGTACTCGGGGCCACCACTTCGTTCACGCGAGTGTCTACCTCACGCAGTTGCGCGACCATGCGTTTGCGATCAACACGGGCCGACCACCAACGGTTGGCGGCGCCCTGGAACAATTCGAGCAGGTCGAGGGTGATCTTGCCGGTCACGTCCATCACCTTGAACCACGACAGGTCGGTGAACACGGTGAGGCCGAACAGGAACAGCGCGATAAACATCAAGGTGCTGCCCTGGATGTTCAGAGTCTTGCGCGCCAGGTCGCCGAGGCTTTCGCCCAACGCCCCGCCCGCGCCCGCCGGCAGGCCGGTAGGTGCATGAAAATGGATATGCGCCAGCGCCGCGCCGGACAACACCAGAAACACCAGGCCGATCAGGCGCCAGGAGAACAACCAGCCGCTCCACTGCCACGGTTCGTGACGCTGGCGGAAGATCTGCCAGGTCTTGATCGCCAGCAACAGCGGGAAGATATACGCAAAGTAACCCAGCACCATAAACAGGATATCGGCGCTGTAGGAACCGGCGGGGCCGCCGAAGTTCTGCACGTCTTCGATCTTGCTGTTGTGGCTCCAGCCCGGATCGTCCTTGCCATAGGTGAGCAAGGCCATCATCAGGAACAGGCACAGGGCGCCGATAGCGATCAGCGCGCCTTCCTTGAGTCGGTAATGCAGGTGCTGACGCCAGGCCGGCACGACTGCTGCTTTAGGTGTTGCGGCGGATTTCTTCAAAACGGGTCTATTCCTGCGCCTTTAGCGCGTCCATCTGTTGAATGACTGCACACTGCTCAATCCGAGCAGCTGAAAAATGAACGAATGTCGCTGAAACTACTTTTAACATTGGGTGATGAACAGGTGAAAGGGCGATAACGCCACAATGCCCGCATTGTACGGGTTTGCGTCGGCGATGCCACGTACTTGCCCTCACCCGGAGGCCTGGACAGAGGCTGTGTCACAGCCGGTTCAATTTGAGCATGCATTGTCTTTGCTGACAAAGGCTTATGCGCTGTTTTTATCAAAGTAGACAAGCTTGGCAATTGGCCTGCATCGCCCAGACCCGATTACGACCGCGCCTGCGGGGCAGAGTTGCAGAAACACCCGTTAACGCTATTGCACGCCGATGCCCGATTCGGGCTGGCCCCACAGCGCCTTGTCGACAATAATCACCCCCACATGTGGCAGGCGTCATACCTGCCACTCCCCTCCCCTACCGTAAGCCTGGATGCCATGCTGACCTGGTTGCAACGCGATTCCCTGACTTTCCCGCCGCTGGCCAAAGCCATGCGCGAACCCAATGGCCTGCTGGCCGCCGGTGGCGACCTGTCGGCCGAACGACTGATCCAGGCCTACCGCCATGGCTGCTTCCCGTGGTTCTCCGATGGCCAGCCGATCCTCTGGTGGTCGCCAGACCCGCGCACAGTGATATTCCCCGACGAGCTGCACGTGTCACGCAGCCTGGGCAAACTGTTGCGCCAGCAGCGTTATAGCGTGACCTTTGACCAGGACTTCGCCGCCGTCATCCAGGCATGCGCTGCGCCGCGCGCTTATGCAGATGGCACCTGGATCACCGAAGGTATCCAAAGCGCCTACCTGGAGCTGCACCAGCGCGGCTACGCGCACTCCGTCGAAGTGTGGGATGACGGCAAGTTGGTCGGCGGCCTGTATGGCCTGGCAATGGGCCAGTTGTTTTTTGGCGAATCGATGTTCAGTCGCGCCGACAATGCCTCCAAGTTCGGCTTTGCCACGCTGACCCGCCAGTTGCTGGCCTGGGGTTTTGTCCTGATCGACTGCCAGATGCCCAATGACCACCTGCACAGCCTCGGCGCCCGCGCCATACCACGCAGTGAATTTGCCGGCTTCCTGCGTAACCATTTAGACCAACCCAGCTCTGGCCCGTGGGTTTCCTAGGCGACTTCCTCGTACCTGGCTTACACTTATTTCAAAGCTTATCCCGAGGGTTGATCATGACCGAGCTGGCGCGCTTGAAGTTTTATGCCACTCAAGCCCACTCTTGCAGCTATCTGCCCGACGAGCAGGCCACCACACTGTTCCTCGACCCCAGCCAGCCGATGGACGTGCATGTGTATGCCGACCTCTCAGAGATGGGTTTTCGGCGCAGCGGCGATCATCTGTACCGGCCCCATTGCCAGAATTGCAATGCGTGCGTGCCTGCGCGCATCCCGGTTGCGCAGTTTTTGCCGGACCGCAACCAGAAACGCATCCTCAAACGTAACGCCGACCTGACGGTCACGGCCACCAAGCCGCAGTACAGCGAAGAGTATTTCGATCTTTACCAGCGCTATATCGAACAACGCCATGCGGACGGCGATATGTTCCCGCCCAGCCGCGATCAGTTTTCGACCTTCCTGGTGCGCGACCTGCCCTTCTCGCGTTTCTATGAGTTCCGCCTGGACGGCCGCCTGTTGGCGGTGGCGGTGACCGACCTGCTGCCCAACGGCCTGTCGGCGGTCTACACCTTCTACGAGCCGGCCGAAGAACGCCGCAGCCTTGGGCGCTTTGCGATTTTGTGGCAAATCGGTGAAGCCGCGCGCCTGGAACTGGAAGCGGTGTACCTCGGATACTGGATCAAGAACTGCAAAAAGATGAACTACAAGACCCAATATCGGCCCATTGAGCTACTGATTAATCAAAGATGGGTAACGCTTAACTAGAACCCCTTGGCTTAAACACCCTTTTTCGGGCACAATGCACGCCGCTTTTGCCTGGCGCAGTTGCACCGGGCCATTCACTGGATACCGAGGGCTTTACTGCATGTCGAAAGAAGACAGCTTCGAAATGGAAGGCACTGTCGTCGACACCCTGCCCAACACCATGTTTCGTGTGGAGTTGGAAAATGGGCACGTCGTAACCGCGCATATCTCCGGCAAGATGCGCAAGAACTACATTCGTATTCTTACCGGTGACAAAGTGCGCGTCGAGCTGACGCCCTATGACTTGAGCAAAGGGCGCATCACTTACCGCGCTCGTTAAGCAAGTCAATACAAAACGCCCGGTTATGCCGGGCGTTTTTGTGTGTGCGCGATTTATCCAACACCCCAAATACTTGTGGGAGCGGGCTTGCTCGCGAATGCGCTGTATCAGTCAATTCATCTGTCACTGACCCACCGCGTTCGCGAGCAAGCCCGCTCCCACAGGGGATCACCAGTGTTTTGACGATTGTGTTCTCGAGATAGAAAAAAGGCGCCTTTCGGCGCCTTTTTGCTGTGTTGCAATCAGCTATCAGGCCATTTCGGCCGTGGTTTCGAACTCGAAGGTCAGCTCGCCATCCTTCAGGTCGATATGCACCACGCCACCATGGTCGGAAAGCTCGCCAAACAGGATCTCTTCGGCCAGCGGCCGCTTGATCTTGTCCTGGATCAGACGCGCCATTGGGCGAGCGCCCATTGCCGAGTCGTAGCCGCCTTCGGCCAGCCAGTTGCGCGCCGCGTCCGTTACTTCCAGCTGCACGCGCTTGTCTTCCAACTGCGCCTGAAGCTCGGTAAGGAACTTGTCCACCACGCTTTTGATGACCTCATGGCTGAGGCGACCAAACTGGATAATGGTGTCCAGACGGTTGCGGAACTCCGGCGTGAAGCTCTTCTTGATCACTTCCATCGCATCAGACGAGTGGTCCTGATGGGTAAAGCCGATGGAGGCCCGCGCGGCGGTTTCAGCACCGGCGTTGGTGGTCATGATCACGATGACGTTGCGGAAGTCCGCCTTGCGCCCGTTGTTATCGGTCAGGGTGCCGTGGTCCATGACCTGCAGCAGCAGGTTAAAGACTTCCGGGTGGGCCTTTTCGATTTCATCGAGCAACAACACGCAGTGCGGCTGCTTGGTGATGGCTTCGGTCAGCAGGCCGCCCTGGTCGAACCCGACATAGCCCGGAGGCGCGCCGATCAGGCGCGACACGGTGTGGCGCTCCATGTATTCGGACATGTCAAAACGCACCAGCTCAATGCCCATGGCCTTGGCCAATTGCCGCGCCGCTTCGGTCTTGCCGACGCCGGTCGGGCCTGCGAACAGGAACGAGCCGACCGGTTTATCCGGCGACTTGAGGCCCGCACGCGAGAGCTTGATCGCGGTGGACAGCGCGTCGATCGCGGCATCCTGGCCAAACACCGTGAGCTTGAGGTCGCGATCCAGGTTACGCAGCAGCTCCTTGTCGGAACTGTTGACGTGCTTAGGCGGAATACGCGCGATCTTCGCCACGATGTCCTCGACTTGAGGCACGTCGATGCGTTTCACACGCTTCTCGACCGGTTGCAGGCGCTGGTAGGCACCCGCCTCGTCGATCACGTCGATGGCCTTGTCCGGCATATGCCGGTCATTGATGTAGCGCGATGCCAGCTCAGCAGCGGCGCGCAGGGCTTCATCGGTGTATTCGATGCCGTGGTGCGCCTCGAAGCGCCCCTTGAGGCCGCGCAGGATGCCGATGGTGTCTTCAACCGAAGGCTCGGACACGTCGACTTTCTGGAAGCGACGCGCCAGGGCACGGTCTTTTTCGAAGATGCCGCGAAATTCCTGGAACGTGGTCGAACCGATGCAGCGGATATCACCCGACGACAGCAGCGGCTTGAGCAGGTTGGAGGCGTCCATTACCCCACCGGACGCCGCACCGGCGCCAATGATGGTGTGGATCTCATCGATAAACAGGATCGCCTGCGGGCGTTTTTTCAGTTCGCCGAGCAGCGCCTTGAAGCGTTTCTCGAAATCGCCACGGTACTTGGTCCCGGCGAGCAACGCGCCCAGGTCAAGGGAGTAGACGACGCTGTTGGCCAGCAGATCCGGCACCTGGTTATCCACGATGCGCTTGGCCAGGCCTTCGGCAATCGCGGTTTTACCCACGCCCGCCTCGCCCACCAGCAGCGGATTATTCTTGCGACGACGCGCGAGGATCTGCGCTACACGCTCAACCTCAAGCTCACGCCCCACCAGCGGGTCAATCCGCCCTTGGCGCGCCAGTTCGTTGAGGTTGCTGGCATAGGCATCCAGTGGATTGCCCGAAGAAGAAGACTCACCGCCCTCGTCGTCCTGCATATCCTGCTCACCCTCGGAATGATCGCCGTGCCCTGGCACCTTGGAGATACCGTGGGCGATGTAGTTGACGACATCAATACGGGCAACGCTCTGCTGCTTGAGCAGGAACACTGCCTGGCTTTCCTGCTCGCTGAAAATCGCCACAAGCACATTGGCGCCCGTGACCTCACGCTTACCGGAGCTCTGTACGTGGAAGACAGCACGCTGCAATACCCGCTGAAAGCCCAGGGTTGGCTGGGTTTCACGGTCCTCGTCATGCACGGGGATCAATGGCGTGGTGGAGTCGATAAACTCCTGCAGGTCATGCTTGAGTTTGTCGAGGTTGGCGCCGCACGCACGTAGAACGGTGGCGGCAGCTTCGTTATCCAAAAGTGCCAGCAGCAGGTGCTCGACGGTCATGAATTCATGACGCTTCGAACGGGCCTCCTTGAAGGCAAGATTGAGGGTGACTTCGAGCTCGCGGTTTAACATAGCTTCACCTCATACCCAAGTGGTCGGCGTTAACCGTCCTTCTCGATTTCACAGAGTAGCGGATGCTGGCTTTCCCTGGCGTACTGGTTGACCTGCATGGCCTTTGTCTCGGCGATGTCACGGGTAAACACTCCACATACTGCCCGTCCTTCTGTGTGAACGGCCAGCATTACCTTGGTCGCCAGCTCGCGGTTCAGGTTAAAAAACACCTCGAGCACTTCGACGACGAAATCCATCGGTGTGTAGTCATCATTAAACAAAACCACCTTGTACATCGGCGGCGCCTGTAAAGCAGGCTTCGCCTCCTGGACAGCAATGCCTGCAGAACCGTCGTCATCGTGTTCCTGATCCGGGCGATCCTGATTGAATGTTAGTCGAATCTGGCTGTTTGCATGCATGGAAAGAAAGGTTCGTCAGTGGTTCAAATACAGTGGTGGGGGCGACCTGTCAGATTTTCAACTACTGACCGGCTGGTCGCCTTGACTATCGGCGAAACGGTGTTACAACCAATAGAACCCACAGTGGGTAAAAAAGGTCCGCGCAGTCAACCTTATTTATTCGGGTTAGGACGGATAAACTGGATGATACTCCAGTGATGGAGTCTGGTGCAGAGGGATATGGGTATGTCTGGCGTCAAGATCAGTGGCAAGGTCAAATGGTTTAACAATGCCAAGGGGTATGGGTTCATCGTTGAGGATGGCAAATCCGAGGATCTCTTTGCGCATTTTTCCGCAATCCAGATGGAAGGATACAAAACCTTGAAGGCAGGCCAGCCTGTGGAGTTTGAAATCATTCAAGGGCCGAAAGGCCTGCACGCCGTCGGAATTTGTGCAGCCTGCGCAGCTGCACCTGGATCAATCCACGACGAAGCGCACGAAACAAAACTCAAGGCAGGTCAAGCCCCCCACCCAAAAGACAAACAAACGGCCTGATCAACCCTTAAGCAAACCGCACGAAAAAAGCCGGCCATTCTGAGTCATTAGAATGGCCGGCTTTTTTATAGCGTCACCTTACATATGCGAAATCAGTGCGTCGCCAAACCCTGACGACGACACCAGTTTCGCGCCGTCCATCAAACGCTCAAAGTCATAGGTCACGGTCTTCGCCGAAATCGCACCATTGGTGCCCTTGATGATCAGATCCGCCGCTTCAGTCCAGCCCATGTGCCGCAGCATCATCTCTGCCGACAGGATCAACGAACCCGGGTTGACCTGATCCTTACCTGCATATTTAGGCGCGGTACCGTGGGTGGCTTCGAACATCGCCACGGTATCCGACAAGTTAGCACCCGGCGCAATACCAATGCCGCCTACTTCCGCTGCCAGCGCGTCAGACAGGTAGTCACCGTTCAGATTGAGGGTCGCAATCACATCATATTCCGCCGGACGCAACAGAATCTGCTGGAGCATGGCGTCGGCAATCGCGTCCTTGACCACCACATTCTTGCCGGTTTTCGGGTTTTTGAACTGCATCCACGGGCCGCCGTCGAGCAGGGTCGCGCCAAATTCTTTTTCGGCAATACCGTAGGCCCACTCTTTGAAGGCACCCTCGGTGAACTTCATGATGTTGCCTTTGTGCACGATGGTCAGCGAATCACGGTCATTATCCACTACATATTGCAGGGCTTTGCGCGCCAGGCGCTCGGTGCCTTCCTTGGAAACCGGCTTGATACCAATCCCGCAGTCCTGGTCAAAACGAATCTTGGTAACGCCCATTTCTTCCTTGAGGAACTTGATCACCTTGATCGCTTCCGGCGAACCGGCTTTCCACTCGATACCGGCGTAAATATCTTCAGAGTTTTCACGGAAGATGGTCATGTCCACGTCGCCAGGCTTCTTGACCGGGCTGGGCACACCTTCAAACCAGCGCACCGGGCGCAGGCATACATACAAATCGAGCTGCTGACGCAGGGCCACGTTCAGCGAACGGATGCCGCCGCCCACCGGCGTGGTCAGCGGGCCTTTGATGGAAACCACGTAATCCTTGACCGCATCCAGGGTTTCCTGAGGCAGCCAGGTGTCCTGGTCGTAGACTTGAGTCGCCTTCTCGCCGGCATACACCTCCATCCAGGAGATTTTGCGCTTGCCGCCGTAGGCCTTTTCAACAGCTGCGTCGACCACCTTGATCATCACCGGGCTGATGTCGACGCCAATACCGTCGCCTTCTATATAAGGGATGATCGGTTGGTCAGGAACATTGAGAGAATGGTCTGCATTGACGGTGATTTTGTCGCCGACTGCCGGAACCTGAATCTTCTTGTATCCCATGCTGAACTCCATCTATGGATTGAACATCTGGCTGCGTTCGAGCCTACTCCAGATAAATGGCGACTGAAACCTCGCGCCATGCTCATTTGCATCGAAAACAGCATAATTTGTCGCCTACAAGCCTGAAAGCAAAGGCAAAATCGCCAATCTTGAGCACATCGTGCAGCGCTCGCCGCGATTTGCGCCCTGCGACCTTTAGACCAATGGACGACACACCTTTTGTATGAAGGCTCGGCGTAAGCATAGCGACCTATGTATAATGCCGCCGCTGACCAAAGAGTCACGACGGTTGACCGCTCTAGACAGTAGCCCTCAGCCAGAAAGCAGGACTATTACCATAGTCCAAACGCTTGACGCTCGACTGATGCAAACCAACATCACCGCGAAGAAACCTCGACATTTCGCTCATGGATGACTTTGAACGAACGCGCTCCACCCGGCGCATCTCGAGTTTCTGCGCACGCTTTCAGCAAAGAAGAGAGTTAATCCGAATATGCCCACCCGCTCGAAGATCATCTACACCTTCACCGACGAAGCCCCAGCCCTCGCCACCTATTCACTGCTGCCTATCGTAGAGGCCTTCACCGCTTCCGCTGATATTGCTGTGGAAACCCGCGACATTTCCTTGGCCGCGCGCATCCTCGCAAGCTTCCCCGAGCAACTGGGCACCAAGGCTATCCCGGACCACCTCGCCGAACTGGGCGACCTGGCCGTTACGCCTGAAGCCAACATCATCAAGCTGCCTAACATCAGCGCCTCGACCCCGCAGCTGCAAGCGGCGATCAAGGAACTGCAGGCCCAGGGCTACGCCCTGCCGGACTACCCGGAAACCGTAACCACCGACGCGGAAAAAGAAACCCGTGCACGTTACGACAAGGTCAAGGGCAGCGCCGTGAACCCGGTACTGCGCGAAGGCAACTCCGACCGCCGCGCACCGCTGTCGGTCAAGAACTACGCGCGCAAGCACCCGCACAAAATGGGCGCCTGGGCTGCTGATTCCAAGTCGCACATCGCACACATGAGCAACGGCGACTTCTACGGCAGCGAAAAAGCCGTGCAGATCGAAGCCGCTGACGCCGTGAAGATCGAACTGATCGCCAAAGACGGCACCGCGACCGTCTTGAAAGAAAAGACCTCGGTACAAGCCGGCGAAATCATCGACACCGCCGTGCTGAGCAAAAAAGCCCTGCGCGCGTTCATTGCCGCTGAAATCGAAGACGCCAAGCAGCAAGGCGTGCTGCTGTCGGTTCACTTGAAAGCGACCATGATGAAGGTCTCCGACCCGATCATGTTCGGCCAGATCGTTGCCGAGTTCTATAAAGACGCCCTGGCCAAGCACGCTACCGTGCTGGAACAGATCGGCTTCAACCTGAACAACGGCATCGGCGACCTGTACGCTCGCATCAAGGCGTTGCCGGCCGAGCAGCAAGCGCAGATCGAAGCTGACATTCAGGCGGTCTACGCCGCTCGCCCTTCCCTGGCGATGGTCAACTCCGATAAAGGCATCACCAACCTGCACGTGCCGAGCGACGTCATCGTCGACGCCTCGATGCCAGCCATGATCCGTGACTCCGGCAAAATGTGGGGCACCGACGGCCAGCTGCACGACACCAAGGCGGTGATCCCGGATCGCTGCTACGCCACCATCTACCAAGCCGTCATCGAAGACTGCAAGGCCAATGGCGCTTTCGACCCAACCACCATGGGCAGCGTGCCAAACGTTGGCCTGATGGCCAAGAAAGCCGAAGAGTACGGCTCCCACGACAAGACCTTCCAGATCAAGGCTGACGGCGTAGTCCGCGTCACCGACAGCAAGGGCACCTTGCTGATGGAACAGGCTGTCGAAGCCGGCGACATCTTCCGCATGTGCCAGACCAAAGACGCGCCGATCCAGGACTGGGTCAAGCTCGCCGTCAACCGTGCCCGCGCCAGCAACACCCCGGCCATCTTCTGGCTGGACCCACAGCGTGCGCACGATGGCGTGGTGGTCGAGAAAGTTCAGGCTTACCTGAAAGACCACAACACCGAAGGCCTGGACATCCGCATCATGTCGCCGGTCGACGCGATGAAGTTCACCCTGGAGCGCACCCGCAAGGGCCTGGACACCATCTCGGTGACCGGCAACGTACTGCGCGACTACCTGACCGACCTGTTCCCGATCATGGAGCTGGGCACCAGCGCCAAGATGCTGTCGATCGTGCCGCTGATGAACGGTGGCGGCCTGTTCGAAACCGGCGCCGGCGGTTCGGCTCCGAAGCACGTGCAGCAACTGGTTGAAGAGAACTTCCTGCGCTGGGATTCCCTGGGTGAGTTCCTGGCCCTGGCCGCGTCCCTTGAGCATTTGGGTGTCACCTACAACAACCCGAAAGCCCTGGTGCTGTCCAAGACCCTGGACCAGGCCACTGGCCAGTTCCTGGACAACAACAAGTCGCCATCGCGCAAAGTCGGCAACATCGACAACCGCGGCAGCCACTTCTACCTGGCGCTGTACTGGGCTCAAGCCCTGGCCGCCCAGACCGAAGACGCTGCACTGCAAGCGCAGTTCGGCGAGCTGGCCAAGACCCTGACCGACAACGAGGCAACCATCGTTGCCGAGCTGAACGCGGTACAGGGCAAGCCAGTGGACATCGGCGGCTACTACGCGCCAAACCCGGAGCTGACCAGCAAAGCCATGCGCCCAAGCAACACCCTCAACGCGGCAATTGCCAAGTTGAAGTAAGGTTGTAAGGATGCAAAGAAGCCCCGGCCATGTGCCGGGGTTTCTGTTTGCACCGTGGTTTCACTGAACCCCCTTGATCAAATGTGGGAGCTGGCTTGCCTGCGATAGCAGTCTGTCAGTTCATGCAGATGTAGCTGACCCACCGCTATCGCAGGCAAGCCAGCTCCCACACTGAACGAGTTTCTTCAGTCACTACACATTGAGGCCACTTATGACCTGGCAACCCCACATCACCGTCGCCACCATCGTCGAAGACAACGGCCGTTTCCTGATGGTCGAGGAACTCAAGGGCGGCCGCGCCGTGCTCAACCAGCCGGCCGGCCATCTGGACCCGCATGAAACCCTCACCGAAGCCGCCGTGCGCGAAACCCTGGAAGAAACCGGCTGGGACGTCGAAGCCACCGGCATTGTCGGCATCTACCTGTACACCGCCCCCAGCAATGGCGTGACGTACCAACGGGTCTGCTTTACCGCCAAGACGCTGAAACACCACCCGGACTATCAGCTCGATGAAGGCATCGTCCGCGCCCGCTGGCTGACCCGTGAGGAGCTGATGGCCTTGCGCGACGACTGGCGCAGCGAGTTGATCATCCGCTGTATCGATGATTATCTGGCCGGCCAGCGCCATAGCCTCGAATTGATCCGCCCTTCTCTTTAGCCTTGCGGGCGTGAGCCTGTTAGAATCGCGTCCTTTTTCAAGACACCCGTTGAAACCCTATGCGTGATCCAGCCCCTTCTGACACACAAAAGAAGCGCGTCATCGTCGGCATGTCCGGCGGCGTGGATTCTTCCGTTTCCGCCGTTCTGCTCATGGAGCAGGGTTATGAGGTGGAAGGCCTGTTCATGAAGAACTGGGAAGAAGACGATGGAACGGAATATTGCACCGCCATGGACGACCTGGCCGACGCCCAGGCCGTGTGTGACAAGATCGGCATCAAGCTGCACACCGCCAACTTCGCCGCCGAGTACTGGGACAATGTGTTCGAGCACTTCCTGGCCGAATACAAGGCCGGCCGCACGCCGAACCCGGACATCCTGTGTAACCGCGAAATCAAGTTCAAGGCGTTCCTCGACTACGCCATGATCCTCGGCGCCGACCTGATTGCCACTGGCCACTACGTGCGCCGTCGCGACGTCGACAACCGCACCGAGCTGCTCAAAGGCCTGGACCCGAACAAGGACCAGAGCTACTTCCTGCACGCCGTCGGCGGCGAACAGATCGCCAAGACCCTGTTCCCGGTCGGCGAGCTGGAAAAGCCCGAAGTGCGCAAGATCGCCGAAAAACACGGCCTGGCCACTGCCAAGAAGAAGGACTCCACCGGGATCTGCTTTATCGGCGAGCGCCGCTTCAGCGACTTCCTCAAGCAATACCTCCCGGCACAGCCAGGCGAGATCAAAACCACCGACGGTGAAGTGATCGGCCGCCACCATGGCCTGATGTACCACACCATTGGCCAACGTCAGGGTTTGGGCATCGGCGGCCTTAAAGATGCCGGTGAAGAACCGTGGTACGTGCTGGTCAAGGACCTGGAAAACAACGTGCTGGTCGTCGGCCAGGGCAACGAACACCCACTGCTGTTCTCGGGCGCCTTGCTGGCTTCGGAAATCTATTGGGTCAACCCGATCGACCTGAGTACGCCACGCCGCCTGACCGCCAAAGTGCGCTATCGCCAGAGCGACCAGCCCTGCACCCTGGAAAAAACCGCTACCGGCTACCGCGCCACCTTTGATGACCCGCAACGCGCGGTCACACCTGGCCAATCGGTGGTGTTCTATGACGGCGAAATCTGCCTGGGCGGCGGCGTGATAGAAGTTGCCGAAGCCTGGAGCAACCCGGCATGAGCCCGACCCAGGAGCAATTGACGGCACTCGGCGGGGTTTTCCTCGCCGCCGTGCTGGTCGACAAGATCGCCAAGACCGGCCAGGTGACCGAGGCAGGCCTGACCTGCATGCTCGGCAGCCTGCTGATCCGCGACCCCAAGGACACCCTGGAAGTGTATGGCGGCGACGACCTGGCGCTGCGTGAAGGTTACCGCGCGTTGATCGGCGCCCTGGAACGCGACCCCAACACCTTGCAACGTGAGCCGTTGCGCTATGCCCTGTCGATGCTCGGCCTTGAGCGGCAACTGGCCAAGCGCGACGACCTGCTCGAGACCATCGGCAAACGCCTGCCGCAGATTCAGTCCCAGGTGGAACATTTCGGCCCGGCCCACGAAAACGTGATTGCCGCCTGTGGTGCGCTGTATCAGGACACCTTGAGTACCTTGCGCCAGCGCATCCAGGTGCACGGCGACATGCGCAACCTGCAGCAACCGAACAACGCCTCGAAAATCCGCGCTCTGCTGCTGGCCGGTATTCGTTCGGCGCGGTTGTGGCGCCAGTTGGGCGGTCATCGCTGGCAGTTGGTGATCAGCCGACGCAAATTACTCAAAGAGCTTTACCCGTTGATGCGCAACGAATAAGTCGCAGCAACCCGCTTTTTTTATAGCCTCACGCGTAATACGCCGGTCAGTTGGCGACGGACCGGCGGATTTTTTCATGTATGATACGCGCCCCATTTCGTTGCCCGACTGTCCGAGAACACCCCATGCAGCTCTCTTCGCTCACTGCGGTTTCCCCTGTTGACGGCCGCTACGCCGGCAAAACCCAGGCCCTGCGCCCTATTTTCAGCGAATACGGCCTGATCCGTGCTCGTGTTCTGGTTGAAGTGCGCTGGCTCCAGCGCCTGGCCGCTCACCCTGCCATCAGCGAAGTGCCGGCGTTTTCCGCCGAAGCCAACGCTGTGCTGAACACCCTGGCGGAAAACTTCTCCCTGGAGCACGCCGAGCGTGTGAAAGAGATCGAGCGCACCACCAACCACGACGTCAAAGCCATCGAATACCTGCTCAAAGAGCAAGCGGCCAAGCTGCCGGAACTGGCCCAAGTCAGCGAGTTCATCCACTTTGCCTGCACCAGCGAGGACATCAACAACCTGTCCCACGCCCTGATGCTGCGCGAAGGCCGTGATGACGTGATGCTGCCGCTGATGCGCCAAACCGCCAACGCCATCCGCGAACTGGCGATCCGTTTCGCCGACGTGCCGATGCTGTCGCGCACCCACGGCCAACCGGCCTCGCCGACTACCTTGGGCAAAGAACTGGCCAACGTGGTGTATCGTCTGGAGCGCCAGATCGCTCAAGTCGCGGCCGTGCCGCTGCTGGGCAAAATCAACGGCGCCGTGGGCAACTACAACGCCCACCTGTCGGCCTACCCGGAAATCGACTGGGAAGAAAACGCCCGCGCCTTCATCGAAGACGAGCTGGGCCTGGGCTTCAACCCGTACACCACGCAGATCGAACCGCACGACTACATCGCCGAGCTGTTCGACGCGATTGCGCGCTTCAACACCATCCTGATCGACTTCGATCGCGATATCTGGGGCTACATCTCCCTGGGCTACTTCAAGCAGCGCACCATCGCCGGTGAAATCGGTTCGTCGACCATGCCGCACAAGGTCAACCCGATCGACTTCGAGAACTCCGAAGGCAACCTCGGTATCGCCAACGCCCTGTTCCAGCACCTGGCCAGCAAGTTGCCGATCTCGCGCTGGCAGCGTGACCTGACCGACTCCACCGTACTGCGTAACCTCGGCGTGGGCTTTGCCCACAGCGTGATCGCCTATGAAGCCAGCCTCAAAGGCATCAGCAAGCTTGAGCTCAACGCGCAGAAGATCGCCGCTGACCTGGATGCGTGCTGGGAAGTATTGGCCGAGCCGATCCAGACAGTAATGCGCCGCTACAACATCGAAAACCCGTACGAGAAGCTGAAAGAGTTGACGCGCGGCAAGGGCATCAGCCCTGAGGCGCTGCAAACTTTCATCGATGGCCTGGACATGCCAGCCGCTGCCAAGGCCGAGCTGAAACTGCTCACCCCGGCCAACTACATCGGCAACGCGGTAGAGCAAGCCAAGCGCATCTGATCATCGCGCGACCCTTTGAGACGCCCGGCCGCGCCGGGCGTTTTTATTCCTGCCTTAAAAGTGCTTTTTTTCAATAGGTTACACATGAATCCTGATATTCCTCTTCAACTTCTGGGCGGCATCACGGCACGGGAATTCCTGCGCGACTACTGGCAGAAAAAACCGCTGCTGATCCGTCAAGCCATCCCTGATTTCGAAAGCCCGATCGACGCCGACGAACTGGCCGGCCTGGCCCTGGAAGAAGAAGTTGAATCGCGCCTGGTAATCGAGCACGGCGAGCGCCCATGGGAACTGCGCCGCGGCCCGTTCGCCGAAGACGCGTTCAGCACGCTGCCGGAGCGTGAGTGGACCCTGTTGGTACAGGCCGTCGACCAATTTGTACCCGAAGTCGCCGAATTGCTCGGGCACTTCCGCTTTCTGCCGAGCTGGCGCATCGACGATGTGATGATCAGCTTCGCCGCACCCGGCGGCAGTGTTGGCCCGCACTTCGACAACTACGACGTGTTCCTGCTGCAGGCCCAAGGCAAGCGCAACTGGAAAATCGGCCAGATGTGCAATTCCGAAAGCCCACTGCTGCAACACGCCGACCTGCGCATCCTGGCGGAATTCGAACAGAGCGAAGAATGGGTGCTGGAACCGGGCGACATGCTCTACCTGCCGCCACGCCTGGCGCACTTCGGCATTGCCGAAGACGACTGCATGACCTATTCGGTGGGCTTCCGCGCACCGAGCGCAGCCGAAGTGCTGACCCACTTCACTGACTTCCTCAGCCAGTACCTGACTGATGAAGAGCGCTACACCGACGCCGACGCTCAGCCGGTCAGCGACCCGCACCAGATTCAAGCGGACGCACTCGACCGCCTCAAAGGCCTGCTGGCCGAGCACATGAGCGATGAGCGCATGCTGCTGACCTGGTTCGGCCAGTTCATGACCGAGCCGCGCTACCCGGAACTGGTCGCCGGTGAAGAGCTGGGTGAAGAAGACTTTATCAGCAGCCTGGAAAACGGCGCGATTCTGGTGCGCAACCCGAGCGCGCGCATGGCGTGGTCGGAAGTCGACGACGATGTGCTGCTATTCGCCAGCGGCCAGAGCCGCTACCTGCCAGGCAAACTGCGCGAACTGTTGAAGCTGGTGTGCTCGGCCGACGCCCTGCACAGCGAAAACCTCGGTACCTGGTTGGCCGACGAAGACGGTCGCGACCTGCTGTGCGAACTGGTCAAGCAAGGAAGCCTGGGATTTGCCGATGAATAAGATTCACGTAAGTGTCGCGGACTGGCAAAAGGATATCGCTGAGATACGGCGCATTCGTGAGGCGGTGTTTATCGCTGAACAATCGGTTCCACCGGAGCTGGAGTGGGATGCGGATGACGCCGACGCAATGCATTTTCTTGCATTCGAAGGCGATTTTCCGATTGGCACCGCTCGCCTGCTGCCCAGCGGCGAGATTGGTCGTGTATCGGTACTCAAGGACTGGCGCGGCTTGAAGGTCGGCGACAAGCTGATGGAAGCCGTGATCGGCGCGGCCGAGAATCGTGGCCAAACCAGGCAATTCCTGAGTGCACAGGTGTATGCGGCGCCATTTTATGAGCGGCTGGGTTTCAAGATCGTCAGTGATGAGTTCCTGGAAGTCGGGATTCCGCACGTTGATATGGTGCGCGAGGGCTGAGCTGTTTCGTTCGCGAGCAAGCCCGCTCCCACATTTGAACGCATTCCAAGGGATGTACTCGGTCAAGTGTGGGAGCTGGCTTGCCTGCGATAGCGTCTTCAGCAACACCCAAAATGCCCTGCCTGCCAGGGCATTTTGCTGTCTACGATTCAACTTGCGACCTGCCAGGCCGACAAACTGGCACTATCACGCCTAATTGACTCGCAGAGATAACGGACATGTCCCTACGCACCCTGCTCACCGCCCTGCTCCTCACCGCCAGCGCCTGCGCCATGGCCGACACCGAAGTCGTCAACCTGAGCAACCGCACCAGCGCCGACCTGCTGCCCGTCGCGCAAAATTTTATCGGCAAGGACGGCACCGTCAACGCCTACGGCAACCAACTTATCGTGAACGCCGACCCCGGCAAGATCCAGGACTTGCGTGCCTTGCTTGCACAACTGGACACACCCGCCAAACGCCTGTTGATCACGGTCGACAGCAACGAAAACAACCAGCAGAACTCCGGCGACAGCCAAACCCGTATCATCAGCTACGGCACCGCCAGCCGCGACGGTGGCATCCAGCAGATCCAGGCCAGTGAAGGCGTGCCGGCGCTGATCCAGGTCGGCCAGAGCGTGCCACTGACCACCACGCAGCCAGACGCCTACGGCCGCCCGCAAAACCAGACCCAGTATCGCAACGTCACCCAAGGCTTTTACGTGACTGCGAGCGTCACAGGCGAGACCGTACACCTGGCTATCAGTACCAACCGTGACCGCATGAGCCAGGAACGTCCCGATGTAGTGAATGTGCAAAGTACCGACACAAGCATCAGCGGCCGCCTGGGTGAATGGATCCCACTGGCGGGCATCAATCGCGAGACTCAGGCCGATAAATCCTCTACAACCCGCAGCTACTCTACTCAGGGCCGCGATGACCTGACTTTGCGGGTCAAGGTCGACACCCTGAACTAAAGCACCAAAATCTGACTGGCGAGTCGCATTAGACTAAAGATGTAGTGCTTTAAAAAAAGCACTACAAAACATTTGACGAGCCAAAAAAGCCTGTGCATGATGGCCTCGCTCCCGCTAATCAGGGGCCCTGGCAAGGGCCTTCGGATCGCCGCTCTAAGCTACCCACCTGAGCCGATTCGTGTCTGTACCGCCCACAAGGTGTGTTTGACGAGGTTGCGACTGGAACGAAGTTGTCCCGAGGGACGGAAGCTAACCAGGTAACCCGGCTACACACTGATGGATCGTACCAAGGCCCACGATGCCCGAAGACTGTTCGCAGTTTGCCCCTACCTGCTCAATTCCCCCTCTCGGCAATCGTTCATCCCGTCGCCTTCCCCGCCAAACCAGACTTGACCACCTAAGCTTCTGGTCAGCGAGCAGCCACAACCACGCAGTTAATACGTGGCTGGCAAATGGAATTTTCCACCTAGACCTATGCGACGAGGTTTTTCCCCATGGCACTGACACGCGAACAGCAAATTGCAGCCCTTGAAAAAGACTGGGCTGAAAACCCACGCTGGAAAGGCGTAACCCGCGCTTATTCCGCTGCTGACGTCGTCCGCCTGCGTGGCTCGGTTCAACCTGAGCACACCTTTGCAAAACTCGGCGCCGAGAAGCTGTGGAAGCTGGTCACCCAGGGTGCCAAGCCGTCCTTCCGTCCCGAAAAAGATTTCGTCAACTGCATGGGCGCCCTCACTGGCGGCCAGGCAGTTCAACAGGTAAAAGCCGGTATCCAGGCGATCTACCTGTCCGGCTGGCAAGTGGCTGCGGACAACAACTCTGCAGAATCCATGTACCCCGACCAATCGCTGTACCCGGTGGACTCCGTGCCAACCGTGGTAAAGCGCATCAACAACTCGTTCCGCCGCGCCGACCAGATCCAGTGGAAAGCCGGCAAAGGCCCGGGCGACGAAGGCTACATCGACTACTTCGCGCCAATCGTGGCTGACGCCGAAGCCGGTTTCGGCGGCGTACTCAACGCCTACGAACTGATGAAGAGCATGATTGAGGCAGGCGCTGCCGGCGTGCACTTCGAAGACCAACTGGCGTCGGTGAAAAAATGCGGCCACATGGGCGGCAAGGTACTGGTGCCGACCCAGGAAGCCGTGCAGAAGCTGACCGCAGCACGCCTGGCGGCTGACGTTGCCGGCACGCCGACCATCATCCTGGCGCGTACCGATGCGAACGCTGCGGACTTGCTGACCTCGGATTGCGACCCGTACGACCAGCCATTCGTGACTGGCGAACGTACCCAGGAAGGTTTCTATAAAGTGCGTGCCGGTCTCGACCAGGCGATCGCCCGTGGCCTGGCCTACGCGCCGTACGCTGACCTGATCTGGTGCGAAACCGCCAAGCCGGACCTGGACGAAGCGCGTCGCTTCGCCGAAGCGATCAAGAAGGAATACCCGGACCAACTGCTGTCCTACAACTGCTCGCCATCTTTCAACTGGAAGAAGAACCTGGACGACGCGACCATCGCCAAGTTCCAGCGCGAACTGTCGGCCATGGGCTACAAGCACCAGTTCATCACCCTGGCTGGCATTCACAACATGTGGCACAGCATGTTCAACCTGGCGCACGACTACGCCCGCAACGACATGACCGCTTACGTGAAGCTGCAGGAGCAGGAGTTCGCTGACGCCGCCAAGGGTTACACCTTCGTGGCGCACCAGCAGGAAGTGGGCACCGGCTACTTCGACGACATGACCACCGTGATCCAGGGCGGCACCTCGTCCGTGACCGCGCTGACCGGTTCGACCGAAGAAGAGCAGTTCCACTAAGTAGCGAGTACACGGCCAGCGCGGCCCCACGGAAGACCTAACCGCACTGCCGCTTGATCTGACGCCCCGACTGGTTCGGGGCGTTTTTTTTGCCCGCTTGAAAACACCACACGCCTACTGTGGGAGCTGGCTTGCCTGCGATAGCGGTGGCCACTGACCCACCGCTATCGCAGGCAAGCCAGCTCCCACCTTTACCGTGTCGAGCCTTAGGGTTTTTGCGCAAAACATTGACCCAGAGCGGTATTTGCCTGAATCAAATCGGTTAAAAGATCCCCTCCAGCAACTAGCTGCAATCAAGCAAGTAACAACAACTTCCCGCGCCACACGAGAAACATTCGCTTAAACCCCACGCAAACAATATTCATTATCATTTAGCCCATGAAAACTTCTTTACAGCTTAAACAAAACACATTTGATTAAATGCCCGCTAATGCCCGGCCCGCAAGGGCTACAGCCCCAAGAAGGTGCACTATGTGCTTATTCCATCGAATAATTTCGCTATAGGAATTTTACTTGCCCGGTGTTTAGCCATAAAATCACCGCGATTGATTGCGCTGCGACATATCGTCACTGCATCGTTACTTTTTCGAGCTCAGAGACCTTTGCTCTCTGTTAAGGATTTCCAGCATGACCGAAGCGACAGGACTCATGGCCCACAACTGGGGCTTTGCCATTTTCCTCCTCGGTGTTGTCGGCCTTTGTGCCTTCATGCTCGGTGTCTCCAGCCTCCTCGGGTCAAAAGCCTGGGGCCGCAGCAAAAATGAACCGTTCGAGTCCGGCATGCTGCCTACAGGTGGCGCCCGCTTGCGGCTCTCAGCCAAATTCTATCTGGTCGCGATGCTGTTCGTGATCTTCGATATCGAAGCCCTCTTTCTCTTTGCCTGGTCTGTGTCCGTCCGCGAAAGCGGCTGGACCGGATTCGTCGAAGCCCTCGTTTTCATAGCAATTCTGTTGGCAGGCCTTGTCTACCTATTCCGAGTGGGCGCCCTTGACTGGGCTCCGGAAGCTCGTCGTAAGCGGCAAGCGAAGCTGAAACAATGAGGCTTTGGCGATGCAATACAATCTCACCAGGATCGACCCGGATGCTCCTAACGATCAGTACCCTATCGGCGAACGGGAAACCGTTTCCGATCCGTTAGAAGATCAAGTCCACAAAAACATCTACATGGGCAAACTCGAAGACGTGCTGAGTGGCGCGGTCAACTGGGGGCGTAAAAACTCCCTGTGGCCGTACAACTTCGGCCTTTCGTGCTGCTACGTGGAAATGACCACCGCCTTCACGGCGCCCCACGACATCGCGCGCTTTGGCGCCGAAGTTATCCGGGCATCACCGCGCCAGGCGGATTTCATGGTTATCGCCGGCACCTGCTTTATCAAGATGGCGCCGATCATTCAGCGTCTCTACGAGCAAATGCTCGAGCCAAAGTGGGTTATCTCCATGGGTTCGTGCGCCAACTCCGGTGGCATGTACGACATCTACTCCGTCGTTCAAGGGGTGGACAAGTTCCTGCCCGTGGACGTCTACGTGCCTGGCTGCCCGCCCCGCCCTGAAGCTTTTCTGCAAGGCTTGATGCTGTTGCAGGAGTCGATTGGCAAGGAGCGTCGCCCGCTTTCCTGGGTTGTCGGTGATCAAGGCGTTTATCGCGCCGAGATGCCGTCACAAAAGGAACAGCGCCGCGAACAGCGAATCGCAGTCACCAACCTGCGCAGCCCCGACGAAGTCTGATCCAGCACCGCTTCTTTTATAGAACGAAAACCTGGCTTCATTCTTTACGTTGACCGAAAGCGATAAAAAAACCATGACTACAGGCAGTGCTCTGTACATCCCGCCTTATAAGGCAGACGACCAGGATGTGGTTGTCGAACTCAATAACCGTTTTGGCCCTGACGCCTTTACCGCCCAGGCCACACGCACCGGTATGCCGGTGCTGTGGGTGGCGCGGGCCAAGCTCGTCGAAGTCCTGAGCTTCCTGCGCAACCTGCCCAAGCCGTACGTCATGCTCTATGACCTGCATGGCGTGGACGAGCGTCTGCGCACCAAGCGTCAAGGCTTGCCGAGCGGTGCCGATTTCACTGTGTTCTACCACTTGATGTCGCTGGAACGTAACAGCGACGTGATGATCAAGGTCGCCCTCTCCGAAAGCGACCTGAGCATCCCGACCGTTACCGGTATCTGGCCGAATGCCAGCTGGTACGAGCGTGAAGTCTGGGACATGTTCGGTATCGACTTCCCGGGCCACCCGCACCTGACGCGCATCATGATGCCGCCGACCTGGGAAGGTCACCCGCTGCGCAAGGACTTCCCGGCGCGCGCCACCGAATTCGACCCGTTCAGCCTCAACCTCGCCAAGCAACAGCTTGAAGAGGAAGCTGCACGCTTCCGTCCGGAAGATTGGGGCATGAAGCGCTCCGGTACCAATGAGGACTACATGTTCCTCAACCTGGGCCCGAACCACCCTTCGGCTCACGGTGCTTTCCGGATCATCCTGCAACTGGACGGCGAAGAAATCGTCGACTGCGTGCCAGACATCGGCTACCACCACCGTGGTGCCGAGAAGATGGCCGAGCGCCAGTCCTGGCACAGCTTCATCCCGTACACCGACCGTATCGACTACCTCGGCGGCGTGATGAACAACCTGCCGTACGTGCTCTCGGTCGAGAAGCTCGCCGGTATCAAGGTGCCGGACCGCGTCGACACCATCCGCATCATGATGGCCGAGTTCTTCCGCATCACCAGCCACCTGCTGTTCCTGGGTACTTACATCCAGGACGTCGGCGCCATGACCCCGGTGTTCTTCACTTTCACCGACCGTCAGCGCGCCTACAAGGTCATCGAAGCCATTACCGGTTTCCGTCTGCACCCGGCCTGGTACCGTATCGGCGGCGTGGCCCACGACCTGCCGAACGGCTGGGAGCGCCTGGTCAAGGAATTCATCGACTGGATGCCCAAGCGTCTGGACGAGTACCAGAAGGCTGCGCTGGACAACAGCATCCTCAAGGGTCGTACCATCGGCGTCGCGCAGTACAACACCAAAGAGGCGTTGGAATGGGGCGTCACCGGTGCCGGCCTGCGTTCCACCGGCTGCGACTTCGACCTGCGTAAGGCACGCCCGTACTCGGGTTACGAGAACTTCGAGTTCGAAGTGCCACTGGCCGCCAATGGCGATGCCTACGACCGTTGCATCGTGCGTGTCGAAGAAATGCGCCAGAGCCTGAAGATCATCGAACAGTGCATGCGCAACATGCCGGCTGGCCCGTACAAGGCGGATCACCCGCTGACCACGCCGCCGCCTAAAGAGCGCACGCTGCAGCACATCGAAACCCTGATCACGCACTTCCTGCAAGTTTCGTGGGGCCCGGTGATGCCGGCCAACGAATCCTTCCAGATGATCGAAGCGACCAAGGGTATCAACAGTTATTACCTGACGAGCGATGGCGGCACCATGAGCTACCGCACCCGGATTCGTACCCCAAGCTTTGCCCACTTGCAGCAGATCCCTTCGGTGATCAAAGGCGAGATGGTCGCGGACTTGATTGCGTACCTGGGTAGTATCGATTTCGTTATGGCCGACGTGGACCGCTAAGCATGAACAGCACGCTTATCCAAACAGATCGTTTCACCTTGAGTGAAACCGAGCGCTCGGCCATCGAGCACGAGCTGCATCACTACGAAGACCCGCGCGCGGCGTCGATCGAAGCCTTGAAGATCGTCCAGAAGGAACGTGGCTGGGTGCCCGACGGCGCCCTCTACGCCATTGGCGAACTGCTCGGCATCCCGGCCAGCGATGTTGAAGGGGTGGCCACGTTCTACAGCCAGATCTTCCGTCAGCCGGTCGGCCGCCACATCATTCGCGTGTGCGACAGCATGGTCTGCTACATCGGTGGCCACGAGTCGGTGGTCAGCGAGATCCAGAACAAGCTGGGCATTGGCCTCGGCCAAACCACTGCGGACGGCCGCTTCACGCTGCTGCCGGTGTGCTGCCTGGGCAACTGCGACAAGGCGCCGGCGTTGATGATCGACGACGACACATTCGGTGACGTGCAGCCTGCTGGCGTGACCCAATTGCTTGAGGGCTACCCATGACCCTTACATCTTTCGGCCCGGCCAACCTGATCAAGCGTTCGCCTGAAACCCACCCACTGACCTGGCGTCTGCGTGACGACGGCGAGGCGGTTTGGCTCGACGAATACCAGGCCAAGAATGGTTACGCGGCAGCGCGCAAAGCCTTCGCCGACATGGCCCAGGACGATATCGTCCAGACCGTCAAAGACGCCGGCCTTAAAGGCCGCGGCGGCGCAGGCTTCCCCACTGGCGTGAAGTGGGGCCTGATGCCCAAAGACGAATCCATCAACATCCGCTACCTGCTGTGCAACGCGGACGAGATGGAACCGAACACCTGGAAAGACCGCATGCTGATGGAGCAACTGCCCCATCTGCTGATCGAAGGCATGCTGATCAGCGCCCGCGCGCTGAAAACCTACCGTGGCTACATCTTCCTGCGTGGCGAATACACCACCGCTGCCAAGCACCTCAACCGTGCCGTGGAAGAAGCCAAGGCTGCAGGCCTGTTGGGCAAGAACATCCTCGGTTCGGGTTTTGACTTCGAACTGTTCGTGCACACCGGCGCCGGGCGTTATATCTGCGGTGAAGAAACCGCACTGATCAACTCCCTCGAAGGCCGCCGCGCCAACCCGCGCTCCAAGCCGCCCTTCCCTGCCGCCGTCGGCGTATGGGGCAAGCCGACTTGCGTTAACAACGTTGAAACCCTGTGCAACGTGCCGGCGATCATCGCCGACGGCGTTGACTGGTACAAATCGTTGGCCCGCGAAGGCAGCGAAGACATGGGCACCAAGCTCATGGGCTTCTCCGGCAAGGTCAAGAACCCTGGCCTGTGGGAGCTGCCGTTCGGCGTCACCGCACGCGAGCTGTTCGAGGACTACGCCGGCGGCATGCGCGACGGCTACACCTTGAAAGCCTGGCAGCCAGGCGGCGCCGGTACCGGCTTCCTGCTCCCTGAGCACCTTGATGCACAAATGTATGCCGGCGGCATCGGCAAGGTCGGCACCCGGATGGGTACGGGCCTGGCGATGGCGGTGGACAACACCGTGAACATGGTCTCGCTGCTGCGCAACATGGAGCAGTTCTTCTCCCGCGAATCCTGCGGTTTCTGCACTCCGTGCCGTGATGGTTTGCCATGGAGCGTCAAGCTCTTGATGGCGATCGAGAAAGGTGAAGGCCAGCCAGGCGACATCGAGACCCTGCTGGGTCTGGTCGGTTTCCTCGGCCCAGGCAAGACCTTCTGTGCTCACGCACCGGGCGCCGTGGAGCCATTGGGCAGCGCAATCAAATACTTCCGCTCGGAGTTCGAAGCCGGCATCGCGCCTGTCAGCGCCGCCGTCCCGCCTCTGGCAAGGCCGATCGTAGTCGGCGCGTAACGCTTTAAAGGGCGAAGGGTCCGTGCCCTTCGCTTTCTCATGGGCTGACGCCGTAAAGGCTGTGTTGATGCCCATGAATAACAAGATTCCATTAGCCACGCCCGCTGACAACGGGCCAACGAAGAACTTTGAACCATGGCCACTATCCACGTAGACGGCAAAGCGCTCGAAGTCGATGGGGCAGACAACCTGTTACAGGCATGTCTCTCACTAGGCCTCGACATCCCGTATTTCTGCTGGCACCCCGCGCTTGGTAGCGTTGGTGCCTGTCGCCAGTGCGCGGTCAAGCAGTACACCGACGAGAACGACACCCGTGGTCGTATCGTCATGTCCTGCATGACCCCAGCCACCGACAACACCTGGATCTCCATCGAAGATGAAGAATCCAAGGCGTTCCGCGCCAGTGTCGTCGAATGGCTGATGACCAACCACCCGCACGACTGCCCGGTCTGTGAGGAAGGCGGTCACTGCCACCTGCAAGACATGACGGTGATGACCGGCCACAACGAGCGCCGTTATCGCTTCACCAAACGCACCCACCAGAACCAGGACCTCGGCCCGTTCATTTCCCACGAAATGAACCGCTGCATCGCCTGCTACCGTTGCGTGCGTTTCTATAAAGACTACGCCGGCGGCACCGACCTGGGCGTTTTCGGCGCCCACGACAACGTGTACTTCGGTCGCGTTGAAGACGGCGTGCTCGAAAGCGAGTTCTCCGGCAACCTCACCGAGGTCTGCCCGACCGGTGTGTTCACCGACAAGACTCACTCCGAGCGCTACAACCGTAAGTGGGACATGCAGTTCTCGCCGAGCATCTGCCATGGCTGCTCCAGCGGTTGCAACATCTCCCCGGGCGAGCGCTACGGCGAACTGCGTCGTATCGAAAACCGCTTCAACGGTTCGGTCAACCAGTACTTCCTGTGCGACCGTGGCCGTTTCGGCTATGGCTACGTCAACCGCGAAGACCGCCCACGCCAGCCGCTGTTGGCCGGTGGCGCCAAGCTGAGCCTGGACGACGCGCTGGATAAAGCCGCCGACCTGCTGCGCGGCCGCAACATCGTCGGTATCGGTTCGCCGCGTGCCAGCCTCGAAAGCAACTACGCGTTGCGCGAACTGGTCGGTGCCGAGCACTTCTACTCCGGTATCGAAGCCGCTGAATTGGAGCGCATCCGCCTGGTCCTGCAAGTGCTGAACGACAGCCCGCTGCCAGTTCCGAACATGCGCGATATCGAAGACCACGATGCGATCTTCGTCCTCGGCGAAGACCTGACCCAGACCGCCGCGCGTATTGCGCTGTCGTTGCGTCAGTCGGTCAAAGGCAAGGCCGAAGACATGGCTGACGCCATGCGCGTTCAGCCTTGGCTCGACGCCGCGGTAAAAAACATCGGCCAGCACGCGCTGAACCCGCTGTTTATCGCGAGCCTGGCTGAAACCAAGCTCGACGATATTGCCGAAGAATGCGTTCACGCAGCGCCGGATGACCTGGCCCGCATCGGTTTCGCCGTGGCCCACGCCCTCGACGCCAGCGCGCCTGCCGTCGAAGGCCTGGACGCTGAAGCCGTTGAACTGGCCCAGCGCATCGCCGACGCCCTGCTCGCGGCCAAGCGCCCATTGATCATTGCCGGCACCTCGTTGGGTTCCAAGGCGCTGATCGAAGCCGCTGCCAACATCGCCAAAGCCTTGAAGCTGCGTGACAAGAACGGTTCCATCAGCCTGGTCGTGCCGGAAGCCAACAGCCTCGGCCTGGCCATGCTCGGTGGCGAGTCCCTGGACGCTGCCCTGCAAGCCGTGATCGACGGCAATGCCGACGCCATCGTAGTACTGGAAAACGACCTGTACACCCGCACTGATTCGGCCAAGGTCGATGCCGCGCTGGACGCTGCCAAAGTGCTGATCGTAGCCGACCACCAGAAGACCGCCACCAGCGAGCGTGCCGACCTGGTACTGCCAGCCGCCACCTTCGCCGAAGGCGACGGTACCCTGGTCAGCCAGGAAGGCCGCGCCCAGCGCTTCTTCCAGGTGTTCGATCCGAAGTACATGGACGCCAGCATCCTGGTTCACGAAGGCTGGCGCTGGCTGCATGCCCTGCGTGCAACCCTGCTGAACCAACCGATCGACTGGACCCAGCTCGACCACGTGACCGCCGCAGCCGCCGCAAGCGCGCCGCAACTGGCCCGTATCGTCGACGCTGCACCGTCCGCCTCGTTCCGCATCAAGGGCATGAAACTCGCCCGTGAACCGCTGCGTTACTCCGGCCGTACCGCTATGCGCGCCGACATCAGCGTGCACGAACCGCGTACCCCGCAAGACCCTGACACCGCGTTTGCCTTCTCAATGGAAGGTTACTCGGGTTCGGTCGAGCCACGTCAGCAGGTGCCATTTGCCTGGTCGCCGGGCTGGAACTCGCCGCAAGCCTGGAACAAGTTCCAGGAC
Source organism: Pseudomonas sp. KBS0710 (assembly GCF_005938045.2). Lineage (GTDB taxonomy): Bacteria > Pseudomonadota > Gammaproteobacteria > Pseudomonadales > Pseudomonadaceae > Aquipseudomonas. Next base: position 1,870,936 of record NZ_VCCF02000001.1, on the reverse strand, counting down.
GAAGTCGGTGGTCACATCCGCGCTGGCGACCCGGGCACCCGCCTGATCGAAAGCACCGGTGACGCGCTGAACTGGTTCGCTGCTGTACCGCGCCCGTTCAACCCGGCCCAGGGCACCTGGCAGGTTGTGCCGTTCTTCCACCTGTTCGGCAGCGAAGAGACTTCTTCCAAAGCCGCTCCGGTGCAAAGTCGCATTCCTGAAGCCTACGTGTCCGTGGCCAAGTCCGAAGCCGACCGCCTGGGCGTCAACGACGGTGCCCTGCTCAGCCTGAACGTGGCTGGCCAGACCCTGCGTCTGCCGCTGCGCATCAATGATGAGTTGGGTGCTGGCCTGGTTGCACTGCCTAAAGGCCTTGCCGGTATTCCACCTGCGATCTTTGGCAAAACCGTTGACGGTCTGCAGGAGGCAGCGCAATGACTTGGTTCACGCCGGAAGTAATTGACGTGATCATTTCGGTGGTCAAGGCCATCGTGATCCTGTTGGCCGTGGTCGTGGCGGGCGCCCTGCTCAGCTTCGTCGAACGTCGCCTGCTGGGCTGGTGGCAGGACCGTTACGGTCCGAACCGCGTTGGCCCGTTCGGCATGTTCCAGATCGCCGCCGACATGCTGAAAATGTTCTTCAAGGAAGACTGGACCCCGCCGTTTGCCGACAAGGTGATCTTCACCCTGGCACCGGTCGTGGCCATGAGCGCCTTGCTGATCGCCTTCGCGATCATCCCGATCACCCCGACCTGGGGCGTGGCGGACCTGAACATCGGCTTGCTGTTCTTCTTCGCCATGGCCGGTTTGTCGGTCTATGCGGTGCTGTTCGCCGGTTGGTCGAGTAACAACAAGTTCGCCCTGCTGGGCAGCTTGCGGGCCTCGGCCCAGACCGTGTCCTACGAAGTGTTCATGGGCCTGGCGCTGATGGGCATCGTGGTGCAGGTCGGCTCGTTCAACATGCGCGACATCGTCGAGTACCAGGCGCAGAACCTGTGGTTCATCATTCCGCAGTTCTTCGGCTTCTGCACCTTCTTCATCGCTGGCGTCGCCGTGACTCACCGTCACCCGTTCGACCAGCCGGAAGCGGAACAGGAACTGGCTGACGGTTACCACATTGAATACGCCGGCATGAAATGGGGCATGTTCTTCGTTGGTGAGTACATCGGCATCATCTTGATCTCGGCCCTGCTGGTCACGCTGTTCTTCGGCGGCTGGCACGGTCCGTTCGGCATCCTGCCGCAGTTGGCGTTCTTCTGGTTCTTCCTGAAGACCGCGTTCTTCATCATGTTGTTTATCCTGCTGCGCGCTTCCATTCCGCGTCCACGATACGACCAGGTGATGGATTTCAGCTGGCGCTTCTGCCTGCCGCTGACCCTGATCAATTTGCTGGTGACGGCTGCCGTTGTGTTGTTGAACACGCCAGCCGGCGCGGTTCAGTGAGGATTTGACCCATGTTCAAATATATTGGCGACATCGTTAAGGGTACCGGTACCCAGTTGCGAAGCCTGGTGATGGTGTTCGGTCACGGCTTTCGCAAACGCGACACCCTGCAATACCCGGAAGAAGCGGTGTACCTGCCGCCGCGCTATCGCGGCCGTATCGTACTGACCCGCGACCCCGATGGCGAAGAGCGTTGCGTAGCCTGCAACCTGTGCGCCGTGGCGTGCCCGGTGGGTTGCATCTCCCTGCAGAAAGCTGAAACCGAAGACGGTCGCTGGTACCCGGACTTCTTCCGCATCAACTTCTCGCGCTGCATTTTCTGCGGCCTCTGCGAGGAAGCTTGCCCGACCACCGCAATCCAGCTGACACCGGATTTCGAGATGGCCGAGTTCAAACGTCAGGACCTGGTGTACGAGAAAGAAGATCTGCTGATCTCTGGTCCCGGTAAAAACCCTGATTACAACTTCTATCGTGTTGCAGGTATGGCCGTTGCCGGTAAGCCCAAGGGCGCCGCACAAAACGAAGCCGAGCCGATCAACGTGAAGAGCTTGCTGCCTTAAGGAAGAAAGATGGAATTCGCTTTCTATTTCGCGTCCGGTATTGCAGTGGTGTCCACGCTTCGCGTGATCACCAACACCAATCCTGTGCACGCCCTGCTCTACCTGATCATTTCGTTGATCGCCGTGGCCATGACCTTTTTCAGCCTCGGCGCACCGTTCGCCGGTGTGCTGGAAGTGATCGCCTACGCCGGCGCCATCATGGTGCTGTTCGTGTTTGTGGTGATGATGCTCAACCTCGGGCCGGCCTCGGTCGCTCAGGAACGCGTCTGGCTCAAGCCCGGCATCTGGCTCGGCCCGGTGATCCTGGCAGCCCTGCTGCTGGGTGAACTGCTGTATGTGCTGTTCGCTCACCAGAGCGGCCAGGCCATCGGCCACACCACCGTAGACGCGAAAGCCGTGGGCGTCAGCCTGTTCGGCCCGTACCTGCTGGTGGTCGAACTGGCTTCGATGCTGCTGCTCGCGGCAGCCATCACCGCCTTCCACTTGGGCCGCAACGAAGCCAAGGAGCAATGACGATGCCTGCTATCCCTTTGGAGCATGGTCTGGCGGTCGCCGGCATCCTGTTCTGCCTTGGCCTGGTCGGCCTGATGGTTCGCCGTAACATTCTGTTCGTGTTGATGAGCCTGGAAATCATGATGAACGCCGCCGCACTGGCGTTCGTGGTTGCAGGTAGCCGATGGGCGCAGCCGGATGGGCAAGTCATGTTCATCCTGGTGATCAGCCTGGCAGCCGCCGAGGCCAGTATTGGCCTGGCGATCCTGCTGCAACTGTATCGTCGCTTCCACACGCTTGATATCGACGCTGCCAGTGAGATGCGCGGATGAACATGATCTTTCTGACTTTCGTATTTCCCCTGATCGGTTTCCTGCTGCTGTCGTTCTCCCGTGGACGCTGGTCGGAAAACCTGTCTGCCCTGATCGGTGTGGGGTCCATTGGCCTGTCGGCCATCGTCGCCGCCTACGTCATCTGGCAATTCAACGTGGCGCCGCCGGAAGGCGGCCACTACACCCTGGTGCTGTGGCAGTGGATGTCGGTGGACGGCTTCAAGCCCAACTTCGCCCTCTACGTCGACGGCCTGTCGATCACCATGCTCGGCGTGGTGGTGGGTGTAGGCTTCCTGATCCACCTGTTCGCGTCCTGGTACATGCGTGGCGAGGCCGGTTACTCGCGCTTCTTCTCGTACACCAACCTGTTTATCGCCAGCATGCTGTTCCTGGTGCTCGGCGATAACCTGTTGTTCCTGTACTTCGGCTGGGAAGGCGTGGGCTTGTGCTCGTACCTGTTGATCGGTTTCTACTACAGCAACCGCAACAACGGTAACGCCGCACTCAAGGCCTTTATCGTTACCCGGATCGGCGACGTGTTCATGGCCATCGGCCTGTTCATCCTGTTCCAACAGGTGGGCACGCTGAACATCCAGGAACTGCTGGTGCTGGCACCGCAGAAATTTCAGGTCGGCGACTTCTGGATCACCCTCGCGACCCTGATGCTGCTGGGCGGCGCCGTGGGTAAATCTGCGCAACTGCCGCTGCAAACCTGGCTGGCGGACGCGATGGCCGGCCCTACGCCGGTGTCGGCGCTGATCCACGCGGCAACCATGGTTACTGCGGGTGTCTACCTGATCGCACGTACCCACGGCCTGTTCACCCTGGCACCGGAAATCCTGCATCTTGTAGGGCTGGTCGGTGGCGTGACCCTGGTACTGGCGGGTTTTGCCGCGCTGGTGCAGACCGACATCAAGCGTATCCTCGCCTACTCGACCATGAGCCAGATCGGCTACATGTTCCTGGCCCTGGGCGTGGGTGCCTGGGACGCGGCGATCTTCCACCTGATGACTCACGCCTTCTTCAAGGCCCTGCTGTTCCTCGCTTCGGGTGCGGTGATCGTTGCCTGCCACCACGAGCAGAACATCTTCAAGATGGGCGGCCTGTGGAAGAAACTGCCGTTGGCCTACGCCAGCTTCATCGTCGGTGGTGCCGCGCTGGCTGCCCTGCCGTTGGTGACCGCAGGTTTCTACTCCAAGGACGAAATCCTCTGGGAAGCCTTTGCCAGCGGCAACCAGAACCTGCTGTACGCAGGCCTGGTGGGTGCGTTCATGACCTCGCTGTACACCTTCCGCCTGATCTTCATCACCTTCCACGGTGAAGCCAAGACCGAAGCGCACGCAGGCCATGGCATCTCCCACTGGTTGCCACTGTCGGTGCTGATCATCCTGTCGACCTTCATCGGCGCCATGATCACCCCGCCTCTGGCCGGTGTACTGCCGGAAAGCGCCGGCCATGCCGGTGGCGCCGCCAAACACAGCCTGGAAATCGCCTCGGGTGCCATCGCCATCGCCGGCATCCTGCTGGCCGCGCTGCTGTTCCTGGGCAAGCGTCGCTTCGTAACGGCCGTGGCCAACAGTGGCATTGGTCGCTTCCTCTCGGCCTGGTGGTTCGCTGCGTGGGGCTTCGACTGGATCTACGACAAACTGTTCGTCAAGCCTTACCTTGCGATCAGCCACATTCTGCGCAAAGACCCGCTCGACCAGACCATCGGTTTGATCCCGCGCGCCGCCAAGGCCGGTCACACCGCCCTGAGCCGCAGCGAGACGGGCCAATTGCGTTGGTATGCAGCTTCCATGGCTGCCGGTGCGGTGCTGGTGATCGGCGCCATCGTGGTGGTAGCGATATGACTATGAACATTGCGTACTTTGCGAACTTGCAAAAGGAAACGAGCCCGTCATGATTCTGCCCTGGCTAATCCTGATCCCCTTTATCGGCGGCCTGCTCTGCTGGATGGGTGAACGCTTCGGCGCCACCCTCCCCCGCTGGATTGCGTTGCTGACCATGTCCCTGGAACTCGCGCTCGGCCTCTGGCTGTGGGCCCACGGTGACTATTCATTCGCTCCGGCACCGGGTGTCGATCCAACCTTCGCGCTTGAATTCAAGCACGTGTGGATCCAGCGCTTCGGCATCAACGTGCACCTGGCCCTCGACGGCCTGTCGCTGTTGATGATTTTGCTGACCGGCTTGCTGGGTATCCTCTCGGTACTCTGCTCCTGGAAAGAAATTCAGCGTCACGTGGGCTTTTTCCACCTGAACCTGATGTGGATCCTGGGCGGCGTTGTCGGCGTGTTCCTGGCGCTGGACCTGTTCATGTTCTTCTTCTTCTGGGAAATGATGCTGGTGCCGATGTACTTCCTCATCGCGCTCTGGGGTCACAGTTCTTCGGACGGCAAGAAAACCCGGATCTACGCGGCGACCAAGTTCTTCATCTTCACCCAGGCTTCCGGCCTGATCATGTTGGTGGCGATCCTGGGTCTGGTACTGGTCAACTTCAACACCACTGGCGTGATTACCTTCAACTACGCCGACCTGTTGAAAACCAAGATGTCGCTGACCACCGAGTACATCCTGATGCTGGGCTTCTTCATCGCCTTCGCGGTGAAGCTGCCGGTGGTGCCGTTCCACTCCTGGCTGCCTGACGCTCACGCCCAGGCGCCGACCGCAGGTTCCGTCGACCTCGCCGGTATCCTGCTGAAGACCGCGGCTTATGGCCTGCTGCGTTTCGCCCTGCCGCTGTTCCCGAATGCCTCGGCCGAGTTCGCGCCGATCGCCATGACTCTGGGTCTGATCGGGATCTTCTACGGTGCGTTCCTGGCTTTTGCGCAAACCGACATCAAGCGTCTGATTGCCTTCTCGTCCGTTTCCCACATGGGTTTCGTCCTGATCGGCATCTACTCCGGCAGCCAGCTGGCGCTGCAAGGCGCGGTGATCCAGATGTTGGCCCACGGTGTTTCGGCCGCCGCACTGTTTATCCTCAGTGGTCAGCTGTACGAGCGCCTGCACACCCGTGACATGCGTGAAATGGGTGGCGTGTGGTCGCGCATCGCGTACCTGCCGGCCATCAGCCTGTTCTTCGCCGCCGCGTCCCTGGGCTTGCCGGGCACCGGTAACTTCATCGGCGAGTTCCTGATCCTGATGGGGTCGTTCGTACACACACCGTGGATCAGTGCCATTGCTACCTCGGGCCTGGTGTTCGGTTCGGTCTACTCGCTGATCATGATCCACCGCGCCTACTTCGGCCCGGCCAAGTCCGACACTGTCCTGCAAGGGATGGATGCTCGTGAACTGATCATGGTGCTCGGCCTTGCGGTGCTGCTGATCTACATCGGTGTGTACCCGCAACCGTTCCTGGACACTTCTGCCGCGACGATGCATGGCGTGCAGCAGTGGATCGGCACCGCCTTCTCTCAACTCGCTTCGGCCCGGTAAGAGCGCTATGGAATTCACGATCCAACACTTTATCGCGCTTGCGCCGCTGCTGATTACCAGCCTCACCGTTGTGGCGGTGATGCTGGCAATCGCCTGGCGCCGCAATCACTCGCAAACGTTCCTGCTGTCGTGTGCCGGTCTTAACCTGGCCCTGCTGTCGATCATCCCGGCACTCAAGGTCGCGCCATTGGCCGTGACCCCGCTGATGATGGTCGATGACTTCGCGCTGCTGTACATCGCGTTGATCCTGGTTGCCACACTGGCCTGCGTCACCCTCGCCCACGCCTACCTCGGCGAAGGCGGCACCGGCTACCCTGGCAACAAGGAAGAGCTGTACCTGCTGATTCTGCTGGCTGCGGCCGGTGGCATCGTGCTGGTCAGCGCTCAGCACCTGGCCGGCTTGTTCATCGGCCTGGAACTGCTGTCGATCCCGACCTATGGCCTGGTGGCTTACGCTTTCTTCAACAAGCGCTCGCTGGAAGCCGGCATCAAGTACATGGTGCTGTCGGCGGCCGGTTCCGCGTTCCTGTTGTTCGGTATGGCGCTGCTCTACGCAGAGGCCGGCAACCTGAGCTTCACCGGTATCGGTCACGCCCTGGCGGCCACCAACATGCCTGCGCCGATAGCCCAACTGGGCCTCGCGATGATGCTGATCGGCCTGGCGTTCAAGCTGTCCCTGGTGCCGTTCCACCTGTGGACCCCGGACGTGTACGAAGGCGCCCCGGCGCCAGTGGCCGCGTTTTTGGCCACGGCGTCGAAGGTTGCGGTGTTTGCGGTGATGGTGCGTTTGTTCCAGATCTCGCCTGCGGCCAACACCGGCGTGCTGAGCACCGTGCTGACCGTGATCGCCATTGCGTCGATCCTGTTCGGTAACTTGCTGGCGCTGACCCAGAACAACCTCAAGCGTCTGCTCGGTTACTCCTCCATCGCGCACTTCGGCTACCTGCTGATCGCGCTGGTGGCGAGCAAAGGCCTGGCCGTGGAAGCCATGGGCGTGTACCTGGTTACCTACGTGATCACCAGCCTCGGCGCATTCGGCGTGATCACGCTGATGTCTTCGCCGTTCAAAGGCCGTGACGCCGACGCCCTGTACGAGTATCGCGGCTTGTTCTGGCGCCGTCCGTACCTGACCGCCGTGCTCACCGTGATGATGCTGTCCCTGGCCGGTATCCCGCTGACCGCAGGCTTTATCGGCAAGTTCTACATCGTGGCTACCGGTGTTGAAGCCCACGAATGGTGGCTGGTTGCCTCGTTGGTACTGGGCAGCGCCATCGGCGTGTTCTACTACCTGCGTGTGATGGTCACCCTGTACCTGATCGAGCCAAACCTGCGCCGCGTGGACGCCGAGCTGCACTGGGAACAGAAGGCAGGCGGCGTGATGCTGCTGGCCATCGCCCTGCTCGCGTTCTTCCTGGGCGTATACCCACAACCGTTGCTCACCCTGGTGCAGCACGCGGTGCTGGGCGTTTGATCGCTTAGATTGAAGCAGTAAACAAAACGGCGCCTTCGGGCGCCGTTTTGCGTTTCTGAGGATCAATTCTTTCGCCTGCTCATACTGTAGAAATTTCCTTCATCTACTACCTATTCGTCTGGCATCTACTCGCTGAAGGCGGCCTTATGGTGGTTGCGTTTTAGGAAAGTTCCCACAGCCCGGTCACTTGACCCAAGGCGCGTGGGCCACCACACTATACGCAGGCTACGTACAGAACATGGATGCTCTATTTATCGAGTTGCCGGCCTTTGAACGGCATCGCAGGGACTATCTGAGTGACGAGCTATTCCAGGGCTTTCAACAGGAGTTGATGAAGAACCCGCAAGCGGGCGACGTGATCGAGGGAACCGGCGGGTTGCGTAAGGTACGTTTCGTCGATGAGCGACGCAACAAAGGCAAACGCGGGGGCTTGCGGGTCATTTACTACTGGTGGTCGGGCGGCACGCAATTCTGGTTGTTCACCCTGTACGGCAAACACGAACAGGACGACGACCTTACCCCCAACCACAAGAAAGCCCTAAAACACATGCTGGACAGGGAAATCAAAGCGAGAACACATGATGAAACGTGAAATCTTTTCCGAACTGGTCGAAGGCTTCGACGCCCTGGCCGAAGAACGCCAAGGCAAAGTCACCCTGCGGACCCACAAGGTCCATCTCAACAACCTGGCCCCCCTGAGCGCCGAAGAAGTGGTCGCCGTGCGCCAACAGCTCAATCTTTCGCGCTCGGTGTTCGCCATGTACCTGCGCACCAATATACGCACCCTGGAAAACTGGGAACAAGGGCGGGCCAAGCCCAATGCCCAGGCCACCACCTTGATTCGGCTGGTGGCACGTTTTCCGGAAACCGTGGCGCAGCTCGCGGCCTTGGGTTGATGGACAAAGCCCCGACAGGTTCGGGGCTTCTTCATACAGGCTTATCGGCTCCCCCGGGGGCTAGGCCCCTCCTCCCTCGCCGCGAAAGGCACTGGGGCTCACCCCGGTCCAGCGCTTGAACGCGCGCCGAAAACTGCGCACATCGCTGTAGCCGACTTCCTCGGTAATGCGCTCAATCGATAAACCCGGATTGCCCAGCAGGCCCATAGTGCGGGCGCGTCTAACCTGTTCCAGCAAGGCTTCGAAGGTCAGCCCGTGTTCGGTCAAGCGTCTGCGCAGGGTGCGCCCACTCATGTTCAAGTCACCGGCGACCTTCTCCAGCTGGCTGCCGTGCAGATCCCGCGAAATAGCGCGCTCAACGGCCTGGATCAGGTCCATCTTCTGGTGCAACTGCGCGCTTTCCAACTCCAGCAACTCCAAGGCCTGGCGCAACGCCAGGGCGTGGTGGTTAGGCAGGCGTTTATCCAGCCAATGCGGGGCCAGCACCATGCGATTGTGCAGGCAGCCAAAGCGCACATCCGCGCCAAACAGGCGTTGGTATTCCGCCTCGTAAGGCGGTGCAGCGTGTACGAACTCCATGCGCAGTGGCATAAACGCCTCCCCCACCAAGGTGCGGCCATACACCATCAGGCTGGCGAAGAACTCTTCGGCCGCAAACACCTGCACCTCGGCAAACGGCAGCAAGCATTCAACGTCAACGTGGACTTCTTCCAGGGTCTCATGGGTACGCGTGGTGGCGATGCCGCCGGAGGTGTGTTGATGGCGTTCGCCAATGGCAAATGCATCGCGCAGGGTCTTGCACAGGGAGATCACATGGCCGAGCAGACCGAGGGTGCCCAGCACGTTCTGATGCCCCACCCACAGGCCCAGCCCCTGATCGGGCAGCACCTTGAGTGCGCGCTGGATCATTGCCACGGCCTGGCGATAGGAAATGCGCTGGGCCGGGTCATCCAGGTCGGCCAGGGTAAACCCCAGGCCCCGGCATAAGGCTTGGGCATTCGCGCCCTTTTGCGCTACCACGTGCGCAAGGGTTTGCAACAGGAACGGCGACACCAGCGCCAATTCAAATTGCGGGTCAACGGCTTTCCTTTGCATGGCTCACGGGTTCCTGACTGAGTACTTCAGTTCTTGTTTTAGAAACATCCTGTTAATCATAGGCGCTTGCAAGAGCCGCTGCACCCTGAGTGAAACCTGTCCGGCAAAGTCCCCTTATCTGGCCGCCAAAACCCTGCCACGTCGCGCGCTGAGGGCTTATTTCTAACGTCAGCGGTGCCCTAACAATAATAATGAGGCCAGACATGAACCCCACCCGAGCACTTCCCCCCCTGCAACTGGCGTTGTTGAGCCTGCTCAGCCTGCCAGCCATGGCTACCGAAGGCGGCGTCGACAACATCGGCCCCGGCACCGATGGTTTCTACATCCTGCCGCTGGACGTGAACAACCTGCCCGACCATATGTTCGCGTTCAACCTGTATTACAACCACTACCAGGCACGCAAACTGGACATCAGCTCCCTCGGCGGCAAGGTCTCAGAAGTGCGGATCAAGTCCGACGCGATCATCCCGCGCCTGGATTACCTGAGCCCCGTGCGTGTGTTCGGCGGGCGCCTGGGCGGCTACATCGCCCAGCCGTATATCAAGCAACAGGTGGCGCTGTTCGGTATGTCCGACACCCGCGAAAGCATGGGCGACACCACTGTGGCGCCGATCATCCTGTGGGACATGGGCAAAAACCTGACCCTGGCCGCCGCCGTGGAAATCACCCTGCCCACCGGAGAATACGACGCCACCCGCCTGGCCAACACCAGCAACAACTTCTACACCTACAAGCCGCTGGTCTCTGCGACCTGGATGCCCAACGAGCGTACCGAACTGTCGATCAAGACCACCTACAGCTTCAACGAAGAAAACCACGATACCGACTACCGCTCCGGCCAGATCTTCCACTTCGACTACTCGGCCAGCTACAAGGTGACCGACAACCTGAGCCTGGGTATCAACGGTTATTACCTGAAACAGACCACCGACGATAAGCAGTACGGGCGCACGGTGGTGAATATCTATGGCGATGAAGTGAATGACGGCGTGAAGGGGCAAGTGTTCGCGATTGGCCCGGCGGTGTATTTCACCTTCTTGAAATACGCCAGCGCCGAGGTGCGCTGGGCCAAGGAGTTTGATGTGAAGAACCGGCCGGAAGGCGATATGTTGTGGGCCAAGCTGACCATTCCCTTTGCCCTGTAAGCCCGATTTGAAGTAGGAGCAGCACTGGCTTATGTGGGAACTGGCTCCCACATAAGCCCCCTTTTTTTCAGGAATAAACCGGCCAGGTCTCGACGATTTTACCGCCACGCACCGCCAGCAAATCCCCAAACTGCAACAACACAAACTCACTCTGGGTCGGGCGCAAAAATACCTGATCATCAATGTTCAGTTGCACCGCAGGCGAGCCGTTGACCATCTCCTGGTTAGAACTGCGCCCAAACAGCTCATTGCTTTGCAGCCCCTGCGGCGACTCGAATTGCGCCATCCAGTTACCGCCATAAATAAAGAACGTCTCGCGCTGGTTCGCATCCCACCACGAAAACACCCGCGACTTGCCATCCAGCGCCGGAATTTCCACCGGTCCGGTGCGTTTCAATACCGGCGTAGCAATAAACGCAGCGGGCACATGCTCACTCAACGACGGCAAATCGTAATGCGTCGGCTTGAGCAACGCCGTGCCCACCGACACCTCCGTACTCAACTGTTCCTGCTCATGAATACGGTAACTGGGGCTGCCCGCAGTATTGAGCGTCAGCCCCTCACGCCATAACCCGGCAAACTGCTGACGGGTGAAATCAACATGGGCGTTGTAGCGCTGCATCACCTGCTCAAACAGCGCCTGTGGCGTACCGAGAATGCCCGGCACGCCCATGCCCACAAACGGGTCGTAGCCCATAAACCCGGCAAACTCCAAGTGTTGCGGGTTGGCGCTGATCAGCGTGAGCATCTGCGCCAGCACCGCGTTATCGCTGATACCGCCGCGATGCAGCCCCACGTCCAGCTCGATATTCACCCGCAACCGCGTACCCAAGCCTTGCGCCAACGTCAGGTAGTGCTGCAACCGTTCAGGCGTGTCCAGCAGCCACTGCAATTGCCTGGCCGGGTCGAACGGGCCTTTATGGGTTTGATAAAACAGCTCGGCCGAGCGCACCGGCAACGGTTTGCCCATCAGGATATCGGCCTCGGGAAACACCTGCGCATCGTGATTCAAAAACGGCTGATGAAACGACATCAACCGCGCAGTGCCCGCCCGCTTGGCGATATACGCCAGCAACCCCGGCGACGGCAGCGACTTCTCCACCAGGCGCAGATGCTTGCCGCCACGCTGAACCGACTGCATCACCACGTCGATATTGTGATCCAGGCGGTCCAGGTCGATCAGCATCACCGGGCGCATCGGCCCATGGGCTTTGAGTTCATCATTAAGGCTGCGGAAATACTCGCTGTAGGGGCCGCCGCGATCACTTGGCCGCAGCATCCAGCCACCCGCCACTGCCACGACTGCGGCGCCCAGCACAAAATGTCGGCGTTTCATCAGGCCACTCCCAGGATCGATGACAGGTGCGCATTGAGGAATTTGCCGCTCGGGTCCAGCTCGCGGCGCACGCGGGTGAATTCGTCCCAGCGCGGGTACAGCGGCTGCAAGGTGCGCGCGTTGAGGGTGTGCAATTTGCCCCAGTGCGGGCGGCCGGCGTACTTCCAGAAAATCGGCTCCACGGCGGCAAAGAAGTTGTGATGGTCCATGGCGTAATGTTGATGGACCGAGATCGAACAGCTGTCGCGGCCCTCGAACATGCTCAAGGGAATGTCATCGGCCTTGACGTAGCGGTACTCGATGGGAAACCAGGTGCGCAGGTCCTTGTCGGTGATCAGCTTGAGAATTTCTCGCAGGCACGCCGGGCCGTGCTCGGCGGGCACCGAGTATTCCATCTCGTTGAAACGCACGTTGCGCACATTGGCATAGACCTGGAACGACTCGGCCACGCGATCTTCAAAGCTGGCGAAAAAGCGCAGGCTGTTGAGCAAGGTGCGGCGGGTGCCCGGAAAATCACTGCCATACTTGTCGAGCTTTTCGATGATCGACACAAACTCATTGCCGCCCGCCTCCGCCGGGTCGACGGGAGGTGTTTCGGGGTCATCAGTTTCGTTGAGGGCGATGGACAGCGCGTAGTCGGAATGGGTGACCACGAGCATTTCCCAGTGCTGGTTTTCGCGGGTGTTCTTCGGCACATCCTCCAGCAACTCTTCGGTCTTGGCGATCCACTGACGTTCGCGCAGCCGGTACGGTGCGCGGTTCTGCGAGCGGATCCGGGTGGCCACGCCCAGCGCGCCGAGGGACACGCGCGCGGCGCTGAACACCTCGGGATGGTGTTGCGCGTCGCAGTCCAGCACGTCGCCTTGGGCGGTGACCAGTTGCAGGCCGGTGACGCAACCGGAATACGAGGTAAAGCCCACGCCGGTGCCATGGGTGGAGGTGGCAATCGCCCCGGCCAGGGTCTGGTAGTCGATATCCGCCATGTTCGGCAGCGCCTGGCCGACGGCCTTGAGCGCCGGCCCCATGCGCGACATCGGCGTGCCGGCGGCAAAGGTCGCTTGCAAAGTTGCGAGGTCATGTTCCAACAGCCCATTGAAGTAGCTCAGCGACAACAAGGTTGCGTCGGTGGGCACCAGGGCGCTGAAGGAATGCGCCGAGCCTACGGGCCGAATAGTGCTCGGCGCCTGGCGAATCACCTGCACCAATTCATCCAGGTCTTTGGGTGCCAGGCGCGCCAGCGGCAGGCAGGTCTGCGCGCCCGACCAGTTGCGCCACGGGATCAGCCGTGGTGCGCGGGCCAGTTGAGCCAACACCGGGTTACTCGACAGGGCCAGGAATGCCCCGGCCACCGCCGAGCGTTGCAACAGTTGCCGCCGTGAAAGCGCCATCCACCACCTCTTTTTATTATTGGAGTTGAACACCGGCCATAAAGCTGATCAGCGCCAGGAACTGCTCTTCGGAACACTGCATGCACAGCCCCATCGGCGGCATGCCGTTGTAGCCGTTGATACTGTGATCCAGCAGCGTGTCGGCGCCCTGGGCAACACGTGGGCTCCAGGCGGCCTTGTCGCCCGCCAACGGTGCGCCGGCGGCCGGGTTGGCGTGGCACAGCTTGCAGCTGGTGTCGTAGACCTGCGCCAGCGCCGGGTCGGCGGGCATGGTTGTGGTGGCAGCCGTGCGTTCGGGGGGAGGTTTGGGCGTGTCGTCACAAGCCGTCAGCAGGCTGAGTACGAGCAACAGTAAAGCGGTACGGGGCATGGCCACCCTCTCTTATTGTGCCGTGGAAGCTGTTTGCACACTAAGGCAGCGAAGGCAGGGCGTTGAGGGTTTTGGGGGACACAAAGGGGGCTTGGGCGGACAGTCGAATGCGGGGCGTTGGCCGCCCCGCATTCAGGCTTGCGCTTAGAACGCGATACCGACTTTAAAACCGTACTCGTCGCGCTTGAGCTTGGTGTTGTCGGCGACATAGGAGTCATCGTCGAGCTTGTATTCGGTGCGGGTGTAATACAGGCCCGCCATCACCGGCAAGTCACCTTTCTGGTTCATCAGCAGGCTGACTTCGGCGTATGGGTTGGTGCGGTCCTTGAGGTCCACCGTGTCGCTGCCCACGCCATCGACCTTGAGCTTGGCCCGGCCATCAATGGTGCGGCGGGCACCGGCTTCGACACGCAGGGTCATGTCATCGAACTGGTGGTTGTAACCCAGCGCAGCCTTGGCGAACGGCGATTTGTTGGTGAGCTTGACGTCGTAATCATTGGTGTCCGGCTCGTAGCGGGTCCAGCTGTAGCCACCGCCTACGATCACGTCGACGAAGTTGCGCGCGTCCAGCGCGGCACGCCAGCCAAGGTCGAGGTCAGCCTGGCCTTCCTTGAGTTTATTGCTGCTTTTTTCGCCGTATTTGGCTTCGATACCGGCTTGGTAAATAAAGCCGGACTCGGCGGTAAGCTTGTTGCCGAAGTTGTAGAACAGGCCGGCTTCGGGCATGTGGTCCTTGTCGCTTTCGCTGCCACCTTCGAGTTTGAAGTCGTTATAGCTGCCCTGCAGGCCCAGGACGGAAATCGGGCCAGTCGGTGCTGCGGCGAACACCACAGCCGGCGCGGTGACCAGCGCCAGCAGCGAGGAACCCTTGAGGATTTTTCCGAATAGCTTAGACATCGTTTTAAATCTCCTTGTCTGGTGAGCAAATTATTCAGGAACCGGTTCGAACCTCGGCTTTCGCCAAAGGTTCGAATTAATTTGCATTGACATGAAGGTAAAACGGTTCAGCGAAGGCTCTAGCTCAAGACTCCTTGGAGTTTGCCATTATTAAGCCATCAAGTGTTTCGCGAAGTTGCGGGTGCGCCGGCAAACGAATGCCGAACGTGTCTTGAAGCAGTGTCAGCAGCTCATCAGTAGTTTCGACTGCGCGTTTTTCGCTGGGTCGGTCAAGACAGTGAACCGCATAGTGGGCGTTGGCCAAGGTATGGCGTTTACCCGGCGCCAACAGCGCCGCCTTCAGTTGCCCGACAAAGACAGAGGCCGGGTGTGTCGACACGTACCAATTGCCGATGGTGTAGTCGATATCGGCCTGCACTTGCAGGTCGAACACATACAAGCCACGCCACTCCTCGCCCACCTGCGCCCACAAGGTGTAATCGGCGCCGTTGAAGGTCAGGCGATAAGGCTCATGGGCGGTGGCCTGGGGCGCCTCGGTGTCCAACTGCAACGGGCTGCTGGGCACCATGCCGCCGAAGCCGACGTCGGTGACATAACGCACGCCGTCCAGGGTCACCAGGCTCAGGCGATGGGTGCGCCCGGTGCGCGCATCAGGCGGCCCGCCCATCACCACCCAGCCGGTAAGCCCGCGAGCGTCGAAGCCCAGTTCCTGCAACAGTGCCAGGAACAGGTAGTTAAGCTCGAAACAGTAACCACCGCGCCCGTCCAGCAGGACCTTTTGCTCGATGCTGGGCAGGTCGATCGGCACCGGAGCATGCAGCAAGGTCGACAGGCTCTCGAAGGCGAAGGTGCAGACGTGCCGCAATTGCAGGTCCTGCAAGGTTTTGAGCGTGGGTGGCGGGGCAGAGTCGTAGCCCAGACGCTGCAGGTAGAGCTGGCTGTGAGTCAATCGGGACATGGCGCGATCCTTGGGCGCGTGACGAGTGCGTCACTATGCCGCGCCGGGGTACGGCTTGTCATTTTGAGTGAACCTTTTTGAACGCCCGCCTATCCATCTATAACAAGACAGGGAGGCAACATGAGTACCGCAAAAATCTACACCATTCACTATCAACTGCACGGTCAACCGAAGTCCTTTGTGGTACGCGCCGAAGTGATGAATAACGCTGAAGCGTGGCACTGGGCGGCGGTCGATGCTGACATTGCGCATGTCAGCCGCATCGGGCGCGTGGGTCATGAGCAGGTCAAGAAAACCACCCGGCCCTGGGCGGAGAAGTTCGGGATCAGCGAGGTTACCTGGGTGCCGCCCAAGTGAGTTTCGCCTGGATGTGATCAAGCCCCGCTATTGCGGGGTTTGGTTTGTGAGGGTATTGGTGGTGGTGTGCATATCCGTTATTTAGGTAACGGCGGCCTAGGGTTCCGCCCTGACGGCGGGTCACTTTTGGCAAACGCCCGGAATGCCGGCCCAGCCAAAAGTAACCAAAAGGTCTGTGCCCCAACACTCGGTGCCTCGCTGTGGCTCGGCATGCCCGCAATCCGCCAGTGATTTGGGGGGGCGATTTCAGATCAAGATCACGATCACAAGCGCAGATCAAAAGACCGCTGACTTCGCCAGCGAAAAGGATGTAAGGGCCGGAGCAACAGCAACAGCAACTGCCAACCTCACCATCAAGGTTGGATGCGGTCACCTGTGGGAGCGGGCTTGCTCGCGAATGCGGTGTGTCAGTGACAGATGGATTGACTGACACACCGCATTCGCGAGCAAGCCCGCTCCCACATTTAGTCCGGGTTGCATCAGGTGGATAGGCTTTTGCCTTGCACTTGATCTGGCTCTTGCTTCAACCCCTCAGGTCGGCTTTCAGGCCGCCGTGCTGTAGATCTTGATCTTGATTTTGATCTTGATCTTCAGGGCGGAACCCTAAGCCGCCGTTACCGCAGCAATGGATATGTACACTCAACATCACTCAGGCTTCTTAAGATCCCCCAACGGGTCATAATCCACCTTTTTCCCCCGTGACTTGTCCTTATCCAACGGCGCAATCGCCGGCCCAACAGGATCAACCTGCGGGTCCGACACATCAGGCGAATCCGGATCAAACCCCAATTCATCCTCACCGCTCGCATGCTCACCCGAACCCGGGCCTTTTGGATGATTACTCACACTCACCTCCTGAACCTATAGCGGTCGCGCTTTGTCATGCAGGTTTTCGAGATCTTCCTCAACCCGCTCCACATCATCTTCGCCCTGACGCTCGGCCGGGTCATTGGGCCGCAACGCATCGTTGTCACGCTCCTCCTCTCCCGGCGTACGCTCAGGGTTGGGTGTACCCGGCGGCGGTTGCTTGTACTCAGACATGATGGCTTACCTCAAATGGGCTACACAGGTTTAGAGAAACCACCCCAAGCCATGGTTCAACTTGTTTGCCCAAAGCATGCGAAGATGCCACCCCGCCTTTCTTGAGACCTGACCCGGATGTTCGAGCTCAAACCCTGCGACCCAGCAACCTTCCGCCAACAAACCCGCCGCAGCACGCTGATCATCGCCGTGCTGTTCATGGCCCTGGCCATGCTGCTGTCGACCCTGGCCGTGATGCTGTTCGGCGAACCCGGCGGCGACAATTTGCGCTTCAACGTCGGCGGCGTATTCGCCGGCGTATTGATCACCGTCGCCCTGGTACGCGGCCCCTTCTGGACCCAGCAGTGGCTTGCACCTGCGGTGTACGGCTGGCAGCTCAAGCGCAACCTGATGCGCGTGACCAATGTGATGCACACCCTCAAAGACCGCGTACAGGCCAACGACCCCACCGCCCTCAAGATCCTGCGTTTTTACCACTTGGGCCTGACGCAGATGCACGACCTGGACGCCAACTCCAGCGCCCAGGCGCAACTGGTCGGCGAGATGGAGGCCCATAGGGCGAAGATGCAGGCACTGGGGATCGATATCGAACAAACCCGCTTCGACCCCGCCTGGCTGGAAGGCTTTAAAAACCGATAGTCAGTTGGGTACCTTCGCGCGCCAGCAGAACACCGCGCTGACGGCAATCGCCGCGCCCGCCAGGCCAAACACCCACGGCGCCGACGCCACCGGCAGCAACAGCCCCGCCAACAACGGCCCGAGGCCGGCGCCGACATCGCGCCACACCGCGTTGGACGCCAGGGCCGAAACGCGCATCGTGCCAGGGTTGCGCTCGGCCACCAAGGTGGTCACCAGTGGCAGCTGCAACGCACGCAACACCAGCACCGCCGCTGCGCCAACGATCACCCAATAACTGCCAAATGCCGTCAGCGCCAAGGCACTCAAGAACGAAAACAGCAACAGCATTGAGGTCGCGCCAAAACGCTGCGCCGCACGGCCACCCAGCGGGCTCAGGAGCATCTCCGAGGCATAGCGCAGGGCCATCAAGCCACCGGCGATCAACACGGCATCGCCGCCGAGGATCTTCTGCGCCTGGATCGACAGGCCAAAGATAAACAGCCCATCCAGCGCCACACCTTCGATAAACGACCACACCGCCACACTGTCCGGCCACTTGAAGCGCCGCCCGGTGCTGTGCAAATCATGCCCGGCAGTTGGCAAGCCACGCGCCACCCACAGCCCCACCAGGCAGCAGCCGGCCAGAATCATAAAGATAGGTCGCGGCCCGGCCCACAGGGTCAACCAGCCACCCAGTGGCAATGCCAGCATCGGTCCGAGGGCGATCACCGCCCTCGAACGCCCTGCCCTGCGCGCCGCGCCAGCAGGCTCAGAGGTGGCCAGCACTTGGGTCGACAGGTTCAGCGCGGCAAAACACAGGCCCCAGATCAACCGCAGCCCCAACAGTGCGGCGAACCCAGACAGTATCGAGTTGCCCAAGGCGCACACCGTGGCAGCACCGGCGGCGATCATGCAGGTCAGGCGGTCGCCGTTGCGGGCGTAGAAATTCAACACATGGCGGTAGCCGAAAATCCGTACCAGGCGGTTGGCTGCCAGCAACACCCCGGCCTGGGCCAGCGTAATGCCGAAGGCCTGGGATTCCATGGGCAGCAGCAAGTAGAGCAACACGTCACTGGGCAGGCATAACGCCAGGGTCAGTGCGGCACGTCGGGAGGTGGTATCAGCAGTGCGTAGGGCCAGGCTGGACATAAATCTGAAACATCCCGAAATACTCAGGCCGCCACGTTAGCGTTGCCGCCGCGTGTTTTACAAGGGCTAAACCTTGTGTTTATACGGCAACAGACGCAGTCCGCTGGCCACACTGCCCACCAGCGCAAACCCACAGCCCAGCCACAGCGCGTATTGCGGGCCGCTGCCCAGGGACAGGTGGAAACAGAACGCCACCAACGACGCCCCCAGCGTCTGCCCCAGCAAGCGTGAAATTGCGACGATGCCACTGGCCCCACCGCTGCGGGCCAATGGCGCGCTGGTCATGATTGCCTTGAGGTTGGGTGACTGGAAAAAACCGAAACCGGCGCCGCACAAGGCCATGCGCCAGCCGATATCAAAGGCGCTGGCGCCGCTGCCCAAGGTCGCCAACGCCGCCATGCCCGCGCTGAGCATCAGCAAGCCGATGCCGCACAACAGGCCCAGCGACACACGATCGGCCAGGCGCCCCGCCACCAGCGCCATCACCGCCACCACGGCAGGCCACGGCGTCATCAGAAAACCGGTGGCTACCTGGCTATGCCCAAGCACCGCCTGCAACAGGAATGGCAATGACACAAAAGCCAGGCCCTGGGCGCTGAACGCACAGATGGCCGTAAGGGAAGACAACGCAAACACCGGACGCTTGAACAGGTCCAGTGCCAGCATCGGCGCCGGGTGACCGGCTTCACGGCGCAACAGCAATGCGCCGCACACCAACGCCACCGCAATCAAACCGAGGGTCAGTGCGCCTTGGGCGCCATGCACCGCCGTCCCGAGGCCCAGCACCAACAGCGCGAACAGGCCGGCACATAATAGCGCCGACAACCGATCGAACGCGTGGCCGGTCAATGGCAGCGTCGGCAATGAACGCAGGCCCAACCCCAGCGCAAGCAGCCCCAGCGGCACGTTGATCAGGTACAGCCAATGCCAGCTCGCCACCGACAGAATCGCCGACGCGGCGGTCGGCCCCAGCGTGAAGGCCAGCCCCACCACCAGCGAGTTATAGCCCAGGCCGCGCCCAAGCATTTTTGACGGGTAGATATGCCGCAGCAATGCCGTGTTGACGCTCATCACCGCCGCCGCACCCAGCCCTTGGGCGACTCGCGCGGCGGTCAGGGTCAGCAACGAACCGGCCAACCCGCAAAACAGCGACGAGACAATAAACAGCAGCAAACCGCCGAGGTACACACGCCGGTGGCCCAGCACATCACTCAGCGACGCGAACGGCAGCACCGTGGCGATAATCGCCAACTGGTAGGCGTTGACCACCCAGATCACCGAGGCCGAATCAGTGCCGATACCCTGCGCCAACGTCGGCAGCGCCGTATTGACGATGGCGGTGTCCAGGGTTGCCATGCCAATGCCCAAAGACAAGGCGATCACCGCCGGCAAGCGTTTATTGGAAGGCAGCCCATCGGCAACAGAAGACATGAACAATCCGCACAGGTGGCAAAGGCCATTAGATTACGGGCTGGGCGGATTTTTTTCAGTGGCCAATTGCCTGGCTGTCCGAATTTTCATGTTGGCCGCCGTCATTCAACGATCAACTCACTGCCCAACCACCCGGCCAGGTACTCGCCGGCCTGGGCCACACCCGCCTCTTCGCCCAGGCGCGCCACCAGAAACTCGCACAGCCCGGCAAAGCTGCCATCGGCCTGCAAGTGCAACACGGCCTCCAGTTCCAACGCACTCACCTGGCGTAAACGTGAGGTGTACTGCCGCCGCCACACCAACAAGCCGCCCGCCTCTGCCAGCATCATCGCCTGCGGCGCAGCCGCGTCTTGCCACAACGCCGACCAGATCGCCTCAGCATTGGTGCTCAGCCCATGGCAGCGCAACGACGGCGTCAGGCGTAAAACGGCGCTGTCCCAATCCAGCTCGGCCAGGGCTTGCAACGGCAAGGGCGATGCATCGGCGGCGACAAACGCCTCATTTAGCGCCGACTCGATCCAGGCCAGTTCGTGCACATCCGGGTTATTCGGCAACACGGCCTTCAAGGTTGCGTAAAACCCTTCGGGGTACGCGTCCAGGGTCCAGGCATGCGGGGGTTGCTGGTCGATATGGGTAATGCTGGCCGCCAGAAACGCCTCCTCTCCCAGCCAACGTCGCACCATCGGAAACGCCTGCTCCAGGCAACCCACCAGCTGCGCGCGATAGTTGTTCTGGTACACCGCCAGGCCCGCGTGGTGATCGCCCAGCAGCCGGGACGAGTCATCCGACGCACTCACCAGCCAGGTACGAAATGCCTGTTGCCACTGCGCCAGGTTCATCGCGCCAGCCCCAAAGCCCGTGCCATCGACAGCTCTTCAAGCAACTCGGCCAGCGACGGGATAGCATCATCACGCTCAATCATCGTGGCCACCGGCCCGAGCAGCGCAATGGCTTTGGCATACAAATCCCAAACCCCGGCGCACACCGGGCTGTCGTGGCTGTCGATCAACAGCTCACGGCCCTGGCTATGCCCGGCCAAGTGAATCTGGCGCACGCGCTCGGCGGGGATTCCGTCGAGAAAGGCCTGAGCATCAAAGCCATGGTTGCTGGCACTGACAAACACATTATTGACGTCCAATAACAACTCGCAGCCCGTGCGCTCGGCCATGGCGGTGATAAATGCCCATTCGCTCATGCAGGCCCCGTCAAAAGAGAGGTAGCTGGACGGATTTTCCACCAGCAGCGTGCGGCCGAGCACGTCCTGGGCCTGATGAATATTGGCGCACACGCGGTCCAGAGCCTCGTCGGTATAGGGCACCGGCAACAAGTCGTGGGCATTAAAACCACCGCTGCGCGACCAACTCAGGTGATCGGAGACAAACAGCGGCTCCACCTCATCGACCAGCGCCTTGAGCCGCAACAGGTACGCTTGGTCCAGCCCTTCGGCGGTGCCGATCGACATCGACACCCCATGCAGCGCCACCGGGTAACGCTCGCGGATCTGGCGCAGGATGTGCCGTGGTTGCCCACCCGCAACCATAAAATTCTCAGAGATCACTTCGACAAAGTCCACGGGCACCGAGGTTTCCAGGAAGTCGCCGTAATGTTCCTTGCGCAGCCCCAGGCCATAGCCGGAAAAGCGCGGGTTAAATGTCGACATGGCAGACCTTCGCAAAAAGGTGGCGGGCCCGGCTCAGACCCGCCGGGTGGATTTATTTCGGTTCAGTCAACGTGCCGCCGGCCTTGAGGCATTCAGACGGCGTCTTGACGATCACGCCCTCGCCCTTGCAGCTGTTAAGGCCCTTGCAGTCGTGCTTGGCGGTGGCGCACAGGCTTTCGCCCTTGCAGCTGTTGACGCCGTAGCAGCGGCCGGGTTTTTCCTGTTGGTCGGCGGCGCTTGCGGCACTGGCGAATGACGCCGACGCCATGGCAATCAGGGCGGCGGCAGCGGCGAGGCTCAGACGGGATTTGAGTGCAGTGTTCATGGGTATTTCCTCTTTGAGTGCTGTGTGGGGTGAGAGCAATTATTTGATAACGGAAGCAGCGTCTTCGATGACCTTCGCCACCGCCTCAGGCTGGGAGATGTACACCGAGTGGCTCGCCTTGATTTCGGTGACCTTGGAACCGGCACGCTGGTACATCCAGCGTTGCAGCGCGGGGCTCAGCGCCCGGTCTTCGGTGGATACCACGGCATACGTCGGCTTTTTATGCCACGCGGCCGCCCACACGGTGCCGCCGAACAAGGCGGTGGTGGCCGGCACTTGGGAGGCGGCCATGAAGTCGGTGCGGTTGGGGGTCAGGTCGGCGGCAAAGTCAGCGTTGTATTTGCTGCGATCAAAGAACAGATGGCCGTCGCGGCTCTGCTTGATGTCATCGCTGGGCGCCGGCATCGAGCCGATCAACTGGGCCATGTTCTCGCCCACTTCCGGCTGCAGGGCCGAAACGTAGACCATCGACTTGACCTTATCGCGGTCGCCGGCAATCGAGATCACCGCACCACCGGAACTGTGGCCCACCAGCACCACCGGGCCAACTTGTTGCTCCAGCACTTCACGTGCCTCGGCCACATCGGCGGCGAGGTTTTCGTGGCCCTGATGCACCACGGTGACCTTGTAGCCCTTGTGAATCAGGATGTCGTGTACCACTCGCCAGCCGGAACCGTCGACAAACGAGCCGGGCACGATCACCACACTTTTACCGGTGCCGGGCAGCGGTGTATCGGCCGCCTGGGCCAGCACGGGGACAGTCAGGGCCATGGCCATGGCCAAAGCAGAAAGCATGCGCATCGGGTATCTCCATCAAGGTTGTTAAGGTTTGCCGAACAGCCGGCGATCCAGCGACCACGCCCCGCCGCCATAGGCCAGCAGCGGCAGCAACAGGCCCACCCAGGTCAGGTGCGTCGGCCAGGCCTCGGGGTATACGAACACCTCGATCACCAGGGTCATGCCCAGCAGCGCGGCGGCCGCCGAGCGAGTCAGCAGGCCGAGCACCAGCAACAGCGGGAACAGGTGTTCGGCGTAGGTCGCCAAGTGCGCGGCCCAGTCCGGCGGGATCAGCGGCAAGGCGTATTCCGAGCGGAACAGGGTGTACGTCGACGGCTTGAGGCTTAGAAAACCGCTGACCTTGGTACGCCCCGATAAGAAGAACACCGCCGCGATACCCAGCCGAGCCACCAGCAACAACAGCGCTTGGGGCAACAGACGCTGGATCACGGCTGTTCCGTCAGGCTGCCGAAGCCTTTGGGCGTCTTGATCTGGGTGCAGGTGCCCTTGTCGACCAATACCCAGGCGTTGCCTTGGTAATCGGCAGTGGCGGTGCCTGCGCACGAGGTGCCTTTGCCGGCGGCGCAGTCATTGGCACCGGCGAGGGCCACGCCGAAACATTTTTCCTGGGGCTTGGCGTCGTCGGCATGGGCCATCGCCGCAAAGGCGCTGAGGGACAGGGCGAAAGTGGCCGCAAGGGCCGCGTAGGGTCGCTTCATCGGTATATCTCCTGGCTTGACTGAGTTGGCCAGGGCGCGTGTGGCGGTGGGTGACCGCCTGCGCCAGCTGGTGAACAGAGTTAAAGCCAGGCGTGTATCCGGTCTGTGTCGCCGGTACGCCAGAACGTCATGCCGATGTATCAAGGTGGTGCAGGGATACTTTGTAATACAAAGCCAATAAACCACCGTCAAATCACCAGCGTTTTTATTCGGCATCCCGAACGACACAATTAGAAATATTCGTGTTTCCGAACGACGGCATCCCCAGGTCGCCAACGACCATAAAATTCACCATAAATTTCATGCGGTTGTTGTCATCTTCGTTACATGCCAACTGGCATACATTCTGCTTTATCAGGGTTTCTGGTAATAAAATGTTTCAGCTTTGAGACAGTCTCATCCACTGAAACATGCTCCGTGGAACGCCTATAACAACGACTACGCCCCAAAGGAGGGCGGCCTTTCCGACTTTCTGATCGACATCAACTTTCCAAGACTGCTGCTGCACATCTGCACCCCAAAAAGGGCGAATGGCCTGATCGCCAATAACAAGCCCGACTATAAAAAGGACGAATTGATGAGCTCGAGCAAGAACCACGCAGTGTCCTTGATGGACACCGATCACCCGACCCCGGCAGCCGCCGAGCATGTCCTGGGCTTTGGCCCCTTCCTGTTACTGGCCAGGCAGCACGTACTGCTGCGTAACGGTGAGCCGGTCAGCCTGGGGAGCCGCGCCCTCTACCTGTTGATCGCCCTGGCCACCCGCGCCGGCGAATTACTGGAGAAGACCGAACTGATCGCCTTCGCCTGGCCCAAGGTGGTGGTGGAGGAATGCAACCTGCGTGCGCAGATCGTCGCATTGCGCCGGGCACTGGGCGACGATGGCAACTTCAGTTATATCGTCACCGTGCCGGGGCGCGGTTACCGCTTTGTGGCGCCGGTGACCGTGCAAACCGCCGGCGAAGAAAGCTTGCCGGTGCTCTTTGCACGCACCGAAGAGCCTGCGCTGCACGTGCCGTCCTGCGAGGTCATTGGCCGCGACAGCCTGATTTCAAGCCTTGCCGAACAATTGCTCAGCCAGCGCTTCGTCACCCTCACCGGCCCCGGCGGCATCGGCAAGACCACCGTGGCCACCGCCGTGGCGCAGCGGCTGGCGCATGAATTCAAGCTTGACACCTGCTTCGTCGACCTGGCGCCCGCCACCAGCGGGCAATGGGTGGCCGGCATGCTCGCCAGCGCCCTGGGTATCCAGACCATCAGCACTGAACCGCTGCCGACCATCGCCGCCGCTTTGGCCGAACGCCGCCTGCTGCTGGTACTGGATAACTGCGAGCACGTATTGCCGGCCGCCGCCGACGCGGTGGAAACCCTGCTGCGCTGCGCCCCGCAATGTTATGTACTGACCACCAGCCGCGAGCCGCTGCGCGCCGACGGCGAACGGGTGCATGACCTGGCGCCGCTGGAAGTGCCCGACGAAGGCAGCCGCCTCAACGCCGACGAGGCACTGGCCTGGTCCGGCGTGCGCCTGTTTGTAGAGCGCGTACGCGCCCTCGACCCTGGTTTTGTGTTCAACGACAACGACGTGGCAGCCGTCTGCGCCATCTGCCGCAAACTCGACAGCAATGCACTGGCCATCGAGATCGCCGCCGCGCGGGTACGCACCTTTGGCGTCCAGGACCTGGTCGGCCTGCTCGACGGCAGTTTCCGCCTGCAAATGACCGGCCGGCGTACCGCCCTCGCCCGCCATCGCACCCTCAGTGCCACGCTGGACTGGACCTACTCAATGCTCAGTGGCGAGGAGCAGGCCATGTTGCGCCAACTGGCGGTGTTCACCGGCTCCTTCACCCTGGATGCGGTCAAGGCCATGACCGCCAGCAGCAGCCTGGACCCACGCAACGCCCTGCCGTTGCTCGAAAGCCTGATGGACAAATCGCTGTTGATTGCCGGTGAGGCGCAGTTGCTCAAACGCTATCGCCTGCTGGAAACCACCCGCGCCTATGCCCTGGAAAAGCTCGAAGAACACGGCGAAGTCAATTCCACCAGCCGGCGCCACGCCCACTATGCCCTCGGCGTTTTACAAGAAGCCGGGCAAACCCTGGACGGCCTGTCGCCCGACACCTGGATCGCCCTCTACGGCCCCGAAAACAGCACCATTCGCTCGGCTCTGGAATGGGCCTATTCCGCCAGCGGCGAGCTGCCCTTGGCCATCGAACTGACCCTGGGCGGCGTGCCGTTGTGGTTGCGCCTGTCGCGGGTCAGTGAGTGCCGCACCTGGGTCGACAAGGGCCTGGCGAGCGACGCCGTCGCACCCTTGGCCGTACGCCAGCGCATGCTGCTGCAAACCGCCCTGGCCAGCGTGCTGATGCTGACCTACGGCACCGGCGCAGAAATGCGCGAAGCCTGGCGCCAAGTCCGCGAAGATGCCCGCGACCTTGGTGATGCCGAACACAAAATGCGCGCCTTGTGGGGCCTGTGGACCGACCGCTGCGGCTGCAACCAATACACCGAAGCCCTGGAGCTGGCCGAGCGTTATATCGCCCTCAACAGCAGTGGCAACCAGCAATTGCTCGGCAAACGCATGCGCGCCGTGGCGCTGTTTCATATGGGCGACCTGCTGGGCGCGCGGCAAAATATCGATGAAGCCCTTGGCTCACCGTCGGCACCGCGCTCGCACATCATCGACGTGCATTTTGACCAACGCATTGCTGCCCGTTGCCTCAAGGCCAAGGTGCAACTGCTCGAAGGCGATGTCGACCCGGCGCTGCGCCTGATCGCCAGCTGCGTGGACGACGCCGTCAGCCTCGACCACCCCGCCACCCTCTGGTACACCCTGTGCCTGGGCGCTCTGCCGCTGGCGCTGTTGGCGTCCAACTTGCCAAAACTGCGCTATTACCTGGGCCTGCTGCAAAGCAGCACTGCCCGTCAGGACCTGCCGATCTGGCGGCAATTTCGGCTGTGCTTCGAGAACATCCTGCTGATCCGCGAGGGCTCGCCGGAAACGGGTGTACCGCAATTGGGCGAAGCGTTGCACCACCTGCAAAGCCAGGGTGACAGCCAGCTCTACAGCCTGCTTCGATGTGAATATGTCTTGGGCCTGGCGCGCCTGGGCCTGGAAAAACTGGCGTTGGAAGTGTTGGAAGACACGTTGCAATTGGCGGTTGGCCGCCATGAACGCTGGTTTGTGCCGCAGATGTTGCGGATCAAGGCGCAACTGATCTTGCGCCAGGGGAGCTATGGGGCGGTGGACAAGGCCAAGGTACTGCTGCGCCAGGCGTGGGTGGATGCGCAGTTGGCAGGGGCGCATTTTTGGCGGGCGCAGATTGCAACGGACTTGGCGCGGTTGCAGGAGCCTAAGTTGCGGATTGCGGCGTTGCCGCGGTTTCAGCATCGGTGATGGGGTGGGTTGGGGTTGCGCCCTGAGTGGTTAAATCAAAAGCGAAAAGCGGATTTGCATACACTGAAGATCTGCTTTTCTGTTGGCCGGCATTTCAGGGCGGAACCAATATCAGCCATAACCCAAATAACGGATATACACCCCCCATTTCACACCTGTGAAAGCTTGTGCGATCTCATCACCAATCACGTTTTCACGCTGCCCCACCGCCTACTATCCAGTCCAAGTGCACCCTATTCACATGGACTGAACAATGATCAACCGACCCGAGAAACCCACCGCCCCCCGCGTAGCGCAACCCCAGGCACCGGAGCATGTCTTCGACGCGTTGCTCAACCAAGCCAGAACCATGGCGGCCGCCGGGTCAGGCGATAAAACCTTCAAGCCTAAAGTGCTCGCCGCTCACCCCGGCGAAAGCTTGAAGCCCCCCAGCGAAATCAAACCCGAAGACTACAAGGACGTCACCGCCCTGCCCGCCAAACTCGACATCGACACCCTCAAGATAATCTCGGAAGACAACGACACCGGCGTCATCTACTTCGAACAAAACGGCAGCAAACTCAAGATCACCCGCGAAAACGCGGAAAAGGTTCAGGAAGGCTTCGACACCCTCAAAGGCCTGCACTTCGGCCACGCCGTAGCGCCCGTCAACCAGGGCAGCCCGGACGCAGGCACGCCACTGTACGACCTGCTGCATACCCTCGCCGAAACCCAAGGCACCCCCGCCGGTAAAGCCATCCGCGAGGCCCTGAGCAACCCCGACCAGCAACTGCTGCGCGAAGACGACCCTGGCGTGCGCCTGGCCAATATCAAATCAGTCGGCGAAACCCACGACGGCGTAGTCAATGTCCGCCTCGAAAACGGCCAGACCCTGGTGATTGCCGAGGCACTCACACCGCAAGCCTTCGCCAGCTACAGCAGCGCCGGTGTGACCAAGCAAGCCCTCAACGACGGCAAATCCAAAGGTTATGAAGAAGTCACCCGCCTGCCCGGCGACCTGGATTTCAGCCAGCTCAAGGTCGTGTCTGAAGACCCGAAATCCGGGGTCATTCTGTTCGAACACCAAGGCAAGAAATACATGATCAGCCAGTCCGAGGCCGCCCTGCCGCAGCCCGGCGCCGATCTGAGCAACCCCAACCCGAATGCCGGCACCAGCTTCTACAACTTCCTGCATGCCGTGCACGCCAGCGAGGGCTCGCAAGCGTTCGACTACATCAAGAACGCCCAGTCCCTGCCCGGCCAGGAACTGCTGCGCAAGGACGAAGCCAGCCTCAAGCTCACCGACATCAGCAAAGTCGACGCGCCCATGGACGGTATTTTGGTGGTCAACCAGGCCGACGGCAAACTGCTGGTGGTGTCCAAGGACATCACTCCCGAAGCCTTCGCCGCCTACGCCAGCAAGGGCCAGAGCCTGGCCGGGATCGAAAAAGCCAAGGGCGACGGCTACAGCCTCGCCGGCCCGGACGCCTACCTGGCCTCCACCGAAGACATCATGAGCGTCGGTGGCGTCGGCGATTACGGCCCCGGCCTGATCGCCTTCACCCAGCACAAACCGGGCGGCGCCGAAGAAAAAATCGTGGTGAGTGAAGACACCAACCCGCAGATGTTCGAGCAAATCTCCGGCTACCGCACCGACATCGCGCAGCAGACCACCGATGTCGACAAGCTGCGCGCCGACAACGGCCTGCCGCCACTCAAGGACGTTTCCGTCGACAGCCTCACCACCACCGAAAAAGATGAAAGCGGCAACCCGCTGTCGGTGCAGGACCTGTCGATGAAAACCCTGGTGGACAGCTACCGCGCCGGGGTCAAGGACGGCAGCATCGGCAAGGACGACCCGCGCGCCAAGTTCCTGCGTGCGGTGGAAGCCAAGAGCATGGCCGACAACGGCATGTCGATTATTCCCGAGCACGGTTTCACCAACCAGGGCACCGCCACCCCGCCGATAGACGTGACTTCCCGGGATGTGCGCGACAACATCCTGGACACCAAAGCCATCGACAAGAGCATCAGCGAGCTGCTCGGCGACTCGACTATCCAGGCCGATATCAAGGCCAACCACGACGCCGCGCTGGGCAAGGTCGACGGTGGCCAGGCCAAGGTCGATGAAGTCCGCCAGAAGCTGGTTGACAGCACATCGTCAGAAAATTTCACAAAATACATAAAGGCCCTGCAAGACGACGGCAAGACCGAGTTGGCTACCCAGGAAATCCAGACCGCCTACACCGCCCTGGCGGATATGGACCCGGCCAAAGCCGATAACTTCCTGCAAAACCTGCAGATTGACGGCTATACAGATTCCGTTGAAAAGCTGATGGATGACCCGAGCAAGATCAGCGACGACAACACCGCACTCGCCACCACCGACAACACCATGGCTATCCTGTCGATGCTCAAGGGCAGCGCCGACGGCCTGCCACGGCAGGCGCTGGGGGTGTATTCCAAGTTCGTCGACCAATTGCTCAAGGACAAAGGTGCCGCCGCCGACTTCGGCAAGGCGATGGTTTCGCTGGGCGACACCTGGCAAAAAAACGGCGTGATCAGCTTCAGCGATATCGAGCACGCGGTCAGCAAAGAGATCATGCCCAGCCTCAGCGAAGAAAATCGCAGCTCGTTTGTGAAGAACCTGACCTTCCTCAAGGACAACGGCGTATTGGGCTCGGTCGGTGGCGCCATTGGCATGGGCCGTATTGTCTACCAACTCGCCGGCCAGGGCGGCAAGCTGGCCGACACGCCGCTGAAGCGCCTGGGCATCGCCAACGATTTCCTCGGTTTCCTTGGCACCGGCTCGCACTTCGCCACGTTGGGCCTCAAGGTTTACGACAAACTGCGCGGCACCAACGCCTACAAGTTGATGGGTTTTGACCGTTCCCTGCCCGACCTGTGGGCCAAGCCCGGTGAGGGTTACCACGCCTTGCCCAAAGATGCCGAGGCGATCCAGAAGAAGTACTTCGACATCGTTGACCAGGCCATGGACGACGGCAAGGACGTGGGCAAGGTGCTCAACAGCGGCGGCTGGAGCGATGAAGGCGCCAAGCACGTGCAGGAAGGCATTGAAAAAGGTATCGCCAGCCGTGGCGGCGTGGCCGGTGCCGGGTTTGGCGCCAAGTTCGCCAGCAGTGCCATCAAGGTGATCGGCATGGCCACCGACGTGGCAGGTGGCGTGATCAGCGTGGTGCAGGCGGCGTTCACCTTGCGTGATGGTGTGCGCGAAAAAGACCCGATCAAAATTGCCTCCGGTTCACTGTCCATGGCCGGCGGCGTCAGCAGCCTGGTGGCTGCTGGCGGCGGTGTGCTGACGACGCTGGGCGTGACCGGGCGCATCATTCCATTCCTGGGGCCGGTGGGCTTTCTGATTTCGGGAGCCTTGTCATTTGTCGGCGCGATTCTGAGCACCATCCAGACCCACAAGCTGCACAAGATCTCGATGCAGAACTGGGACCAGATCCAGGACTTCAAACAGGACGGCCTGCTCAAGCCCAATGGCGATGAAGCCTATGTATGGTTGCAGACGTACCTGTCCGACTGGGGCCAGCGCGATGCGCCGCAGGACCAGAGTATTTTCGACTTCCGCAAGAGTGAATGGGATGCCCGTGCGACCATTCACGGCGGCGATCACCAGCGTGACCATGCGGACTATATCGGCGATGGTAATAACCGCAGGTCAGAGGACTTCAAGTACTCGCTCAAACCGTCCGAGTGGACCAATGACAACCACGACATAATCTGGCGGGTCGGGGATGGCTATGGCGGCCCGTATCACGATGTAGATAACGGCTGATCCCATTGACATGTGGGAACTGGCTTGCCTGCTCCCACAGTTTGGTGTGTGTTGAGTCAAATCAGGCGGGCCGCGACCAGCCAATCCGCCACGGCCTGGAATGAAGCATCCGGCACCGGGTCGCCGGGTACGGTTCTGCGCGCAATCTCCGCCGCCAAGGCCCGGTCCGGCGCGTGCGGGATGCCCAAGTCGTAAGCCTCCTGCAACATCAACAATGCCTCCTCCGGCGCGGCGCGGCACACAATAACCGGCACCGGCGTTTCGCCGCGCACATAGCGCACGCCGATCACCCAGCCATCGGTCGTGCCGATCATCATCGACGCCCGGCCCAACCCCAGTTTGGTCGCCAACGCCTGCATTTCATTGCGCTGGCGCCGGCGTTCGCTCTTGATCAGCGGGTCGCCGTCGATGTCCTTGCGTTCGCGCTTGGTTTCGCTGCGGGTCATTTTCATGTCGCGGCCGAACAGCCAGCGCTGCATCAGTACGTCCACCGCGCCCACGGTGATAAAGGCGCACAACACGGTAAATACCAGCGGCTTGAGCACCAGAAAAAATGTTGATTCCATGCATTCGGCGCCGCAACGCGAAGACTCCATCAGCGCCTGCAGCGCGTGCTTGCCAACCACATAGAACGCAATCGCCAACACGTGCACCTTGACCAGGCCTTTGATGAATTCCACCAGGTTGCGCAGGGCGAAAATCTTCTTCATGCCCTCCGCCGGGTTGATGCGTTTGAACTCCGGCTTGATCGGGTCCACCGAAAACACAAAGCCGCGCATGGTGATGATATTGGTCAGGATCACCACCCCGGTGGTCACCGCCATCACGGGCAAGGTAATACCGATGATCAACTGCTCGGCATGGTCCAGCACTCGCGGCCACACGCTGGCAAACGGCTCGATATAGATCAGCGCGGTCAGGTCGATCAGCGCCGTCACCTGGGCCATGGCCCGTGGCGCCAGGATCGAGATGCACAGGGTGCAGAACAGAATGACCATGCCCGACACCAGGTCCTGGCTCTTGGCGACCTGGCCTTTCTTGCGCGCGTCGCTGAGCTTTTTGTCCGTGGCCGGCTGGGATTTTTCTTCGCTGGTATCGGCCATGGGCTACTCCATGCCTGCCAGGGTTTTAAGCAGCTCGACGGTGCCACGAAACTCGGCCAGTTGGTCGAGCATCAGCGGGATCAAAAAGCCGATGTAGATCACCATCAGGATCGAGAAAAACAGGTTTTTCACCGGCAGCGACAAATCGAAAATATGCAGGTTCGGCGCCATCCGCGACAGGTACGCGAGCATCAAGTCGGTGACCAGCAACGCGATCAGCAACGGCGAGACCATCAGCACGCCCACCCGCATGATCTGATCGAGGATCGACAGCACCGCCAGCAACGCCGAGCTGGCAAATACTGGAGTAAACGAGGTTACCGGCCATAACTGATAGCTGTGGTAATAGCCGTCGACCATCAGGATAAAACCGCCGGACATAAAGAACAGCGTGATCAACATCACCGTGAGCAAGGTCGACATCACGCTCGATTCCCCGGTGGAGAGCGGGTCCACCAGTTGCGCCATGGTCGAGCCGCGTTGCAGGTCGACCAACTCCCCCGCCACTTCCGCCGCCCAGAACGGAATGCCGAACAGCAGGCCGATAAGAATCCCGATCAGGAACTCCTTGATCAGCAAGCCGGCAATAAACACGCTGCCGTGTTCGGGCATGTGGGTCAGCGCATCGAACACCGGAAAGAACATCGGGATGGAAATCGCCACGGCCACACAGCCGCGAATCATGCCGGTGAGGCCCAGGCGGTTGAACGCCGGGGTGATCACCACCACGCCCATGGCCCGGCAGGCGGCGAGCGAGGCAGCACTGATTACCGGGTAGGCGACTTCCAGGAACTGCGCGGTCAGGCTGGCATCCATGGGCGGTCAGCGCGTCCACATCGGGAAGTTGTCCAGCACCTGGCCACCCAGTTCCGCGACCTGCCCGGCCAATACCGGGCCGAGAAACACGATGGTCAGCAGTACCGCCACCAGCTTCACCACCTGCGGCAGGGTCTGGTCCTGGATCTGCGTCAGTGCCTGGAACAGGCCCACGCTCAAACCCACGATAATCGCCACGCCCAGCGCCGGCGCCGAGAGCATCAGCACCGTCATGAGTGCCTGTTTCATCAATGACAGGAAAACATCCTGGCCCATGGGTCGCGCCTCAGCCGTAACTCAGAATCAAACCGTGCATCAAGCGCGACCAGCCGCTCAGGGACACGAATAAAAAGATCTTCAGCGGAATCGAAATCAGGTTCGGCGAAACCATCGACATGCCCATTGCCATCAGCACGTTGGACACCAGCAAGTCCACGACCAGGAACGGGATATAAAGCAAAAAGCCAATCTCGAAAGCCCGCGTCAGCTCCGAACTGACGAACGCCGGAATCAACACCACCAGGTCATCATCGCGCAGGTCGGCGCGCGCCTCCGGCGACCAGATGGTCTCGGTGGCCTGCACAAAAAAGCCGCGCTCGGACTCGTTCGCAAAGCGCTTCAAGTGCGCCTGCAACGGCGGACGCAGTGCATCGCCCAGGTCCTTGAGTTGCTCCACATGTTCGATGTTGAGGTCGCGGCCCTCCACTTGCCGGTACATGTCGCCAATCAACGGCGTGGTCACGTACACCGACAGGATCAGCGCGATGCCGTACAGCACCAGGTTCGGCGGGGTCTGTTGCACCCCGAGGGCGTTGCGGATCAGAAACAGCACCACCGAGATCTTCATGAAACCGGTGAGCGTCACCACCGCCAACGGGATCAGCCCGATCGTCGCAACGACCAGGATGATCTCGATCAGGTTGGGTTGATAACCGGTCATGGGGTGGCGAAACTCAGCAGGCGCACACCCAGGCCGTCACCGATTTTCACCAATTGGCCCTGGCCGACGCGGCGCCCGTTGACCATCAGGTCGACGCTGTCCACGCCAGGTGTATTGAGCTGCAACAAGCTGCCGGCGCCCAGTTCACGCAATTGCGCCAGGGTCAGCTCCAGGCTGCCGACCTGGCACACCAGTTTGAGCGGTAGATCATCCAGGGCCGCAGCCGCATCAACGTCAGTCATCGTGTTCTCCATGTGCAAAAGAGGCGCTTGCAAGGCTTCCTGCAAGCGCAAGACTTCACCCTGGTATTGGCAGCGGGCCTGCAAACAGCCCGCCAGCTCCAGCAGCAAACCCGGGCCGGGTTCGAGCATCAGCACATCGCCGGGGCGCAAACTGCGCAGTTCACCGAGGCTCAAGTGCTGCTGCCCGGCCACCACGGCCAGGGTCTGGCGCAGGTCGGGCAATAGGTCCGGCTCAAGCGGGGCATGTTGATCCAACAACTGCGCCAACAGCACGGCGGCGCCTTCGCTCAGGTCCAGTTGCGCGTGCATGGCCGGCTGGTTGGCGAAGGTCAATTCCAGCGCCAGGTGCAGCGCATAAGGCTGTCGGTCTTGCGGCGCTTCGAGCAATTGCAATGGTTGAGCCAGCAGCGGTTCGAGGCGCTCGATCAGGTCCAGTACCGCCAGTTCCAACAGCAATGCACGCGGCAGTGCCGGCAGCAGCTGCACGTCAAACTGCAACGCCAGCGGCACCAACACCTGCTCCAATGCGGCAGCCGACAGGCGCAGGCGCACCGGCGCGCGACCGAGCAACAGCAGCACTTCGCGTGCCGCATCAAGCGGCTGCGGTTCAGCCGCCCAGCTCACGCGCAGGTCTTGCCCGGCGCAGCGGCCCTGCCAGGCGCGGCGCCGCCGATGCAGTTGGTTATGCAGCGCCAGCAAGGCCGGGTCGTAGTGCGTCAACCAGGGCGACAGCGGATCGGCAAGGGCTGCAATCATGTGCCGGTGCCTTCGTCGCGCAGTTCACCGACCCGGCGCTCATCACTTTCGCGCCCCTCCAGCAGGCTCTGCCAGGCATCGGATTGGCGCTGGCGGCTCAGGCGTTCCTGGCGGAACAGGTCGCGCTCACGCTCCTGGCTTTGCAGGGTGGTGGACACGTGGGTCACGTCGTTTTCCAGCTGCTGCTGGTCATCCGACAGCCCGCGCAAGCGGTCCTGGGCTGCCTGCCAGCTGGCCACCGAAAGGCCCTCGGTGAGCGAGGCGTACACCTGACGGGCTTCCTCGGCAATCGCTTCACGGTGCAGGCGCAATTGCTCCTTGGCATCGGTCAACACGCCATGGGTGTGCTCGCAGCGTTGTTGCTGGGCGGCCAGTTGGCTGGCGGCACGTTGTTCGCGCAGCACCCGCAAGGTTTGCAGGGTGCGCAATTGGTCGGTTTTCATTGGGCGTTCTCCTTTCTAATGCCAGCAACCACCGTTTCCAGATCAGCGAAGATCGACTGTGGGAGCTGGCTTGCCTGCGATGGCGGTGTATCAGTCACAAAAGGGCTGGCTGACCCACCGCCATCGCAGGCAAGCCAGCTCCCACAGGGTTTTGCATGCATTTCGATTGCGCGGTTCATGCCAACACCTGGCGCATGCGGATCAGGGTCTGTTCCAGGTTGCTCGGCTCACCGGCGTTCTGGCGCAGGAATGCTTCGATGGCGGCGTGGCGTGCAATGGCTTCGTCCGCCAGCGGGTCGCTGCCGGCGGAGTATTCGCCCACGCGGATCAGCATTTCGATTTCGCCGTAGCGCGCCATCAGTTCGCGAATGCGCATGGCCAGGCGTTTGTGTTCCTCACCGGCGACCTGCTCCATCAAGCGGCTGCGGCTGCGCAGCACGTCCACCGCCGGGAAGTAATTGCGCTGGGCCAATTCCGCGCTCAGGGCGATATGCCCGTCGAGGATCGAACGCGCTTCCTCGGCCACCGGGTCGCTGGCGGCGTCGCCTTCAGTCAGCACGGTGTACAGCGCGGTAATGCTGCCGGTAGGGCCGGGGCCGGCGCGTTCAAGCAGGCGCGGCAACGCCGAGAAGAATGACGGCGGGTAACCGCGTCGGGTCGGCGGCTCGCCGACGGCCAGGCCGATTTCGCGCTGGGCGCGGGCAAAACGCGTGAGGCTGTCCATCAGCAGCAATACATTGCGGCCCTGGTCGCGGTGGTATTCGGCCAGGGTGGTGGCGACAAACGCGGCCCGTACACGCTCGGCTGCCGGGCGATCGGAGGTGGCGACCACCGCCACCGTGCGTGCGCGCGCCTGGGCATCGAGTTGCACGTCGAGCAACTCGCGCACTTCCCTGCCCCGCTCGCCGATCAGGCCGATCACAATCACATCGGCTTCGCTGTTGCGGATAATGCTCGCGAGCAACGACGACTTGCCCACACCCGGCTCGCCAAAAATGCCCATGCGTTGGCCCTGGGCCAAGGTCAGCAGGCCGTCGATGGAGCGAATGCCCAAGGCCATGGAGCGCACGATTAACTGCCGCGAAAACGGTGCCGGGGGCTCGGCGTGTAACGGATAACTCTGTAAGGCCAGGGTCGGTGGCAAGCCGTCACCGTCGAGGAAATCGCCCATGGGGCTGATCACCCGCCCCAACTGCGCATCACCGACCGCCACGCCGAGGGTTTCACCGGTGGCGGTAATCTGCGTGCGGGTCGACAACCCTTCCATCGAGCCGATGGGCGACAGAATCGCCTCGTCACCATCAAAACCAATCACCTCGGCACTCAAGCTGCGGCTGCTGCCGGGGTCACGCAATTGGCACAGCTCGCCAATGCTCGCCCCGGCCACGCTGGCGCGCAGCAGCACGCCGCGAATGCTCAGCACAGTGCCGTGCATCGGTCGCGGGCGTGCCTGGGCCAGGCGCTCAGTCAGGCGTGGCAGCAACTGCTCCAGGTTCATGCCACACCTTCTTCGGCAAAAGGCAGCAGGCTGCGGCGCAGGGTTTGCAATTGCGCTTCCAGGCCCAGCTCCACCGAGCCGGCCGGGCTGCTGAGGCGCGCCTGGCCAGCACTCAGCTGTTCATCGGCGGCCACTGCAAGTGCCACCCCTTCGAGCTTGAGGCGCTGGCGCAATGCATCGACCTCGGCGGGTGGCACCCACAGGGTCAGCGCCTGGTCCTGGCGAAACGCGCTCAAGGCTTGGCGAGTGCAGCGCACGACACGCTCAGCGTTGTCCAATTCGCCCAGCACTTCACGCACGATGCCCAACGCCAAGTCGGCCAGCGAAGTCTCCAGGCTGCTCAGGTAGTGCTGCACCTGGGATTGGGTCTGCACCAGTAATTGCGCAACCTGCTCGGCGCCAGCTTGCCGGGCGCTTTCAAAGCCTTCGGCGCGGGCGGCTTGCAGCCATTGGTCGCTGTCGGCCCTGATCTGTTCGGCCTGGTTTTTGGCCGCTTGCAGGAAGGCAAAACCCTCGGTCCACAACGCGGCTTCGTCGGCGCGCAAGATGCGCGCAGCAGGACGGCTCGGTAGTTCACTCATGGGGCGATGTCCTCGGCCAGCAGGCACGCAGCAGCGGCCTGGACGATTTCCAGGTCACGCGGCACGCGCGCGCTGTAGCCCTGGGGGAAGTCAAAACGCAAACACAGCCAGCCTTGCCAGTCGGCGTGCTGAGCCTGCAGCCAGGCGGCGACACAGCCATGGCCGTCACGGTCGATGGCTTCGATCAACTCGGCCGGTTCACGCAGCAGATCCGCCGCGCCGCCGAGTTGACGCAATGCCAAGGCCGCCACAAACACCTCGGCGCCGAGGCCTTCACGCAGGTCATTGACCACCTCGCGGCGGATCTCACGGCTCAAGGTTGCGCCATGCCAGATCGCCCCGCACAACCTCGACAGGCGCGCAAATTGCGCGGGCGACAGCAGCAACACCGGCAGGTCAGCCGCCAACGGCGTGACCAATTGCTCGATCGGCGCCAACTGATAATGCTTGACCAGCAACTGCTCCAGGCGCGGGCGAAAACGCGGTTGGGCCTGCATGGCCTGCAACACCTCATCCGGCAGTTCGGCAGCAAAACACGCGCCCAGGCTAGGCCCGCGCACAAACTGCAAGGGCTCGGCGATCAGCCCCTGCCAGCGTTCGAACAAACTCATTCACCCTCCTTGAGCACATACAGCGCCTGGGACTGGCGCCGCGCCCACTGCTGGCGCGCCAGTACACCGAGGGCGCCGAGCGCGATCAGCAATAAAGTGCCGAACATGAAACGCGCCTGGGGCACGTTGTCTTCGAGCATCCACAAGCCCATAAAGCGCGCCAGCCGTGGTTGCGCCGGGTTCTGGCTGATGGCGACAGCCGCCTTGATCGCCGTGACCGACACGCCTTCGTAGCTCAGCCCGGAAATGCCGTTGGCCACCAGCGTCTTGATCTGCGGGATCAGCGTATTGATGTCGGTGCCTGGGTCGTAACGCACCAGCACCGAGGCCGACGAGGGTGAAATCACGCGTTTGAGCAGGTCGTTGTCGGGCAGCACCACGTGCACGCGCGCGGCGACGATGCCGTCGATCTGCGACACCGAGTGCGACAGCTCCTCGCTCAGCGCATAGATCATCTGCGCGCGCTCCTGCACCGGCGACGACACCAGGCCATTGCCCTTGAACACTTGGCCCATATTGGAAAAGCTCTGTTGCGGCAGGCCGGCGTTATCGAGCAGGGTCATGGCTTCGGCGAAGCGCTCCTCGTCGACCACCACTTTGAGCTGGCCGTTGTCCTGGGCCTTGCGTTCCGCCGGGATACCGCCGCGCAGCAGCACCGCGACCATGGCGTTGGCATCGCGCTCGCTGAGGTTGGTATAGAGGTCGGTGTTGCACGCCTGCAACAGACTGGCCAGCAGGCCGATCAGCAACAGGCGCAGGGCGCGGTTTGGGCTTGGCATGGCGTTATTGACCCTTGAGCAGCGTGTTGGCGGAACCGGAGATCTGCGTCGCACCGCGCACCACCATCTGGGTTTCGATGGAGTAGTCGAACATCTTGCCCAGGGAATGGACGATCTGGTCGACCTGCTGCTCGCCAACCTTTTTGCCTGACTCAGCCTGGGGCGAAGCGCTCGCCGTGCGGATCTCGGCCTGCGCGGGCGGCGGCGCCGAGGGGTTGTTGGTGAGCAAATCCGCGCGCTCCGAAAACGCCCGCGAACGGTCGATAAAGCTGTTCATGCGCTCCATCAGGCCCGAACCGATCTGGTGCGGGCTGGCGCCTTCGGGCATGCCCTTGGCGGTGTTGGCCATGTGCTCGAACAGGTTCTGCGAGGCCCCGGCGGGCCCCGCTCCGGCGGACGGCGGCAAGGCCGTGGCGCCGGCGGCGAGACTGATAGTCATAGGGGCTTCCTACTCGTCGTCGTCATCGGACATGGCGTCGTTCAGCAGTTCCTGCATCTTCGGCATGATGATGAACTGGCCGCCGATAGTGACGGCCTGGGTGATCAACGCATCGTTGAATTTGGCGTCGTCGGCGTCCGAGGTGTCCGCCGGTTTGTCGGCGGCCTTGGCGTTATCCACTGCGGCATTGAACTTGGCTTCAGGGCTGGCGCCACCGGGGGCGAGGTTGCTGTCTACGGCCGTTACGGACATGGTGCTGCTCCTTTACTGGGTTGGGGTTTCGGTACTGACTTGCGCGCCGCGAAACACCCGCACACCGCGCTCGCGCGCCACCGGGGCGGCCACGGCCTTGGGTTGCAGGTGATCGACATGCTGTTGCACCAGCGCCAGGTACGGCGGTGGCCCGGACACGAACACTTCATCGCCCTCGGGGCCGTTGCGCATCGACAGCTGCTGGCCGAACACATCGAGGGTGTTGAGGTAAGCCTGCAACTGGTCGAGGTTCAGTGCGCTGGCCTTGAACAGTTTTGTGCCGATCTCATCGTTGGCGTTGAGGTACAGAAGGTTGCCGTCGAAGTACCAGGTCAGGCCGTTGGTGCTGCACAGGGTTTGCAGGAACTCACCGGCGGTGGCCGCACGAATCGTGCTGCGGGCCTTGCCGCGCACCTTGTCCGAGAGCACCACGGGGATGTCGAGGTTGTGGCCGAACTCTTCCAGTGCACCGCGCACATCCTGGTCGACCAGCACGTACGCATAGGGTTTGGAAAACCATTCGGGCGCTTCGGCCGCATGAGCAAAACTGGCGCCGAACAGGCATAGGATGGCCATGAAAAATATGCTTACATGGCCTGCGCCTTCGCCCGACGAGTTGTGACGATGACCAAGAATTTCCTGCTTGCCAGTACCCTGCTGTTGGCTGCCTGCTCCAGCAAACCTGCGACCGATTCCGACAAGTCCCTGCAACTGGCTAACGATTTGAGCAAGCGCGGCGACTACGCCAGCGCGGCTGCGCTGTACGAGCGCGCCATCCAGCAACCCGGGGCCGGCATCGACCTGTGGCTCAAGCTCGGCCAGGCCAGGCTCGACGCCAAGGACGCGCTGGGCGCCGAGCGCGCCTTCCAGCAAGCCCTGGG
This sequence comes from Pseudomonas sp. KBS0710, assembly GCF_005938045.2. Taxonomy (GTDB): domain Bacteria; phylum Pseudomonadota; class Gammaproteobacteria; order Pseudomonadales; family Pseudomonadaceae; genus Aquipseudomonas. The sequence goes on along the minus strand of NZ_VCCF02000001.1, from coordinate 1,830,550 downwards.
CCTGGACGCCCGCAACGCCGACGCGCTGCTCGGCCTGGGCACTGCGCAGTTGCAACTGGGCAAGAGCCAACGCGCCGTCACGGCGCTGGGCCAGGCCGCCGAGATCAACCACCTGCCGGTCGCCTACACGCGCCTGGGCATCGCACAGGTCTTGAACGGCCAGGCCGTCGCCGCACAAACCGCCTTCGCCCAAAGCCTCAGCCTGCAACCCGACAACCTCGACAGCCGCTGCAACCTGGCCCTGGCTTATGCACTGGGTGGGCAATCGCAACAGGCGCTGGACACCATCGCCCCCGTCACCCAATCGCCCCGCGCCTTGCCACGGCATCAGCGCAATGAGCTGCTGGTGATGGTGTTGGCAGGGTATGAACAAAAGGTTACCGGGCTGCCGCTGGATGATATTCCGGCGGCTGAGCGGGCACGCTTGGTGACCGAGGCCAAGCGCATCAAGGCCATCAGTGATCCGGTGGCGCAAGCCAAGGAGCTGGGGTTGGTTGACCCGCGCTGAAACACGACCCACCCGCTTTTGATCTGGCTTGTGATCTGGCTTGTGATCTGCTTTTGATGTTGATCTGAGTCGCCCCGTTAAACCACGCTGGCCGAACGCAGGCTTTGGAGCGAGGGTAACCCGGCAGGACGCCGGGTTAGCCGCGCGGGGCCAAGGATGGCCCATCGCGGCGGCCCACGCTCCAAAGCCGGAGTGAGGGCACACCGAGCCTAAGCGAGGTGCCGAGTGGTGGGGCGAAGACCTTTTGCTTACTTTTGGGTCTTTCCAAAAGTGAGCCGCTGTCAGAGCGGAACCATAAGTGGCCGTTACCACAACAACGGATATGTACGCCGGTGCATCGCTATCGCAGCGGTGCGGCGATCCGACAAGCCAGCTCCCACATTGGGGCCTCATTGCTGGCCTCCCGCAGCGCCGGCCTTGGCTTCCTGCTGATCCTTGCGCCGCTGCAACTGCTCGCGGTCAAAGCCTTCGATATACACCTGCGCCGCCCGGCCGACCGGCGCGGCCATCGCTGGCCCAGTCGCGCGACCCTGGGTCAGGTCCTGCTTACGCTCGACCATCTGCATCAAATTCAAGTTGTTCGCACACCCCAACGGCAAGGTTGGCTTGAAGTCTTCATCCAACCCGATCTCATCCTTGGCCGCCGGCTGCTGGCACTGGCTCGGCAAACCATCGGCGCGGTATTCCGGCGAGTAATACGTCGGCACCAAATGGGTCTTGCAGCCCATCAGCGCCAAGGGCAACAGCATCAACACACGCAAAGCAGTCATGGCAGGCCCCTTAGTCAATTCATGTAAAAACCGAACACCCCACCGCTGCGCGGTCCGCTGGCTGCGGCGGTCGTCGGTAAGGCGTCCAGGGGCGTGGCAAGACCGCGACCGCGTACCGGCTCAACCAGGTACGGCGTAATCAGGATCACCAGTTCGGTTTCATTGCGTTGGAAGCGCTTGGAGCGAAACAGGTTGCCGAGGATCGGCAGGTCGCCCAGCAATGGCAGCTTTTCGATGTCCTGGCTGCTCTCACGCTGGAACAGCCCGGCAATGGCGAACGTCTGCCCGCTGCCGACTTCCACCCGCGTATCGGCGCGGCGCACGCTGAAGGACGGCACATGGAAGTTGCCGAAATCCACCGTGCCGCCGCTGACCACGCTGCTGACTTCCGGGCGCACTTGCAGGGCGATGCGCCCGTTAGGCAGCAAGGTCGGGTTGAACAGCAGCGACACGCCGAAGGATTTGTATTCGATGCCCACCAGGTCGCGGTTGACCGGCACTGGGATCGCTACTTCGCCACCGGCGAGAAAACTCGCGGTCTGGCCGGTCATGGCGGTGATATTCGGCTCGGCCAGGATCTGCAAGATGCCATTGGCTTGGAGCGCATCGAGCATGCCGTCGATATTCACATTGCCGGAGCCGGTGCCCGCTGTCGCCAGGCCACCGGCCGTCGCCGCCGCCAATGGGCCGCCGGTGATCAGGCCGAAGGAAAACGTGCCGTTATTGAACATCGCGTTCCAGTTCACGCCGTAGTGCAGCAGCTCGGAACGCGACACTTCGGCAAAGCGCACCCGCAGGTTGACCTGGGCGGCGCCGGCATATTCGGTGGTGTTGATCGCGCTCTGGAAGCCTTGGCCCTGAGGGTTGAGCAGCGCATTGAGGTCGGTGGCTTCGGCCACCGAACCGAGCGTGCCCTTGGCGATCAGGCGGTTGCCCGCGCCGCTGATCTGCGCGCCATTGCCGGGGTGCAGCGTCTGCAACGGCGTGGTCACCGCCTGGCTGTCACTGCTGACCGAAAGCGTCAGGCTGGCCAGTTGTTTGCCGTCGTTGCCCAGGGCGATCAGGCTGGTGTTGCCCGGCGCCTTGCCGAAGATATAGATCGTGCCGGGCGACACCACTTGCAGGTCGGCCACATTGGGTTCGGCCACCAGCACCGAATCCACCGGCGCAACGAAATGCAGAATGCGCCCTTCACCGGACGCCAGGTTGATCGAGCCGCCAGCGCCTCGGCCAATGTCCTGGGCCTGACTGGCACACGCAACCAAAGTGAGCAACAACACACAAAAACGCATCATGAGGCAGACGCCAGGGGGGTGACGGAAGCCGCAGCAGGCGCGCGGCGATTGGAAATATCGGTGAGGCTGATGGTCACCAGCGCTTGCAGGTTGTACTCGGTGGCCAACTCGCGGAACGACAGCACCGCCAGCTCCAACTCGCCGCGCAGCACCAGGCGACGCAAGCTGCGGCGCAGTTCCGGGTGCACCAGCAACACGGCGCTGTTGGCCTCACGGGTGTGCTCGCAGGCCTGGCGCAGTTGCGCGAGCAAGGCGCGGCTGACTTCTTCGGGGATCAACTCACGCTGCGGCTCCTGGCGACGCAAGGACGCACGCAGCTGGTCTTCCAGGCCCGGTGCCAGTACCAGTGCGCCGATTACCCGGTTGCGGTCGGCGTATTGATGACTGATCTGGCGCGCCAGCGCGGCACGCAAATGCTCGGCCAGGCGCCCGGCGTCGGTTTCACGCGCGCCCCACTCCACCATGGCCTCGAGCAAGGCGCGCTGGTTGCGGATCGACACGCCTTCGCCGACCAACAGGCGCAGGGTTTCGGCCACGCGTTGCAGCGGCACCAGGCGCAGGGCCTCTTTGACCAGCTCGCCGTACGTGGCTTCGGTGCGTTCGAGCAACAGGCGGGTTTCCTGGATGCCGAGGAAGTCCGCGGCATAGCGGCGCAGGCTGCGTTCCAGCACACCGCGCAGCACTTCGTCAGGCAGCAAAAAGCCGATGCCGGCGTTGCGCAACGCGTCTTCATGCTGACGTTCGATCCAGTGCGCAGTGCGGCCGTTAAGCGGTGAATCGGCTTGCACGGTGGCGATATCGAGCAACTGCACATGCACCGGGTCGTCCTGCAACAACAGGCAGTTGATCGGCAGTTCGCCCTCGCTCACCGGCACGCCTTCCAGCGACACGCGGAAACTGCCCGGCGCGACCTTGGCTTCCATGTAAATGCCTGGCACCGGTACATCCACGCCAAGCTCGGTGCGAATGTCGTGACACAGTGCTTCGACACGCTGGCGCAGCATCTGGCGCGGCGCACTCTGGGAGACGCCGCTGCCAAGGGTCAGCAGCACACGGCTGTCGGGCAGCAGGTTGTCATCCAGTTCGGCCTGAACCTCGACCACCGGCGGCACCTCCTCGACCAGCGCTTCGAGTTCAGCCTGGGGTTGACGGGTGTGGCGGCGATACATCAGCAAGGCTGCACCGCCAAAGGCCAGGGACAAGCCGATAAATACCCAGGTCGGGAAGCCTGGCAACAGGCTCACGCCGAGCATGATCAACGCCGTCAGGCCCAGTGCGCGGTAGCTGGCGCCCAGTTGCTTGATGATCTCGCTGCCCAGGTCGCCGGCCTCGCCGTCGCTGTTGACCCGCGTCACGACAGTGCCCGCCGCCACCGAAATCAACAGCGCCGGGATCTGCGCGATCAGGCCGTCACCCACGGTCAGCAGCGAATAGGTGTGCACCGCCACGCCGAACGGCATGTCGCGTTCGATCATGCCGATCAGCATGCCGCCCAGCAGGTTGACCGCGAGGATCACCAGCCCTGCGATGGCGTCGCCTTTGACAAACTTCATCGCGCCGTCCATTGCGCCGAACATCTGGCTTTCGCGCTCCAGGCGCGAGCGCCGACGGCGCGCTTCGGCCTGGTCGATATCGCCATTGCGCAAGTCGTTGTCGATGCTCATCTGCTTGCCGGGCATGGCGTCCAGGGTGAAACGCGCCGCCACCTCGGCGACGCGCTCGGCGCCCTTGGTGATCACCACAAACTGCGCCACGGTGATGATCAGAAACACCACCATGCCGACCACCACTTGCCCGGCGATCACGAAGTCACCGAACGCCTTGACGATATGCCCGGCGTCACCGTGCAGCAGAATCAGGCGCGTGGTGGTGATCGACAGCGACAGGCGAAACAAGGTGCTGAGCAGAATCAGCGGCGGCAGCGCAGAGAACTCCACGGAGTGGCCGATGTAGAACGCCACGATCAGGATCAGGATGCTCAGGGCAATATTGAGGCCGATCAGCATGTCCACCAGGTAGGTGGGCAGCGGGATGATCATCATCACAATCGCCATCAGCATGAACGCGACGATGATCACATCGGTGCGCTGCGCGGCCATGCGCGCCACGTTGTTCAGGCGATTGAGTAGACTCATGGGTTGGCCCTGCGTGCGGCTAAGTAGCGTTTGAAGCACTGGCGCGCTTCGTCCTTGCGCTCGCCGTACCACAGCGCACGCGCGCGCAGTAGCAACAGGCTGGCGGACTCGCCTTCCAGCGCCACCAGGCGGTCGAGGGCGCCGAGTGCCCGGGTGGCATCGCCACTGTCGGTGAACGCCAAGACCAACGCGCGCAACAGCACGCGGTCGTGGGGCGCGACGCTGACGGCAATCAGCAACATCACCAGGGCGCGCTGGGACTGGCCATTGCGCCGGTACAACTCACCAATGCCCTTGAGCAATTGCACGGCGTCCTCGTTATCGCGGGCCATCAGGCATGCACCTCTGAGCGCTGCTGTTCGAGGTTGCGGCGCATCTCGATCTCTTCGCTGATCAGGTCATGGGCCAGCGCCTTGATCTCGGGCTCGGCGTCCAGGCTCGGCAGAATGTGCTCCATCACATGCTCCAACAGTTCCAGGGAACGGGCGCTGCCGAACAGCAGGGAGTCCACCCCGGCGGCGCTGGTGAGGGCTTCGAGGTCGCTGCGCAGCGAGCGGCGGGTCTGGGTCTTGCGGGTCTTGAGTACCGCCTCGAACGCAGTGGCCTGGCGTGAATTGACCGGGCGAATGGCTTCGATGGGCGCGCTGCGCACATCACTGGGAATTAACGGACGGGGTTCGACTTTCATGCCTGGGCCTGTTTGCAGGATAGGTCGCGGTCAAAGGTGGGAGCTGGCTTGCCTGCGATAGCGGTGGACCCAGCAATAAAGATGCAGCCTGTACCGACGTCATCGCAGGCAAGCCAGCTCCCACCGTTGGATTGCGTACATGCCATAGACCGACTCATAAGGTGAAGGTAAAGCGCTCATCGCCACGGGCGAGGATCACTTGGTTGTTCTCGATGCGTTCCAGCACCCAGTTGTCCGCCAGCGCCGCGCCGGGGTACAGGCGCTTGCCGCTGTCATTGATCACATAGGGGTGGGTGCCGAACCACACGGCCTGGAAGCGCACACGTGGGCGCGCGGCATCGGCACGCACGGCAACCCGGGGGCTGAGCACGATCTGCTGGCCGTAACGCTGGTCGAAGGCTTGTTGCAGGGCCAGCCATTGGGGCTTTTGTGACTGCTCGAAACTGCCCTCGGCGCTGAGCTGGCCGTTGCTATTGGTGACGCTCACCGCATCCAGATGGGCGGCTCGCAACTGTTGCTCCAACCAGGTCTTGGCCTGTTCGCGGGACGGCTGTTTAATCGCCGGCACATCAACCGCTGCCACCGCCTGCGACAAAGGCGGGTCACTGCGAAAGGCCAGTGCCCCTGCACAGATGAACAGCAGACCGAGCGCAACAATCCAAGGGGTTAATGTGCGCGGGGCATGGGAGGGTTGTTCAGCCTCTTCAGGCAGTGCCAGGCTCACACCGGCGGCGCCGATGCGCAGCTGCAAAGGCAGTCGCGCGCGATGGCCACTGCCCTGGGGAATTCCCATGGTGCCGTTAACCAGCACTTCACCGCCCAAGGCTTCGACCGCCACGTGGCCGCCCTCAAAACGCAGGCGCAGGTGCAGGCCGGCGATACCGGGGTCGCTGAGCACAAGGTCGGCCGCGAGGTCCGCGCCAATGGTGTAGACAGGCTGATCGAGCACCAGGGAACTGCCCTGGTGCAAACCGGCGGTCACAGTGAGGGTCGGTGCGCCAGTCGCGGCCACCGGCCCCAAAGAAATCAAGGCTGTCATGTGTGGGTTTGCCCCCTTGAAAATGTGCAACGGGGTCAAGAATCAGAAGGTAAACGGGCAGCGCCGGCGCCGCCCGTTTGGCAAATCAGTTCTGCGGACGCTGTTTGGTGGCGTCGAGCTCAGCTTTTTTCGCGGTGCTGATTTCGGTGATCTTGGCCGACTTCTCGATAGCCATGTTGAAGGTCGCTTCCATCTTCGCGATAGCGTCGTCGGCGCCGCCGGCTTTTACTGGTGGGACATCAGCCATGTTCATCTCCTTGCATCGATAGGGAAGTTATTCAGTTGCGCAACAGCAAGCTGAAAGTATGCAAACCCGGTAAATGCCCAAAACGTCAGACAGTGAGCTTTCGAACCGTCGTTGGTTTGCATGGGGCCATACTACTCACGATCAAAACGCCTTCGCTGTGAAAGCTTGTGAAACGTTTCGGCTACCGGGTGTGAAATGTTTGGCTCAACCCGGCATTGAGAAAAACTCATGCGCGTTCGCCCGTGGAACTTTTAGCAAAAAACTCAAACAGGGCCAAAGCCCTTATTTCCTTGGCTTTGCGCGCACAATCTGAAAAGTTATTGAACAAAATTTGACGAATTCATACCGACTGAACACGTGGCCCATCACGACTTCGGCGTGTTTTTTGTATCGACTTCACATTTTTCGCTAATAGCCTTTTGCCCAACTTGGGAGATATTTCCATTTGTAACAAAAGCGACTTACTCATCGCGTTTGATAGCTCGGCGCGAGCGGCCTTAATGCTCGCGGGCAACTAATTTCCTGCGCCCGATTAGTACAGTTGCACTAATAGCTAAATGTTCCGTGTGCAGGCCCTGATATATGAAACAACTTCCAGGTGAGCATGTATGCCAGCGATTCCAAGTAGTCGTGACCCTGCGCAAACGCCGGGCACAGACGGCTCGCAGAAAAAATTCGAAACCGCGTTGTACACCGCCGTCAACCAGCCGACGTTCGACCCGTCGAAGATCCGTGGCCCGTCGATCCCACTGCCCTATCAAAACGTGCAGGCGCCGGTGAACAACAGCATCACCTACACACCGCTGGGCAGCGACAAGCCGGTGACACTCAAGCAAATCGACAACCCGCGCCTCTACGAAACACTGGTCAACCAGTACAACGCGCAGCAGAACGATGCCAGCTTCGAAAAGAACCTCAGCGACAGTAAAGCGGCCGGCTACACCCAGGCCGATGCGAGCACCGTGGCGCCGGGGCTGGGCAACTACAAGGCCATCGGCAGCCCGACTGAACTGGGCCCGGGTTTGATCCGCTATGAAACCGCCTCGGGTGACAAAGTGGTGGTCAGCCAGAAAGACACGCCGCAGCTGTTCGATCAGGTCAGCGGCGACTTCACCAAGCTGTCAGCCATCAATGCCAGCGGCGCCGAAGGCTACCGCCTGGCCGGTGCCAACGAGAGCATCGACCCGGCCACTGATATCGGCCCGCCCGAGGAAGTCGGGCCTGGGTTGATCCGCTACCAGACCGCGTCCGGCGACAAGGTGATCGTGTCCCAGGACATCACCCCTGCCCTGTACGATCAGGTGGCCAAGCTTTACGCCGGCACCACCGGTGCGGCAGGCGCCTCGGACACCTCGTGGATCGACAACTCATCGTTCGGCGTGTCCGGCGCCAAGGACTGGAACAGCATCACCGGCAACACCAGCGCAACACCGACCAAGGAAGAACTCGACCTGAACCGCCCGCGCGCCGCCGCGCAATTGCTCTCGCAGAACTGGGACGCCTGGGGCCTGCACGGCGCGCCGATCGACTTTGCCAACCCGCCGACCAGCTTGCCGCCCGAAGCCCAGGCCGTGCTCAAGTACGTAGCCAGCAGCCCGAACCTGATGGCGGCGCTGGACAGTGGTGGTCGCGGCAAAGCCGACAATGTGATCACCCATTCCGACGTCGACCATTTCATCAGCAACACCAACAGCGACATAGGCGCGGCGGCGAAGTCCTATGCCAGCTTCATGGGCAGCCACCCAGGCGACCTGGCCAAGGCCAACGCCAAGTCCGCCGCCATCGTGATGGCTAACGAAAGCCTGGTCGCCAGTTCCGGCACCGCCATGCGCCCAGGTGACAACCAGCGCAGCAACGACGGCATGATCCGCCCCGATAACCTGCAAGCCCTGGGCAGTGATTCGGCCTTGAGCAACGAGCTGACCGGCGCTGCCGCGATGTGGTCGCGCCCCGGCATGTTCCACGCCCTGGAAACCGGCGGTGACAACCCCGCCACCGGCAAATCCGACAACCTCGGCACCCGCGACAACATCGGTGCCTGGCTGGAGAAACAGGCGCCGAAAACCGACAGCGACACCCTGACGTTCCTCGACGGCGCCGCCACCCGCGATGCCGTCGCCGGTGTGGACACCTCCAAGCTTACCGCCGATATCCTCGCCAACCCGCAGAACTACACTGGTGAACAAAAAGCCGCGGTGATGGTGCAACTGACCGATGCACAAACGCGTCTGCTGGTCAGCGACTATGTCGGCAACGCAGGCTTGATGGACAAGTACACCTCGCCCAACTGGGGCCTGAACCCCAACGAAGACAAGATCAAGGCGCAGCTGCAAAGCGGCATCGAAACGTTGTCGGCGGACCCGGACGTACAGAACTTCCTGCAGAACAATCGCGGCCCTGCGCTCAGCGATATCGTCAGCAGCGACCCGAGCATGAAGGTCGCGATGCAGAACTACGTTGAAGGCGGCATCGAGTCGGGCAAAAACCTTAACGACAACCTCAATGCCAAGGACCAGAACGGCAAGCAGATCGACATGGGCATGGGCCTGCAAAACGCCGCCAACGATGCGACCATCGCCAACCTGGCACTGGGTGGCAACGGCCATGTGGACCTGACCAAAATCGCCGCCAATGCAGGCCAGAGCGACGCGATCCTAAGCTATTACAAGAACCAACTGGTGACCGGCAAAGCCTTCACCGATGCGGTGGCCGGCGGCCTGGACCCGACCGTGGCGGCCAGCAGTTTCGCCGCCAGCACCGCGTCGGCCCAGGCCTTTCTGGGTGACAAGGCCACGGCGGATGACGCGGCGACCTTGCAGGTCAACTTCAACGAAAACCTCGGCGATGCGTTGCTCGGCGGTGCCACCACCGACACGCTGAACGTTACGCTTGGCGATGGCAAAGGTAACTTCGACGAAGCCAAAGTCACGGCTGCGATCAACGACGCGCAGCAAAAAGACCCCGAGATGTTCACCACCTCCGACGGCGGCAAGATCGACCCGGCGCAGGTGGTGTCGATGCTGCGGTCGGTATGGGACATCGGCCGCCAGGGCAACAAGATTGCCGACGCCTTGCCCAAGGCCATCGAAGGCATGAAGTTCGGCGATGTCAGCCCGGCGTTCAAGCAGGGCCTGCTGCATATCGGCAGCGCCGTGTTGATGAGCGGCGTGCTGATGGCGCGTTCGGCCAGCGGCAGCACCACCCCGGTGGCGGATGCCAACCGCGTATCGGCGGGCCTGCAATTTGCCGGGTTGCTGCTCGAAGGCGGGACCAAATACGCCAAGGAAGCCGGCTATGGCGTGACCTGGGTCAACCGCCCGGACGGCGGCACCATTGGTGATTTCCCCGGCAAAGTGCCGGTGGGCAAAGGCCCGCTGTCGCCGCAACAGATCGCCAACATCGGCGCGGCGGGCAAGATCATCGGTTCGGCCGGCGGCATTATCGGCGGTGTGATCGGGATTATCGGCGGCGTCGACTCGCTGAAAAAAGGCGACTACCTCAGCGGCAGTTTCTCGGTGGCCACCGGCGTGCTCGGCACCGGTGCGGCCGTCGCTGGCCTGGTGGAAGCCGGCGCCGGTTTGTATGGCGCCACCGAAATCGGCGCGGTGGCCGGCACCATCAGCGGCATCCTTGGCGGTGCCACCGCGATTCTCGGCGGTATCGGCAGCGCGTTCCTGCCGTTCGCCCTGGCCGATGCCCATGGCAAGGCGCAAGACGCATTCTACGGGCAACTGACGCCTGTGCTGCAGCAATACGGCCTCACCGGTGGCCCGACGATGGATGGCGATTATCCGTCTGACCCGATCCCGGCGATCAACACCTGACCCTCCCCGGCAGCCCGGTGCGAAAAGGAGCCGCGCCGGGCTGTGATTTCCACGCACAAAGGTTAACTGACATGACGTACTCGACTCGCAGCCACCTCACCGATTACGCCTCTTTGGGGATTCACTTCGGCCCGTTCCACCTGCTGCCCCAACGTCATCTGCTGCTCAAGCACGGGCAACCTGTGAACCTCGGCAGTCGCGCCCTGGCCCTGCTGATCGCCCTCGCCTCAAGGCCTGGCGAGCTGCTGCATAAACACCAACTGCTCGACATCGCCTGGCCCAGGCTGGTGGTGGAGGAATGCAACCTGCGCACACAGATCAAGACCCTGCGCCGCGCGCTGGGCGACGATGACTCGTTCTACATCGCCACCGCAGCGGGCCAAGGTTACCGGTTCGTCGCGCCCACTTGGTTCGATCGCGAAGCGGTGGTGAAGCAGCCGGTGGTGCTCGGCGTATATGGCTGCCGTCACTGCGGCGGCGCCGCCATGCTGCCTCGATTTACTCAGGCGGGCCTGCAAAACAGCTGACACAACCCCATGGCGGTGAGCTCCCACACAAGCCAGCCCCACAGTTTTAAATGTGCGCTGGCACGCAGAGTGCACTCAAGTCCAAATGCCCTTCCTTGACCGGCGGGCACCAGTAATACCCACCGGTCAACGGCGTGCTGATCCGATACAACCCATCCACAATCCCATCTTCCAACCCGCTCATGCGCCGCAGTTGCGCTTCAAACGCATCGAAGGAATGCCCAAACGCCAGGAACATCAACCCCGCCTGGCCGTTCTCGGCCCAGGGCATCGAGCGGCGCACCACAAAGGCTTCCGGTGTGAAGCTTTCCTGGGCGGTACGCTTGGTGTGGGCCGATTCCGGGGCGTCGTCCAGCTCTTCGTTATCGCCATGGCGGCGGCCGATGATGTGGTCACGTTCCTGGGCGGGTAACGCGGCAAAACCGTCGAGGTCGTGCTGCCACTGCTGGATCGCGGCAAAGCTGGCGCCGCTGTCGGTCAGGGCGGTTTCGACGGCGGCGTCGTCGTGGGGGTTTTCGGTGCCGTCTTCGTAATCGGTCAGGTCGAAGCCGGTCTTGTAGCGGAAGCCTTCGGTCATCTGCACCAGGCCAAAGGCCGGGGCCAGAGCTTTTTCCACTGCGCGGCTGCGCAGCAGCAGTTCACCGCGATCCACACCGTGCAGCCACACCCACAACGCCTGCTGGGTGGACGGGTTATGGGCGCCTGGGCCCGTGACCGTGGGGAATGCGCGCAGCCCTTCGATGTGCGCGCCGAGCGAAGTTACCAGCGGCTCGCCAAAACCAACCACTGCGCCCGCGTCCGCCCACTGCACCAGCGCGTCCAACGCGGCGGGTACGGCGGCCAATACATCGACGGCAAAAAACAGATGGCGTGCCTGCAACGGCACCGGTGCGGCAAGAATGCCCGGCTGGTAGTGACTCATGTGAACTCCTTCTGAAAAGCCGCGCAGTTTAACCGGCCAGCGCACGCTTTTGCTCAAGGTTTTCCAGATCACGCGGTTCCAGGCCCAATTGCGCCTTGAACTGTGCCCAGCCCTTGGGCGTGACCCGCACCGCACGCGAATCCTTGGCGCGCCGCAACCAGCCGGCTTCACACAAGGCACTGAGCAATTGCACGCCGAGCGGGCCGGCCACGTGATGGGTGCGTTCGGTCCAGTCCAGGCATTGGCGCGTAGGTTTCAACGCGCTTGAATCGATGCCCAGGGTTTGCAACCAGGCGGCACCTGCGGGCAGCACTTCATAGTGTTTATCATCGATAGCGCGCAGGTAGTGGCGTTTTTCCAGCGCCTGGGTCACCGCGACGCCCAACTGCCCGGCCAGATGGTTGTAGCAGCAGCGCGCAAACCGTAGCCCTTGGGCCTCGCGACTCTGGGGTTTGAGCACGATCGCCGACAACGGCGCAATCGCACTGAGAAACTCGATCGCCTGGGCCACATGCTCCCCGGCCAGGCGGTAATAGCGATGCCGGCCCTGGGTTTGGCAGACGAGCAAACCACCGGCAACCAATTTGGCCAAGTGAGTACTGGCGGTCTGCGCGGTGATGCTGGCGGCAAAAGCCAGCTCGCCGGCCGGCAACGCACGCCCGTCGAACAACGCCAGCAGCATCGCCGCGCGGGCAGGCTCGGCGAGCAGTGCGGCAACCTCGGTAAAGGTGGATGGGTTCGACATGGCGGCTCTCCAACGGGACCTGCGCAGTATAAGCGTGACGCAGGCGAGCATGCTTCGATCACCACCGAAGCATCTGCAGCGTGCCGCACGCTAGATTCGCTGCCCGTGTCTTTTCAAGGAAGATGTGCATGCCACAACCAAAGGTGCTGGCCGCCACCAGCCTCAGCTATGTACTGGTGATCCTCGATACGTCCATCGTCAATGTGGCGCTGGCCCCCATCGCGACAGCCCTGCACAGCAACACCAGCGCACTGCAATGGGTGGTCAGCGCCTACACCTTGACCTTTGGCTGCCTGCTGCTGGCCGGCGGTGCGATGGCGGATCGCTTTGGGGCGCGCAGGCTGTATATGACCGGCCTTTTGGTGTTTACCCTGGCCTCACTGCTGTGTGGCGTAGCCAGCAATATGAGCCTGCTGGTGGCCGCGCGGGTGCTGCAAGGTGTCGGCGCAGCGTTGCTGGTGCCGGCGTCTCTGGCGCTGATCAATCAGGCGTATGCAGGCAACCCCGCTGGCCGCACGACAGCCATCAGCCTGTGGGCCGGGTGCGGCGGCATCGCCATGGCCGCCGGGCCGCTGGTGGGTGGGGTGCTGATCGAGATGCTGGGCTGGCGCAGTATCTTCCTGGTCAACCTGCCGTTGGGGCTGATCGCCGTAGGCCTCAGCGCGCGCCTTGCCGCCAGTGCAATTCAGCCCCGGGCCGCCGGCTGGTTGCGCCTCACCGTGCAGCTGTTTGGCAGCCGCGTGTTCAGCCTGTGTGTGGCCGTGTCACTGCTGTCGGCACTGCTGCTGTATGGCCTGATGTTTGTACTCAGCCTGTATTTCCAGCGGACCTTGGGGCTCTCGCCGCTGCGCACCGGCGTGGCGTTCCTGCCGCTGACGGTGCTGGTGAGCATCGGCAGCCTGATGGCCGGCGAGTTCGTGCGCGCCTTTGGCAGCCGCTGGCTGATCAGTGGCGCCCTGATGCTCTACGTGACTGGTTTCGGCCTGTTGCTGATGGGCGGCACGACGCCCGACTACGCCTTGATTGTGGTGCCCATGCCGCTGATTGGCCTGGCTGCCGGGCTGATCACCCCCGCCGCCACGGCCGCGTTGATGAATGCAGTGCCGCCAGGACAGGCCGGAATCGCCGCCGGCACCCTCAATACAGCGCGACAGATCGGCGCAGCCTTGGGCGTGGCGCTGGCCGGCGCGCTGCTGTAACGCGTCTGGCGCTTGCCACACAGCCCTTGGATGGGTGACTCTCTAGTCATGTTTTGCAACTATTCCAGGGGTAGCGACATGACCACCAGTAACCTGCTCGCCCAGCTGTTTCCCACCGCCGCCAACGACATTCCCGAGCAATTCCGCCTGGCTGCGTCCATTGAACAGCGTGATTACCTGGTCGACGGCCAGTTGCAGGTGTGGAACGGCCCGTTGGCCAAGGTACAAAGCCCGGTGCAACTGGGCGATGAGCGCGTGCACATCGGCAGCACGCCGTTGCTGGATGCCGAGACCGCCCTCACCGCCCTCGACGCCGCCGTGCGCGCCTACGACCGTGGCCAGGGTGAATGGCCGACGATGCGCGTGGCCGAACGTATCCAGCATGTCGAAGCCTTTTTGCGGCGCATGCGCGAACGGCGCGACGCGGTGGTCAAGCTGCTGATGTGGGAGATCGGCAAGAACCTCAAGGACTCGCAGAAAGAATTCGACCGCACCTGCGACTACATCACCGACACCATCAACGCCCTCAAGGAACTCGACCGCCGCTCCAGCCGCTTCGAGCTGGAACAGGACACCCTTGGCCAGATCCGTCGCGTGCCATTGGGCGTGGCGCTGTGCATGGGCCCTTATAACTACCCGCTCAACGAAACCTTTACCACACTGATCCCCGCACTGATCATGGGCAACACCGTGGTGTTCAAGCCGGCCAAGCTCGGTGTGCTGTTGATTCGCCCATTGCTGGAAGCGTTCCGCGACAGCTTCCCGGCCGGCGTGATCAACGTGATCTACGGCAGCGGCCGTGAAACCGTCAGCGCGCTGATGGCCAGCGGCAAGATCGATATCTTTGCGTTTATCGGCACCAACAAGGCCGCCAGCGACCTGAAAAAACTGCACCCCAAGCCGCACCGCCTGCGCGCAGCCCTGGGCCTGGACGCGAAAAACCCCGGCATCGTGCTGCCCGAGGTTGACCTCGACAATGCCGTGAGCGAAGCGGTCACCGGCGCCCTGTCGTTCAACGGCCAACGCTGCACCGCGCTGAAGATCCTGTTTGTGCACGAAGAGGTAGTCGACAGCTTCATCCAGAAATTCAACAGCAAACTGGCCACGCTCAAACCCGGCATGCCGTGGGAAGACGGTGTGTCGCTGACGCCGTTGCCGGAAGTCGGCAAGGTCGACTACCTCAAAGCGCTGGTGGCCGATGCCGCGCAGTACGGCGCCAAGGTGGTAAACCCGAATGGCGGCGAAAGTCGCGGCTCGTTCTTCTACCCCGCCGTGTTGTACCCGGTGAACCCGCAGATGCGTGTGTATAACGAGGAGCAGTTCGGCCCCGTTGTGCCGATCGTGCCGTACCGTGACCTGGAAACGGTGATCGACTACGTGCTGGACTCGGACTTCGGCCAGCAGTTGAGCATTTTCGGCACCAATGCGGTGGAAGTCGGCCGGCTGGTGGACACCTTTGCCAACCAGGTCGGGCGGATCAACATCAACGCCCAGTGCCAGCGCGGGCCGGACACCTTCCCGTTCAACGGGCGCAAGAACTCGGCCGAGGGCACGCTGTCGGTGCATGACGCGCTGCGCGTGTTCTCGATCCGCACGTTGGTGGCGACCAAGTTCCAGGAGAGCAACAAGGCGCTGGTCAGCGATATTTTGCGCAACCGTGATTCGAGTTTCCTGACCACGGATTACATTTTCTAAAGACATAAACAGCTCTATGTGGGAGCTGGCTTGCCTGCGATAGCATCACTGCGGTCCGGCTACAAGACCGAGGTGCCTGCATCGCGGGCAAGCCCGGCTCCCACATTCGATCTGGTCCCCCCCGACTACCGAGGCCACTTTAATACCGATGAACCTGCCCTTCTTCGCCCGGCGCCTGCTGCGCCCGTTGCTCGACCCCTACCGCCGCTACCGCCATGCCAAGCTGATCCACGCCGTGCGCGTGTCCATCGGCCTGCTGGCGACCATCCTGCTCACCACCGGCATCAACCTGCCCCACGGCGAGTGGGCCTCGGTGACCATGCTGATCGTGATCGGCGGCTTGCAGCACCACGGCAATATCGGCAAAAAAGCCGTGGAGCGCGCCTACGGCACCCTGATCGGTGCCAGCGTGGGCCTGCTGCTGGTGGTGCAACAGGCCTATTTCGGCCTACCGCTGCTGACCTACCTGCTGATGTCCGTGGTGTGCGGGTTCTTCTCCTATCACGCCATCGGCAAGGGCGGTTACATCGCACTGCTGTCGGCGATCACGGTGTTTATCGTCGCCGGCCACGGCGACAACCCGATCTCGGATGGCTTGTGGCGCACCGTCGATATCCTTATCGGCATTGTGCTGGCACTGGCGTTTTCCTTCGCCCTGCCGCTCTACGCGGTGTATTCGTGGCGCTACAACCTGGCCAGCGCCTTGCGCGATTGTGCGGCGATTTACAGCCGCATCATCAGTGGCCAGTCGGTGACCGACGATGAACACTTCAAACTGCTCAACCGCCTGAACGCGGCGATGCTGCAACTGCGCTCGCTGATGCCGTCGGTGTCCAAGGAGGTGCGCATCTCCATGACCGAGCTGGACGCGATCCAGCGGCATTTGCGCATGTGCATCAGCACCCTGGAGATTCTTGGCAATACCCGGCCCGACCCGCGTGATGAGCAGGCCATGGCGCGGATGCAGGTGATGCTCAAGGCTGAGCATCGGCAGATTCGGGTGCAATTGGTGGGGATGGCACGGGCGTTGAAGTCCGGGTTTACCGAACGGCTGGAGCGGCCTGCGGTGCACGCGACGGATGAGGCCGGGTTGGAAGCACCGGTGCAGAGTGCGTTGGATGGGTATCGGTTGTTGACGTTGCAATTGGCGGGGAATGTAGACGCGATGCGGGGGCGGTTGGCGAAGACGGCGAGTCATTGGAAGATTTGAGGGGGGAATGAAAAAGGGACAGACTACGGTTAGGTAGAGCTGTCCCGATGACTCAATGGCGAACAATCATGTCAGGCGAGAGATGTAGGCCGAGTGAATGATGAAATCGTTACCCCAACCGGAATTTTGATAATTGTACAAAGCAATAACTTTCGCTCCACTCGTCGAAACCGAAAAGTCGGCGGTGAACATATACCACGTATTTTTGGGTGGTTGCAGCGTGCCAGACACCTGTACCCCTCCAACCCTTATCGCCAGAGCCGGATCCACATTTATCCCTCCCGACGGAGAGAAATTGAATATATAGAATGAGGCCTGGTATCTATGCCCCACATTAAAGTTTGAATACATGGCAATTACATCACCTGCATAATTCGACCTGTCGGCATGAGTCCATATATTCAGGCCAGATCCTGTGAACGTATGTCGATCTGCGTTAACGCCTGGCGACCAAGGACCGAGCCCATAAATAAAACTAGTCGTCAATGCCGTAAACGAATCAGACTTGGTGTACCGCACTAACGGAAACACAAACGCCCGGGACTTCTCTGTGCCGCCGTCGTAGGCAATCCTGACCTCTACATCAAGGACCGTATTATTAGGCAACGCAGTCAACACACCACGCAATACCGGCTGATTTAACAAACCGCTGGTAACTTCAGCCTCAGTGATTTCATGAACCGGCACCACCTCCACCGAACGGCCACCGCCAATAAAGGTTACCCATATCATTTGCCCGGCCTTACACAAAGGCATCCTGGCTAAGTCGAGTCGAGTATTACCGACAAATGTATTCAAATCGATTACCGTTCCACCAGCCTGATTATTAACCATTGCCTTCGGAAGACTGGCTGCTGGGATCGCATTGACCGTTACCGTTTGGACCATCGAATGCGTGACTTTATCACCGCGCTTGACCGAGTACATCAACTGTACCCTGCTGTTGACACTATTATGCAACGATTGCTGCTTGGTAAAGTCAACTAATACCGAACCACTTGCCTGACCTTTAACTGTCTCTTCAAATACCAAGCCATTTTCCAATATCCATTTGCACACGATCTCGTCGGTGGCGAGCATACCTTTATATGCAACTTTAACGCTGACATTTTTCTCAATAGACAACGGTTCAACTTTGGTCTCTTGTGCAACAGTGGCAGCACCAATAAGTGTGGGAAAGGCCAGCTCTGTAGGGAGTTGCTGAATCACATAGACTGTTTCGCCAAAAGGCACGGCCGTTTGCATAAGAGGAATTTTTACAAAACTGACCGAGAACGAAACTTTTAACGGTGAGCCGTCCTTAAGCAGACGTATTTTATCCATTGCCAAGGGAACGGAGATGCCCTTGGCAACGTGCTCTGCGATGACCTCATTCGGCGTAAAAATTTTATTTTCGTAAAGTCCACCATCAGCGAATTCTCCAGTGATCGTCATGAACATGAACTGACCTACGCTGGCAAATTTCCATATATCAATAATCCAGCGAGGCGCATCCAGTTCGTAGACCGGCAGCACCGTGGTATGTGCGTAATTGCTGATATACGGCCTGGGCAGTACATCGAGAGGCAGCAGCAATAACTGCAAAGGCTCAAATGCGTAGCTGAATGCGCCGCGAAGCAACGTGCAATTCAACAGGATATTATTGCCATCAGGTCGCACTGCCAGGGTAATCACTTCAACCGGAATTTTGAATGTGAAGACACCGACCTTCGGATCAACCGTTATTTCCTGCTGATGCTGGCTGATGCCATGCTGCCCAAGCCAAGAAATAAGAAGGCGGTCACCTTTTGCAGCCTTCGAGTACCTCACCTCGCCATTCGCCCCGTTGATGACAGCCACCGGGTTAATCGTCATAGCGGTGGCGTTCGCCTCAAGCAGTTTAAAACTTTCGAGGTTCACCGGTTCACCGATACTGAGCTTGAGCACTTCCGAGCGCAGGGTGACGGGCGGTGCCCCTGGGCTCATCACGCTATAATAGATATCGAGGTTCTTGCCTACGTTAAGCTCAATAAACGCCTGATCAATGGGCGTCTCAAGTTCCAGCAAGGCCGCACCTGCAATATCCTCAAAAATATCAATTTCAACTTGAAGAAAGTTTCTCGGCGAATCCCCTGCAACGGTAAGGACTATCGTGTCCCCGGCTTTCGTATCGGCGTAATTAAAGTACACCCCTACTGAATAACCATTCAAATCCTTCAAATCCAGGTTCCAGTTACCGTAGTATTTTTTGGCCTCTTTAATATACACTTCAGGCAATACTGGAACCGCCTTACCCACCTCGGCGACTACACTCTCTGATTGACGACGGCTACCATCATCCTTCATTGTCACTTCTAGAAAAATATCAAACTTCCCCAGGCCGTCGAACTGCTTTAAGAGGTTTGCTGGCAAGACCGATGTTCCCCCCTCCAGACCGGCTGTCTGTTGGCTCAAGATGACTAATTTCGCACCATTTTGGTCGACTTTTTTCCTGGCTTTTATACGCTCAATGTTATTTGCTGAATAAGGGGTGTATCGAGGGACCTCAGCGACTCCATTCAACCCCGATGAAATCAGCCCAGCGTTAAATGGGTGGAGAAGTTTCAGTGCTGGCATCCGTGTCGGTGTGCCGGTTATATGAACCAAATAACTGCCCGACTCTTTGAGGAATACACCTGTAGACGTCGTCCACTTCCACCATAGGCGTACCGTGCCGCGCCCTATGTCGTGGAAAAATTTACCAGGGAGCGGGATCGTCTCTGATCCATAATTTCTGTCAGTGATGGGGTCGAAATACGTAGTGACGGATGAGCCGCCCTCTGGAAAAGCTTCCACAGCCAATACGATTTTGTTGAGTGGTCTGGGTGCCGACTCTGACGTGGGGGGCTTAATCAACACTGTAACTTCGGCATCAAATAGAAAATCGAGATCAACGATAGTAACGTTATCACCGTCCTTAACCACGCGTGGGGCGTTGAGTAAGGTTGGATCTATTTCGCTGCGCAACATATAGGGTTTGGAAAGTGTGTACGCCCCCAGAGGCTCATTCCCCACTACATCCTTCACGCCCATGCGAATAGTGAAAATTCCGCGCTCTGGAAGTTTTTCCAAGTAGCCTTTGTAGGGGACTAACACGGCGTAGCCGCCTTTTTCGGACGCCTCTTGAGGACTGACCGTATGCTCATACGAAAACGTACCGAAATGAAATTTATTAATGTCATTTTGGCGGATGTCCGAATACGGATAAACCCAGACCCAAAGGCCAGCCTCAGCCATTGTTTTATCGATAACGCTGCCTTCCGGAAAGTCTTTGATGCTTCCGTCTTCCAGCACCTTTATAACCTTCATCAACAAACCGCTATGCCACGGTTCCTCGGGGTTGGGATCATTGCCGCCCGGTATACTCTTTTTGCAGAAAATCAAACCTTCGTCCGAACGAACTTCTTGCTGCGAACCCGCTCGAAAAACCTGCCCGAAAAATCTTAGGTTTCCGTTGGGAATTTTGTACCCATCGAACCCGACATGATATCGATCTTGTCTATCCACGGTGAGTGCGTCGGCCGTCACTGGGTTAGGTAGACCCAACTGAACAATACAGCGGTCAAGCGACTTCCATTCTCTCCAAGGCTCAAAAGCCCAATAACAGATGGGCAGTATTTCATCACGCCCTAAGCCTTTAGAGGCAATTTCCTTATACTTCGCCTTGCTCAGGTCTACTCCGGGTTCTGCCGGGTAGGGGGCATCATTGAGCCTTTCAAAGCTATCTGGAGGAGTAGACATAACCATCACCTTGCTGGATTAGGGACGCGCAGGGGCAGCGCGACAGGCAAGGTAAATAAGGCGCTTGAGGCAGTGGTGGGGGCTACTGTCAGAACTGACAGTGGCGACGAACGGTGGGCGTGCAGTAAAAGTCCGACAAATACCGAAGTTTTTGTAAAACTCTCGACCCCAGCCTTTTTCTCACATTTTTTTCACGATTTATTCACATCCACAGCCGTAGGGTGAAGCCTCATCCGTTACAAACGTTGCACATCAAAACCCGCCGCCCCAGCGGGTTTTTTTTGTCTTGGATTTGGGCTTTTAACGCGCGGCTTTGGTGGCAGGCGTTGCGGCTTGTTCGCGAATGGCGCGCTGGGTGTCGAGCACCTTGGCCAATGCCGTTTCCGCTTCGGGGCTTTGCTGCGGTACGCGAATCGCGGCCGAGACCAGGGTGATCAGCTTGGCCATGACCTCGGCGTCCGTGGCCGGGCGGCCCAGGCTCATGGAGTTCATCAGCAGGCGCAGCTCGGTGCCGGCCATTACCCCGGAAATCGCCTTGAGGGCAAATTGCAGGCGCACGCCCAGCTCATTGCGTGGCAGATCCGGCAGGGCCAGGGCGAAGGCTTCGAAGAAGCGCTGGAACACCGGCTGGTAATGCACCTTGAGGTATTCCTGGATAAACGGCGAGGTGTCGCTGTAGACCCGGCCCAGGAAACGGATAAATGATCGCCCTTCCCCACTGGCCGGGTCACTGCGCTCCAGGCCCATGGCCGGAGCGAACAGCACGCCCAGCAGGGTGTCGCAGTCGAGCGGGCCATCGGCCTCGGCTTCGCAGCGCGCGAGCAGTTCCAGGCGCTGCTCGTTGAGCGGCTCCAGGCGTTGCATCAGCAGGGTTTTCATCAGGGAGTCCTTGTCCCCGAAGTGGTAGTTCACGGCGGCCAGGTTCACCTGGGCGCGCTCGGTAATCTGCCGGAGCAACACGGCGTCATAGCCGTATTTGATGAAGAGAGCCTCTGTCGCATCCAGCAGTCGAGTCTTGGTAACGTTTGGAGCGCTGAGTTTCTTCGCGACCATGAAAGGTTCCACGTGGGAAATATTGTTTTAAAAAATAATTTGATTTTTTATACCGGGGCGGCCCGGCGAAAGCAAGTAGTGACACTGCGCCATGCTATGAAAAGCCCGTATAAACGGGCCTGCGGACGCTAGCTGAAGGGATTTTCTGGCGCCGCCGCCCAGCAACCGGCAAATCGTTACAAGGGGTGAAACCGCTCTACATCCATGGCTGGCGAAGCGCGTTGAACGCGGTTACTATTCAAACAATATTTTAAAAACAAGAAATAAAACCAGTCCGTGGCGCGTATCAGGCAGTTCCCGAACTTGTTACAAGGCTTTGCCGGGGGCGTGGCGATAGCGTCGAGACTGCAGGCGTAGTCATGATGACAGAGACCCCCGCGCACCCAGGCTTGATCTCCCTGCAAGGCATCGGCAAAAGCTATCAGCTCGCCGGGCAACACCTGTCGATTCTCAATGACGTGTGCCTGTCCATCGCTCGCGGCGACAGCTGCGGCATTCTTGGTGCCTCAGGCTCGGGCAAAAGTACCCTGCTCAATATTCTTGGCCTGCTGGACCTGCCCGACGGCGGCCAGTACCACTTTGCCGGCCACGATATCTTCAGCGCCACACCCGACGAGCTGGCGGCGATCCGTAACCAGCAAATCGGCTTTGTGTTCCAGAGCTTCAACCTGCTGCCACGCCTCAGCGCCCTGGACAACGTCGCCCTGCCCCTCAGTTACCGTGGCGTGTCGCGCCATGAGTCGGTGGAACAGGCGCTGCGCATGCTCGAACAAGTCGGCCTGGCCGAGCGCGCCCACCACCGCCCGGCCGACCTTTCCGGCGGCCAGCGCCAACGTGTGGCGATTGCCCGTGCGCTGGTCGGCAAGCCGTCGGTGATCCTGGCCGACGAACCCACCGGCAACCTCGACAGCACCACGGCGCAGGAGATCATGGATCTGTTGCTGGCCCTGAATCGCGAGCAACAGGTAACGCTGATTATCGTCACCCATGATGCGCACATCGCCGAGCGCCTGGAACGCAAGATCCTGGTGCGCAATGGCGTGGTGCATGAGGCTGGGCGCCTATGAGCCAGCGGGTCGAACAGAGCCTGAGCCAATTGCTGCATGAAGCCTTTGTGAGCCTGCGCACCTTGGGCAAACGTTCGATCCTGGCGTTACTGGGCATTGTGATCGGCAGCTCATCGGTGGTGGCCCTGATCAATATCGGCCATAACGCGGCGGTGGACGCGGCGATGATTTTCAAGGACATGGGCACCGACACCCTGATCGCCCAGTTCCCGCCCAAAGGCAACAGCAATGCGCCGATGCGCGCCAGCCTTGACCTGGACGCGGTGCGCCAGGCGGTGCCGGGCATTGCCCATATCGGCGCGCTCAGCCTGTTCAGCGGGCCGCTGGTGTTCCAGGGCCGCACGGCCAACGCCAACTTTGTCGGCAGCACCGCGGATATCAAGGACGCCATGCGCCTGGCCCTGCGTGAGGGGCGTTTTCTGTCCGCCTTCGACGCCAACGAAACCTATGGCGTGGTCGGCGATCAGGTCGCCCAGGCCTTGGGCACGCCGGGCAACCCGCTGAGGCTGGGCGACCGCGTGCGTATCAACGATTACCTGTTCCTGGTGGTAGGCATCCTGCACAACCAGCCCCGGGCGATGCTGATGCCGGTGCAGGCCAACGAATCGCTGTTTATCCCCGCCGAAGGCATGCGACGCATCTACCCGACGCCGCAGATCGGCAATGTGATCATCCGCGCCGCGCCCGGCCAGGACATGGAGCGCATCGCCCGTGAGGCCGCCGTTGCCCTGAAAAGCCAGCTCACCGACCACGATGTCGACATTCAGGTGCCCCAGCAAATGATCGATGGCATGACCCGGCAAAGCCGCACGTTCGCCTACTTGCTGCTGGCGCTGGGTGCGATTTCCCTGGTCGGCGGCGGTGTCGGCGTGATGAATGTGATGCTGATGAATGTTTCGGAACGCCGCCGTGAAATCGGCATCCGCATGGCCCTCGGCGCGCGCCAGCGCGACATCCGCAATCTGTTTTTGCTCGAAGCGGTCACCCTGACGGCGGTGGGCGCGCTGTGTGGTGCAGTGCTGGGCATGACCGCCGCCTGGCTCTACGCCTGGCTGTCGGGCTGGGAATTTGCCCTGGCCGCCGCCGCGCTGCCACTGGGCGTGGGCAGCACCTTGCTGGTGGGTTTGTTCTTTGGCATCTACCCGGCAGTCTCGGCCTCGCGGCTGCAGCCGGTGGAGGCCTTGCGCGATGAATAAATGGCTGTGGTTACTCGCCCTGGCAAGCCTGCCGGCCATGGCCACCGACGTGGTGATCAAGCCGTCGGCGCCGAGCACCACCCGCAGCGGTTATGACCGCAGTGTGTCGCTCAATAACCAGGTCACGACGATGACCCTGGGTGATGCGGTGTACCTGGGCCTGCGCAAAAACCCGGCGATCCGCAGCGCGTACCTGCAACGCGTGGCGCAAAAGTTCGACCTGCGGGTGGCCGAAGACACCTTCAACCCCAAGCTCTCACTCAACAGTTATTACCGCCAAAGTCGCGGCTCGGCCGACAACGCGCGCAATGCCAACCTGGCGCCCAGAGCGACTTTGCTCAGTGAATACGGCACCCAGTTGAGCATGGCCTGGACCCAGCAACTGAACAACGCCGATCGCGCCGGCCGCTACCGCAGCGACGGCCTCGACCTCACGCTGATTCAACCGCTGATGCGCGGTGGCGGCTGGGACGCCACCACCGCGCCGCTGCGCCTGTCGCGCCTGGCGGAGCAGGCCAACCGCCTGAACCTCAAGGCCACCGTGGCGCAGACCATCAGCCAGATCATCGCCACCTACCGTGAACTGCTGCGCGCCCAGGAGCAGTTGAGCATCGTCCAGGACGCGCTCAAACGCTCCAACACCTTGCTGGAAGTGAACAAGGCGCTGATCAGCGCAGGGCGCATGGCCGAGTTTGAAATCGTGCAGACCGAAGCCGATATCGCCACCCAGCAACTGGGCGTGGAAGAGGCCCAAAACCAACTCGACACCAGCCGCCTGGCCCTGCTGCGCTTGCTGGCGCTGGACTTGTCCACGCCGATCCGCGCCAGCGAAGCCCTGGAAGCCAAGCCGATGGCCATCGACAAACGCCAGGCCTTCAACCTGGCGCAGAACCAGCAGCCGGAGTACCTCGCCGCCCTGCTTGGCAGTCAGCAGGCCGACCTTAACCTGGTGATCGCCAAGGACTCCGGGCGCTGGCAGGTGGACCTGGTGGCCGGCGCCAACCAACTACGCGACGCCTACAGCAACAATGACAGCGGCAACAACAATAACCGCACGTGGAACAGCTACGCCGGGGTGCAGGTACAGATTCCTATCGGCGACATCAGCACCCGCCAGGCCGAGGTGCGCGCGCGGGTGAATGTAGAAGACCAGGAGATCCGCATCACCGACGCGCGCCAGGAGCTGGAGCGCAGTGTCAACGACGTGGTGCGCGACCTGGGCACGCGTTGGCGCCAATATGAAATCTCTCAGCGCGCCGTCGAGCTGTCGCGGCGCAAGATCGAAATCGAGCGGGAAAAACTCAGCGCCGGACGCTCCACTAACTTCCAGGTGTTGAGCTACGAGACTGACCTGCGCAACGCCGAAAACGCGCGGCTCAATGCACTGATCGCTTATCTGAACGCCCAGACCCAGCTCGATTTGACCCTGGGCATGACGCTGGAAAGTTGGGAAATCGCCCTCAATGACTACTAATAAAAAATACCTGCTGGGTGCCGTGATCGTCGTGCTGTTGGCGGGTGCAGGCATTGCCCTGCGCAGCCCGGCTACCGGCCAGCCGGCCGCAACCGAGCAATGGCTGGCGGTCAAGCCCGACCCGCTGGTGCACCAGATCGGCCTGGTGGGCAAGATCGAACCCGACACCACCATCACCCTCACCGCGCCGTTCGACGGCAATGTGCAGGCCAATCTGGTGGAACAAGGCCAACGCGTCGAGGCCGGCCAGGTACTGTTGCGCATGGACCCGTCCACCCTCGAAGTGCAACTGCGTGACGCGCTCTCCGCCCAGCTCAAGGCTCGACGCACCGTGCAAGAGATGCAGGATTGGGACAGCAGCCCCGCAGTGAGCCGCGCACGCCGCAGCCTGCGCACCGCAGAAATGACCGCCGGCAACACCCAGCGCAAACTCACCGAGAGTGAAAACCTGTTCAAGCGCGGCATCATCCCGCGCAACGAGCTGGACGATCTCAAACAGCAGACCCAACAGCAACAACTGGACCTCGCTTCGGCCCGCAGCGAGCTGCAGCAGGCGCAGGATCAGGGCAAAGGCGAATACCGGCAGATCGCCGAGATGGAGTTGACCAACGCCACGGTGAAATACGACGCCTTGCATAAGCTGCTGGAAGGCAAGGAGGTCAAGGCGCCCTTCTCCGGCATCGTGGTGCCGGCGCCGGGCAGCAATAACTCATCGCCGGGTGGAGCCAATAACAACGCGCCGGTGCAGGCTGGCAGCAAAGTCAGCCAAGGGCAGGTGCTGTTCGGACTGGCCAATATCGAACGGCTGAAAATCGTTGCCAAAGTGTCGGAGCTGGACATCAACCAACTGCACCAGGGCCAGGCGGTGGAAGTAATGGGTGATGGCTTTGACGGCGAGCGCCTGACCGGCTCCGTCAGCGTGGTCAGCGGCCTGGCGATTGCCAGCGACAGCCAGGGCAGCGCGCAGTTTCCCGTAACCTTGTCGATCCCCACGCTCACTGCGCAGCAATTGCAGCGGGTGCGGCTGGGGATGAGCGCGCGGTTGACCATCGTCACTTACAACAATGCGCAGGCGATTGTGGTGCCCAGCCAGGCGATCCAGGCGGACATGAGCGTGGAGTATCGCGCGGCGATGGATCAGCCGGTTGAGCGGGTGAAAATCACCACAGGGCAGTCAACCGCCGAAGGTGTCGAGGTGTTTGGGCTCAAGCCTGGTTTTGTAAAAGTCTCAAGATAAATGCAAATTCAAAGGTGGGAGCTGGCAAGCCAGCTCCCACATTCAGATTGAGGTGAGTTTGGCGGCCAGGGCTTTGGCCTGGAGCGCCACGTCGGTGACTGCCGTGCTCTCCCACCACATCCCGCGCAATGGCGGGCCCATGGCAAACAGTCGCTGGCTGACCTGGCCTTGAGCATCCAGCACTGCACCTGAGGTATCCGCCGCAATCCCCAACGCCAACGGCCCGGGCTTGATCAACCCACGCTTGAGCAACTGCTGCGGCAGCGGTTTGGCCACTCGCCGCCAATCGTACTCAATGCCGCTGGAATTGATCAGCGCGGCGCCAGACACTTGGGTGACGGCTTGCTCGCCACGCCGTCGCAGCTTGATCGTCACACCGCTGTCCGACGCCACCAACCCCTTGAACGACGCCGCCTGAATCCGCAACCGCCCTTCTGCATGCAACCGCGCCACCAACTGCGCGCTCAACGGCGGCGAACGATGGTGATGGCTCTCCCACCACGGCCGTACATGGCGCACGAACTGGCGTTTCTCACACTCACTGGCCTGGCTCCACAAACGGCCGATATGCGCGCGTACCGTGTCCAGTGGCGCCTGCCAGTCGATGCCTTGCACCAACGCCAGTTGGCATTGGCGACGCACCTCGCGCAGCAACTGCCGAGGGCTGCGCAGGCGATGATCTTCAGCCAGGAAATCCACCCAGCTCGGCGGTTGCCGACGCACCTGGGGCAGCAGCCCGTGGCGCGAAAATATCTCGATGGGCCCGCGATGGCCGGCCTGTTCCAGCGACACCACGGCATCCACCATGGTCAGCCCGGAACCGATGATCAGCACGGTTGACTGTGGTTCGATCTGGCGCATGGCCTTGACGTCCCAGGGGTCCACTGCCGCTGCATTCAAACCGCTGGATTCAGTCTGCGGCGTGCGCGCCGCCGGGAACATGCCGGTGGCCAATACGGCCTGAGCACCGCGCAATTGTTGGCCGTTATCCAGCGTCAATATCGTTGCGGCGGCATCCACTTGCAGGTCGACCACCTCGGCACGAATATGCTCGACCGTGGAAGCCGAGAGCGCCTTGGCTTCAGCCAGACGCTGTTGCGCATACACACCAAAAATCCCGCGCGGCGGGAACAATTCGCTGATGGGCACAGGTTGCTGGTCCGACTCCGGCCAGCCACCGGCGCCGATGTAGTCGGATAGCCATTGGGTCAGGTCATCGGCGTTGTCCGGGTCGACACTCATGCGCGCCGCATTGCCGTTCAGGGTGTGCCCCAGTTCGACGGCACTGTAGGCCTCGCCACGGCCAAGTTCCTTGCGTGGCTCGATCACCAGGATCTGCCGCTTGCCAGGCTGGCGCAGCAGTTGCACCGCCAGCATCGTGCCGCTCAAGCCGCCGCCGATGATCAGCACATCAGCGTTGCGGATGGATTCAGTCATGCACATTCGCCCTTACTGTTTGCCCAGATAAATATCATGCAAATCGCCGCGCGCCAGCAGTTCAGCCGCGCTGCCGCTCAAGACCACGCGCCCAGTATCCAGCACATAGCCGTGGGAGGCATAGGTGAGCGCGACATTGATGTTCTGCTCGGCGATCAGGAAGCTCACCTGCTGCTCGCGGTTAAGCTGGGCGATGATCGCGAAAATCTCTTGCACGATCATCGGCGCCAGACCCATGGAGGGCTCGTCGAGCAAGACTAACGTCGGCCGGGTCATCAAGGCGCGGCCAATCGCAACCATCTGCTGCTCGCCGCCCGAGGTCAGCCCGGCGCGAGTGTGGCGCTTGGTCTTGAGGCGTGGGAACCAGGCGTAGATGCGTTCCAGGTCATACTCCATGTCTTTGCGGCTCAGGCGCCGCACAAAGCCGCCGCTGCGCAGGTTGTCTTCCACGCTCAGTTGGCCGAACACATGGCGGCCTTCCAGCACATGGACCATACCCTGGCGCACCCGTTGGCTGGGGTCGATACCGGCCAGATCACGGCCGGCATACTCGATCACGCCACGGCTGACCTCGGCGCGTTCGGCGCGCACCAGCCCCGAAATGGCCTTGAGCGTGGTGCTTTTGCCGGCGCCGTTGGCACCCAGCAACGCCACGATGGCGCCCTTGGGCACGTGCAGCGAGACGCCGGCCACCGCCAGTATGGCGCCGTCGTAGATCACCTCGATGTCATTGACGTTTAACAGTGACGGGCTCGCAGGTTCAGCGGCGGGCTGGCTCATGGCTTATTCATCCCCGGTGCAGGTGCGCGGCGTCAGGCCTTTTTCCTTGGCGAACGCAGCGGACTTTTCATCGATCAGCGGGCGCAGCAGCGCACGGTCGGCGGCGATCCAGTCGCTGATCAGCGTCCAGTTGGCGCCATCCCACTGCTGCACGCGCGCCGAGCCGCCGCCTTCATGGTCGCGGCACGACAGCTTGAGGTTCTGCATCAGGCCAAAGTAACCCATGGCTTTGAGGCGTGTGTCATCGATATTCAGATGCTCCAGGCCCCAACGGCCTTCTTCGCCATTAAGCGGGCGCTTGCCGAACTTGGCCTGGGCAGTGCGAATCGCTTCCACCGCCACGGCGGCGTTCACCAGGCCCGAGTTGTAGTAGACGCTGCCGAAGTTTTTCAGGTCCTTGAGGTCGCTGTGGCCTTTATCGAGGATGTACTGCTTGAGGCGTTTGTGGATCTCGAAATCGGCGCCTGCCGGATAGGGCGTGAGCGCCAGGTAGCCTTTGGCGGCGGCGCCTGCGGGCAGCACGTCTTCGCTGGAACTGGCCCAGATATCGCCGATGATGTGGTCAACCGGGAAGCCAAAGCGCGCCGCGGTTTTTACCGCCACCGGCGTGGACACGCCCCAGGTGCGCAGGAACACCCAGTCCGGGTTGGCCTGGCGCACCTGACGCCATTGCGCCGACTGTTCGTTGCCGGGGTCGGCCACGGGAATCTGGATATTTTCAAAGCCGTATTTCTCGGCCAACAACTTCAACGGGCCAAGGGTTTCGCGACCGTAGGCCGAGTCGTGGTAGACCGTGGCGATCTTCTTGCCCTTGAGTTTGTCGAAGCCGCCTTCGCGCTGGGCAATGTAATTCACCAGTGTGGACGCTTCGCTGTAGAAGGTCAGCATCACTGGGAAGTTATACGGGAACACCGTGCCGTCGGTGGCTTCGGTGCGGCCATAACCGAGGGTAATCAACGGGATCTTGTCGACTTCCGCGCGCTCGCTCAGCGCATAGGCCGCCGGTGCGCCGTTAGGTTGGTACACCGCGACCGGCGCGCCATCCAGGCCATTCTTGAAGCGCTCGTAGCACTCGATGCCCTTCTCCGCCGTCCATTCTGTCTCGCATTCCTGCCACACCAGTTTGACGCCGTTGATGCCGCCTTCGACCTCGTTGATATAACGCAGGTAGTCGATCATCCCGGCCCACACCTGCACGCCGCTGGAGGCATAGGCGCCGACGCGGTAGGTGGCCAGCGGGATAAATTGCTGGTCGGGCGCGGCGATGGCCTGGGGCACAGCACCGGCCAAGGCTGCCAGCGCGAAGGCGGCGCCGAGCAGGGAACGTTTCAAGGTTGCACGCATGTTGGATTCTCTTGAGGGAATGTTAGAAGCGCAGCGGCCATTGCCGCAGACGGTCACGCAGGGTGTGCAAGAGGCGAATCAAGCCTTCGGGTTCCTTGATCAGGAACACGATGATCAACACGCCAAAGATGATTTTCTGCAGGTTCTGCAACTGCCCCGCATCCACCGAGCCACCGAACAGCGCCTGCCCTGCATGGCTGAGGAAAATCGGCAATAAGCTGATGAAGGCCGCGCCGACGAAGTTGCCGGCAATGCTGCCCATGCCGCCGATAATGATGATGAACAGGATCTGGAACGAGCGGTTGATATCGAAGCTGCTGGCGCTGGCCGTGCCCAGGTAGGCGAACGCCCACAACGCACCGGCAATCCCCAGGTAAAACGAGCTGACCGCAAAGGCCATGCGCTTGTAGCGCACCACCGGGATGCCGACCACGGCGGCGGCAGTGTCCATATCGCGGATCGCCATCCAGTTACGCCCCACTTGGCTGCGCACCAGGTTGAGGGCCGTCCAGGTCAACAGCAGCACCGTGACCAACGTCAGCCAGTAACGGCCCAGCGGCGTATTGAGGTCATGGCCTAACAGCGAGAGCTTCGGCGCGGAAATGGTCCCGGAGGAACCGTAGTTGTAAAACCAGGGGAATTTGACGAACAGCCACTCCAGAAAGAACTGCGCCGCCAGGGTGGTGACCATCAAGTAAAAGCCTTTGATCCGCGAGCTGGGCAAACCAAATAACAGCCCAACCAGCGCGCTGATAACCCCGCCGCCGAGCAGCGCGACCGGCAGGCCCAGCTCGGGCAGGCGCAGCAGAAAACCGTAGGTGGCAAACGCGCCAACGGCCATGAAACCCGCCGCGCCCACCGAGGTTTGCCCGGTATAGCCGGTGAGCAGGTTCAGGCCCAGACCGGCCAGCGACAGCACCAGAAACGGGATCAGGATCGCATTCAGCCAATAGTCATTGCCCCACAGCGGCACGCCAATAAAGGCCACTGCCAATACGCCGATCAGGCCCCAGGGCAAGCGCCGCTGGACCAGCAGCCACGGCGCGGTTTCTTGAACAACAGGTATCGACATGGTTTCAGACTCGCTCGATGGCGCGCTCGCCGAACAGGCCGGCGGGGCGGATATACAGGAAGGCCAAGGCCAATACATAAGCGAACCACGGCGTGATGCCGCCGCCGATCAGCGGGCCGACATACACCTCGGCGAGGTTCTCCGCCGCGCCGACGATCAGCCCGCCGACAATCGCGCCGCCAATCGAAGTGAAGCCACCGATGATCAACACCGGCAAGGCCTTGAGCACCACCAGCGAGAGTGAGAACTGCACGCCTTGGCGTGCGCCCCACAGCAACCCCGCCACCAACCCGACAATCCCGGCCACGGCCCAGACAATCTGCCAGATACGGTTGAGGTTAATGCCGATGGACAACGCCGCCGTGGTGTCATCCGCCACGGCGCGCAACGACACGCCGATGCGGGTCTTGTTGAACAGCAGCGCCAGCACGCTCACCAGCACCACCGCCGCCGCCGCAGCGATCAGGTCGAACTGGCTGAGCATCAGCGGCCCGACGAACAGCGGCACGTCGTCGATGCCCAAGTCCAGCGCACGCACCTGCGAGCCCATCAGCCCCTGGGCCAGGCCTTCGATGATGAACGACAGGCCCAAGGTGGCCATGAACAGGGTGATCTGCGAGCGGTTTACCAGCGGGCGCAGTACCAGCCGCTCGATCAGCAAGGCGCCGATGATCATCACGATTACCGTCAGCAGCAACGCCAAGGCAAAGGGCACGCCCTGGTCATGCAGGCTGACAAAGGTCAGCGCGGCAAACAGCAGCATCGAGCCCTGGGCGAAATTGAACACGCCGCTGGCCTTGTAGATCAGCACGAAACCGATGGCGACCAGCGAATACATGGTGCCGGCGAGCAGGCCGCCGAGCAGGGTTTCAAAGAAGAAGGTCATGGGTGCGCGACTCCCAGGTACGCCGCAATCACCTCGGGGTCGGCCTGCACCTGCGCAGGTGTGCCGTCGCCGACTTTGCGCCCGTAGTCGAGCACCACCACGTGGTGGGACAGGCCCATCACCACGCCGATGTCGTGTTCGATCAACACCACGGTGGTGCCGAGGTCGCGGTTTACGTCGGCGACGAAGCGCGCCATTTCCTGTTTTTCCTCGGCGTTCATGCCGGCCATGGGTTCGTCCAGCAACAACAGGCTGGGGCCGGCGATCAGCGCTCGGCCCAGCTCCACGCGTTTTTGCAAGCCGTAGGACAGGTTGCCCACCAGCACATCGCGATGCGCTTGCAGTTCGAGAAACTCAAGGATGCCTTGGCCGCGCAGGCGAAAGGCTTCGGCCTCACGGCGGGCGCGCGGCAAGCCCAGGGCTTGCTCGATAAAGTTAGTGCGCATATGCCGCGACAGGCCGGTGAGGATGTTGTCGAGCACGCTCATTTTCTTGAACAGTGCGTTGTTCTGAAAAGTCCGCCCAATACCTCGCCGCGCCGCGCCCAAAGGGTCGATGCGGTGGAAGTGTTGTTGCTCAAACACGATCTCGCCGGCATCGAAGCGGTACACGCCGTTAAGCACATTGAGCAGCGAACTTTTACCGGCGCCGTTGGGGCCGATCAGCGCACAGATTTCACCGCGCTGCACATCGAAGGACAAGGCGTTGATGGCCTTGACGCCTTTGAATGACAGCGAGATATCGCGCACTTGAAGAATGGTCTGACTCATGCGATGTCCCGTTTGAATTCGGCCAGCCAGACTGGATCGCTGCTGGTTGTTTGCGTGCTGGGTGGCTGCCAGATATAGGTCAGCCGTTGAAAGCCCAGCAGCCTGCGAACGCGATTTTTCAGCAGGCGTCGCAGGCCACTTTGTGGGTGAGCGATGGCCCAGTCGCACAAGCGTCGGCGCCAGGTGCCGTGGGGCGCCAGGCGGCTTTCGATCTCGTCGGCCAGGTGTTGTAAACGCTGAGGTGACAGCAACAGGCCGCTCGGCGCGACTTCACCGCGATCGCGCCGGGCCGAGGCTTGGCTCTCCGGAAACGCCAGGCCGTGACCGCTGTTCAACCATTGCTCCAGCACCACCGCAAGGCCGCCTTGCCAGTGGGTGCCCTCCTCACTCCACAACACGGTTTCACCGCTCGGTTGCCACCAGCGCTGCAGATGCTGCGCCGGGTCCACCGGGCCGAGCAACTGGGTGAAATCCAACAGATTGGCGGACTGCCAATGCCGCACCTGCTGACGGCCCTGGGCATACGAATGGCTGGGGTGAATGCGCCATAGCTGTTGGTACAGGGCTTCTGGCTCCAGGTCATCGGCCAGGGTCAACACCTGCCCGCCGACAGACTGCGCGGCCAGCGCCAACAGCAGCAGGTTAGGCTCGAATGTGCCGCTTAAGGCCAAGCGTGACTGCGCGCTGAAACCCTGCTGCCGCAAGCCGTCGGCCAGGCGCTCGACGTCGCGCAACACGTCGATCCAGCGCCAGGCATACCACCGGCCCTGGCGCTTGTGGCGCAGGGCGATGTGCAGCGGGGTGAGCTGGGCCCAGTGCTGCAATTGCTCCAGGGCTTTGGGCAGGTTGCCGAGCAGTTCGGCGGGCCATTCCAGCGCCTGCGGACGTTTGAGTTCGTGCACGCTCATAGGGTAATGCTCCTATTCAAGTAATGTGCGTGCGGTGGTCCGCTGGCCAGGTCAGATCAAACAATGAAGATCAAAATGTGGGAGCGGGCTTGCTCGCGAAAGCGGTGGTTCACTCACCATCAATGGTGAATATCAGTCCGCATTCGCGAGCAAGCCCGCTCCCACATTGGCTCGATGTACACCTGATAAATTTCGGTAGCCCGCACCCGGATGATTTGGGGCCAGCCGCGCACCGTCGCCGAACAGCTTTTCGCGCAAGGTGCCCTGGGCGTACTCGGTTTTGTACACGCCGCGCTTTTGCAGCTCCGGCACCAGCAGGTCCACGGCGTCGATGAAGGTTTCGTGGGTCAGCGCGTAGGCCAGGTTGAAGCCGTCCACGTCGGTCTCTTCAACCCATTCCTGCAACAGGTCCGCCACGGTTTGCGGGCTGCCGACAAACAACGGGCCAAAGCCGCCAATGCCGACCCAGTCGGCCAGTTCATTCGGCGTCCAGACCTTGTTCGGGTCCGCCGTGGAGAAGGCTTCCACCGCCGATTGAATCGCGTTGGTGTGTACGTGTTTGAGCGGTTCATCGGGCTTGAACTGGCTGAAGTCGATGCCGGTCCAGCCGGAGATCAGTGCCATTGCACCTTCATAGCTGACGTAGGATTTGTATTCGTCAAACTTGGCTTTGGCCTTGGCATCGGTCTCGCCAACGATCACCGTCTGCAGGTTGAAAATCAGGATTTTCTTCGGATCACGCCCGGCCTCGGCGGCACGGCGGCGGATGTCGGCAACGGTTTTTTTCAGCAGCACCTTGGAGGGTGCGGCCACGAACACGCACTCGGCCTGTTCGGCAGCGAACTGCTTGCCACGGCTGGAGGCGCCGGCCTGGTACAACACCGGCGTGCGCTGCGGCGACGGCTCGCACAGGTGAATGCCAGGCACCTGGAAGTGCTTGCCGACATGGCGAATCTCGTGGATTTTGCTCGGGTCGCTGAAAATGCGGCGCTCGCGATCACGCAGCACGGCGCCCTCTTCCCAGCTGCCTTCCCACAGTTTGTAGCAAACCTCGAGGTATTCTTCGGCGTAGTCATAGCGCGCATCATGTTCGGTCTGGGCTTTCTGGCCGAGGTTCTTGGCGCCGCTCTCCAGATAAGACGTAACGATGTTCCAGCCGACGCGGCCCTTGGTCAGGTGGTCGAGGGTCGAGAGCCTGCGGGCGAACGGATACGGATGTTCAAACGACAACGAAGCGGTCAGGCCAAACCCCAGGTGCTCGGTGACCAACGCCATCGGCGCGATCAGCGACAGCGGGTCGTTGACCGGCACTTGTGCAGCCTGGCGAATCGCTGCATCGCCGTTGCCGTTGTACACGTCGTAGATGCCCAGCACGTCAGCGATAAACAGGCCGTCAAACTTGCCGCGCTCAAGAATTTTGGCGAGGTCCGTCCAGTATTCCAGGTCTTTGTACTGCCACGAGCGGTCACGCGGGTGCGCCCACAGGCCGGGAGATTGGTGGCCGACGCAGTTCATGTCGAAGGCATTCAAGCGGATTTCACGGGACATCAAAGCACTCCGTTGAGGTGGTAGTTGCCGACGATCTGGTACTTGCGCCGCAGTGGGTCATCGAGGCTCGACGCCAGTACGGTGCGTTGGCCGGTGAGTTCAAATTCGGCATTGCTGGCAGCGATCAGGGCTTCGGCGGCGGCAATTTGCGCTTCGGTCAACGCCACCGGGCTTGGGTGGGTTTCGGCGCGTTCAAACAAGGCCGCAGCCACGTCGACGCGGATCTGCAAATCGCCGAAGCGGCTGATCACGTAAGGGTCATCGCTGGTTTGCACAAAGCGCCGGGTGCTTTCCAGCAGTTGGCGCGCTTGATTCAGGGCGGTCATGGGTAAGGCTCCTCAGTTCCAGGCGTGGCGCGCAGGCTTCACGCCGTTGAGCACGAAGTTGCCGATCAGGTGGTATTTCCAGCGGGCCGGGTCGTGCAGGGTGTGGGTGCGCGCGTTGCGCCAGAAGCGGTCGAGGTTGTGCTTGCCGGTGACCGAGCGGGTACCGGCCAGTTCGAAGAGTTTGCTGCTGGCGAGCAAGGCGGTTTCGGCCGACAGCACTTTGGCCTGGGCGACCACCAGCGAGGCGTTGGCGACTGTGTCTTCGTTGGGCTCGGCCAGAGCCAGATCGACGGCTTTGCCGGCCTTGGCGAGGATCGCTTCGGTGCCGTGTACACGCCATTGCAGGTCGCCAATGGCCGCGATGGTGAACGGGTCTTGCCAGCCGTGATCCTGTTGGCTGTCGATCCAGGGCCGTGCCTGACGGGCGTAGATTTTCGCCTGTTCAAGGGCGCCCAGGGCGATGCCGGTGTCGACCGCGGCCTGGATAATCTGCGAGATCGGGCCATTGGCGGTAGGCTGGTCGAAAGCCTGATGGGCCGGGATGACCGCGCTGCGCGGCACGCTGACGCCGTCGAGGGTCACGCCGCCACTGGCGGTGGTGCGCTGGCCGAAGCCATCCCAGCTATCAATCACGCTGAGGCCCGGCGCATCGCGTTCGACAAAGGCAATAAACGCCTGGCCGTTCTCGTTGTTGCCGACCGTGGGCACCAGGTGAGCAAACAGCGCGCCGGTGCAGTAGAACTTCTCGCCGTTGATAAAGGCGGTATCGCCATCAAAACGAATCTGAGTGTCGAAGGTGCCGGCGTTTTTGCTCTTGGCTTCGGAAAAAGCATTGCCGAAACGATAGCCGGACAGGACCTTACCGAAATAGTGACGTTTTTGTTCTTCGCTGGCGGTTTGCAGCAGGATGTCCACCACGCCCAAGTGGTTTTGCGGAATTTGCCCCAGTGACGGGTCGGCGGCGGAGATCAACTTGATCACCTCGGCCACCGTTACATAAGACACCTCGGCACCGCCGTAGGCCTTGGGAATGGTGATGCCCCACAGGCCGCTGGCGGAAAACTCGTCCAGCTCGGCCACCGGCAGGCGCCGCTCGCGGTCGCGCACGCTGGCGTCGACGGCAAAGCGCGCAGCCAAGCGAGTCGCGACTTCAATGGCTTCGGCATCCGAACGGATGATGTGGGCAGGTTGTTGAGGGTGGGCTGACATGGGCCGACTCCAGGCTCCGATGGGATACCGGAGGGATTGCAGGAGTCGTGCCTGAATTTAATCGCCAACAAAATCAGGCGCTTACTGGTTTTAAGCGGCTGTTGAGCGCGTTTCAAACCAGCAAAGTGTGCATCCACTGTTGCCGGGGCAACAGTTAGATCACCACGTTGCGCACAAACCGCACGGCCACCTTGCCGTCATTGCGATAGCCGTGCACGTTGCGGCTGGCGAACATGTAGAACTCACCGGCCGCCACGTGTTTCTCTTCCTCGCCCACCAGCAAGGTCAGGCAGCCTTCGAACACGAACAGCTGCACGCTCCAGCCGTCCGGGTCGGGGTCGGGGCTGTAGCGATCACCCGGTTCCAGGTGCATCTCCCACAACTCGACTTCACGCCGCGCGGTGGCCTTGGCCAGTAGCACCGCTTTACTGCCGGGAATATCACCGGCCCACGCCAGCTCGTTGATGCGGCTGTGATCACCGGCATCCGGGGCCTGGATAAGGTCGCTGAAGGCCACGTCCAAGGCTTCGGCGACGCGGTCCAGCGTGGACAGGCTGACATTCTTCTCGCCCGCCTCAATGGCCACCAGCATGCGCCGGCTGACCCCGGACTTTTCCGAGAGCGCAGTCTGGCTCAAATCCGCAGCATGGCGCAGGCGACGGACGTTCTGGCTGACGTGTTGCAGGACTGAAGCCCGTTGTGGATTTTCTTTGTGCACTATATTGCTCAATGGGTGGGTGTGCGCAGTATACTGCCCAGCGTGCGGCGCATTGTGCGGTCCGTGCCTTTCCCTTGCAAGACCGAGCCGCCATGACCGTCCCGAACGCCTCCCCACGTTTCAACCGTTTCAGCAAAGCCGAATGCATCCTGGTGGTGATCACCATGATCTGGGGTGGCACGTTTTTGCTGGTGCAACACGCCCTGACCGTCAGCGGGCCGATGTTTTTCGTGGGCCTGCGGTTTGCGGCGGCGGCGATTGTGGTGGGGTTCTTTTCGTTGCGCACCTTGCGCGGCCTGACCTTGTTCGAGTTGAAAGCCGGCGCCTTCATCGGCGCTTCGATCATGCTCGGTTACGGCATGCAGACGATCGGTTTGCAGACCATCCCAAGCAGCCAGTCGGCGTTCATCACAGCGCTTTATGTGCCTTGCGTACCGCTGTTGCAGTGGCTGGTGCTGGGGCGTCGCCCAGGCCTGATGCCGAGCATTGGCATCATGCTGGCGTTTACCGGGTTGATGCTGCTCACAGGCCCGACCGGTGCGTCCCTCAACTTCAGCCCCGGTGAGATTGCCACGCTGATCTGCGCAATCGCGGTGGCGGCCGAAATTATCCTGATTGGTGCCTATGCCGGGCAGGTGGATGTGCGACGGGTCACGGTGGTGCAACTGGCCACGGCGTCGTTGCTGTCATTCCTGATGGTGGTGCCGATGGGTGAAGCCTTACCGGGGTTCTCGTGGTTGCTGGTATTCAGCGCGG
Organism: Pseudomonas sp. KBS0710; assembly: GCF_005938045.2. Taxonomy (GTDB): domain Bacteria; phylum Pseudomonadota; class Gammaproteobacteria; order Pseudomonadales; family Pseudomonadaceae; genus Aquipseudomonas. The sequence goes on along the minus strand of NZ_VCCF02000001.1, from coordinate 1,792,206 downwards.
TGGGCCTGGGCTTGACCAGCGCAGTGATCCAGGTGGCGATGAACTGGGCGCAGCAGAGTGTTTCGCCAACCCGTGCCACGTTGATCTATGCCGGTGAGCCGGTGTGGGCCGGTGTAATCGGACGGATTGCGGGGGAGCGTTTTCCGCCGATTGCGATGCTGGGCGCGGCGTTGATTGTGGCGGCGGTGATTGTGAGTGAGATGAAGACGAAGGGGCAAAGGGCTAATGCAATGGCTGATGATTTGGAACGAGAGCGTCAAGGTTGACGTCAGATTCCTGCATTGCCTGTGATACCGCTATCGCGGGCAAGCCCGGCTCCCACAGGAACTGCATTCCAGCGGCGCCCTTGAAACAATGCCAAATGAGCGTTTTCGGCCTACCTTGTAGGATCCTGCCACATCTTGCCGTTTGGTGATCGAGAAAGCGGCACGTATGATGCATCCCAAACTCCCGCAGATTAGAAGCCTATGTCCCTGATAGTTCTACTGCTTCTGCCTTTTATCGGCAGCTGTCTGGCGGCCTTGCTGCCGCATAATGCACGTAACACCGAATCCCTGTTGGCCGGCCTTGTGGCCCTGGTCGGCACCATTCAAGTCGCCCTGCTCTACCCTCAGATCGCCCACGGTGGCGTGATCCGCGAAGAATTCATGTGGTTGCCCAGCCTCGGGCTCAACTTCGTGCTGCGCATGGACGGGTTTGCCTGGCTGTTCTCGATGCTGGTGCTGGGCATCGGCACGCTGGTGGCGCTGTATGCGCGTTATTACATGTCGCCGGATGATCCGGTGCCGCGCTTCTTTGCGTTTTTCCTGGCGTTTATGGGCGCCATGCTCGGGCTGGTGATCTCCGGCAACCTGATCCAGATCGTGTTTTTCTGGGAACTGACCAGCCTGTTCTCGTTCCTGCTGATCGGCTATTGGCACCACCGCGCCGATGCCAGGCGCGGCGCCTATATGGCACTGATGGTCACCGGCGCCGGCGGCTTGTGCCTGCTGGCCGGTGTGATGCTGCTGGGGCATATCGTCGGCAGCTATGACCTGGACCAGGTGCTGGCGGCGGGCGATCAGATTCGCGCGCATTCGCTGTACCCGGTGATGCTCGCGCTGGTGCTGATCGGCGCCTTGAGCAAGAGCGCGCAGTTCCCTTTCCACTTCTGGCTGCCCCACGCCATGGCAGCACCCACGCCGGTATCGGCTTACCTGCACTCGGCGACGATGGTGAAGGCCGGCGTGTTCCTGCTGGCCCGCCTGTGGCCGTCGCTGTCCGGCAGCGAAGAATGGTTCTGGATCGTCGGCGGTGCCGGCGCACTCACCCTTCTTCTCGGCGCTTACTGCGCCATGTTCCAGAATGATCTCAAGGGCCTGCTGGCCTACTCCACCATCAGCCACCTAGGGCTGATCACCCTGCTGCTGGGCCTCAACAGCCCGTTGGCCGCCGTTGCTGCGGTGTTCCATATCCTCAACCACGCCACTTTCAAGGCCTCGCTGTTCATGGCCGCCGGCATCATCGACCACGAAAGCGGTACGCGGGATATCCGCAAGCTCAGCGGCCTGGTACGGCTTATCCCGTTTACCGCGACCCTGGCGATGGTGGCCAGTGCGTCCATGGCCGGCGTGCCATTGCTCAATGGCTTCCTGTCCAAAGAGATGTTCTTCGCTGAAACCGTGTTTATCTCGGCGACACAGTGGGTAGAAATCGCCCTGCCGCTGATCGCGACCATCGCCGGTACATTCAGCGTGGCCTATGCCCTGCGCTTTACCGTCGATGTGTTCTTCGGCCCGCCCGCGACCGACCTGCCCCACACACCCCATGAGCCACCGCGCTGGATGCGCGCGCCGGTCGAGTTGTTGGTGTTTACCTGCCTGCTGGTGGGCATCTTCCCGGCCCAGGTGGTCGGTTCGATCCTCGCCGCCGCCGCACTGCCGGTGGTCGGCGGGGTGCTGCCCGAATACAGCCTGGCCATCTGGCACGGCTGGAATGCGCCAATGATCATGAGCCTGGTAGCCATGTCCGGCGGCATCGTGCTGTACCTGCTGCTGCGCAAACAGCTCAAGCGTGGCCGTTTCAAATACCCGCCGATCATCAGTTACTTCAACGGCAAGCGCATGTTCGAGCGCAGCCTGGTGGTGATGATGCGCGGCGTGCGCCGTATCGAAAAACGCATCAGCACCAAGCGCCTGCAAACCCAATTGTTCCTGCTGGTGCTGGCGGCGGTGATTGCCGGGTTGATCCCGATGCTCAACAGCGGCCTCAGTTGGGGCGACCGGCCGAAGATCCCCGGTTCCATCGTATTCGTGACCCTGTGGGTGCTGGCCATCGCCTGTGCGCTGGGCGCCGCCTGGCAAGCCAAGTACCACCGGCTGGCGGCCCTGACCATGGTCAGCGTATGCGGCATGGTTACCTGCGTGACCTTCGTATGGTTCTCGGCGCCAGACCTGGCGCTGACGCAACTGGTGGTCGAAGTGGTCACCACCGTGCTGATTTTGCTGGGCCTGCGCTGGTTGCCACGGCGGATCGAAGAAGTCTCGCCACTGCCGAGTTCGTTGCGCAAGGCGCGCATCCGTCGCCTGCGTGACTTCCTGCTCTCCACCGTGGTCGGTGGCGGCATGGCGCTGCTCTCCTACGCAATGCTGACCCGCCAGACCCCCAACGATATCTCCTCGTTTTACCTGAGCCGCGCCCTGCCCGAAGGCGGCGGCAGCAATGTGGTGAACGTGATGCTGGTGGACTTCCGGGGCTTTGATACCTTGGGCGAAATCACCGTGCTCGGCGCCGTGGCGCTGACCGTCTACGCCCTGCTGCGCCGCTTCCGCCCTTCCAAAGAAAGCATGGAGTTGCCGCCACAACAGCGCCAATTGGCGCCGGACGTGGCCACCGACCTGGTCAACCCGCGCCAGGCCAGCGATACCGCCTTGGGCTTTATGATGGTGCCGGCGGTGCTGGTGCGCCTGCTGCTGCCGATAGCGCTGGTGGTGTCGTTCTACCTGTTCATGCGCGGCCACAACCAGCCGGGCGGCGGTTTCGTCGCGGGGTTGGTGATGTCGGTGGCGTTTATCCTGCAATACATGGTCGCCGGCACCCAATGGGTCGAAGCGCAGATGAGCCTGCGGCCCATGCGCTGGATGGGCTTCGGCCTGCTTTCGGCCACCTTGACCGGGCTCGGCGCGCTGTTTGCTGGCTACCCGTTCCTCACCACCCACACCTGGCACTTCAGCCTGCCGCTGCTGGGCGATATCCACATTGCCAGCGCGTTGTTCTTCGACGTCGGCGTGTACGCCATGGTCGTCGGCTCCACGCTGTTGATGCTCACCGCCCTCGGTCACCAGTCGGTGCGAGCGCATAAACCGAGCAATCAGCCCAAGGCCGTTGCCGTAACCGAAGGAGCCGCCTGATGGAAGAAGTCATCGCAATTGCCATTGGAGTGCTGGCGGCCTCCGGCGTCTGGCTGATCCTGCGCCCAAGGACGTTCCAGGTCGTCATGGGCCTGTGCCTGCTGTCGTATGGGGTCAACCTGTTCATCTTCAGCATGGGCAGCCTGTTTATCGGTAAAGAGCCGATCATCAAGGACGGCGTGCCGCAAGACCTGCTCAACTACACCGATCCACTGCCCCAGGCTTTGGTACTCACGGCCATCGTGATCAGCTTCGCCATGACCGCGTTGTTTCTGGTGGTGCTGCTGGCCTCCCGTGGGCTGACCGGCACTGACCATGTGGACGGTCGGGAGCCAAAGGAATGACGTGGATGAATCAAATGATCGTCGCGCCGATCCTGCTGCCGTTGCTGACCGCCGCGCTGATGCTGATGCTCGGCGAAAAACGCCGCCCGTTGAAAGCCAAGATTAATCTGTTCTCCAGCGTCATCGGCCTGGGTGTCGCCATCCTGCTGCTGTACTGGACGCAACAAGGCGGCCCCGGTTCGATTGGCGTGTACTTGCCGGGCAACTGGCAGGTGCCCTTCGGCATTGTGCTGGTGGTGGACCAACTGTCGGCGATGATGCTGGTACTCACCGGCATTATCGGCGTGAGCGCGCTGCTGTTCGCCATGGCCCGCTGGGACCGCGCCGGTACCAGTTTCCATGCGCTGTTCCAGATCCAGCTGATGGGTTTGTACGGTGCATTCCTGACGGCGGACCTGTTCAACCTGTTCGTGTTCTTCGAGGTGCTGCTGGCGGCGTCCTACGGCTTGATGCTGCACGGCTCCGGCCGCGCGCGGGTGTCGTCGGGGCTGCATTACATTGCGATCAACCTGCTGGCATCGTCGCTGTTCCTGATTGGCGCGGCGATGATCTACGGGGTTACCGGCACGCTGAACTTTGCTGACCTGGCGCTGAAAATCCCGCTGGTGCCGGAAGCCGATCGCGGCCTGCTGCATGCTGGCGCGGCGATCCTCGCCACTGCCTTCCTGGCCAAGGCCGGCATGTGGCCACTGAACTTCTGGCTCGCACCCGCCTACTCCTCGGCCAGCGCGCCGGTGGCGGCGATGTTTGCGATCATGACCAAGGTCGGCGTGTACACCGTGCTGCGCCTGTGGACCTTGCTGTTCTCCGGGCAAGCCGGTGCATCGGCACTGTTTGGCGGCGACTGGCTGGTGTACGGCGGCATGGCGACCATTGTCTGCGCGGCGTTGGCCATGGTCGCGGCGCAGCGCCTGGAGCGGATGGCCAGCCTGAGCATCCTGGTGTCGGCCGGGATCCTGCTGTCGTCGGTGGGCTTTGCCCAGCCAAGCCTGACCGCCGGGGCATTGTTTTATCTGGTCAGCTCGACCCTGGCACTGAGCGCGCTGTTCCTGCTGGCCGAGTTGATCGAACGTTCGCGCTCGGCCAATGACCTGCCGCTGGATGAAGAAATCGATGCGCTGCCAAAGGCCATGGAGTCTTTGCACCCACGCCCCGGCGTCAACCTGGATGACGAGCAGAAAGCCGTGGTCGGCCAGGTGATCCCCTGGACCATGGCCTTCCTGGGCTTGAGCTTTATCGCCTGCGCACTGCTGATTATCGGCATGCCGCCGTTGTCCGGGTTTATCGGCAAACTCAGCCTGTTGAGCGCGCTGGTCAACCCAATGGGCCTGGGCAACGCGGTGGATGCGCCGATCCGCCCGGCGGCCTGGGGTTTGGTGGCGCTGTTGATCTTGTCGGGCCTGGCTTCGCTGATCGCCTTTGCCCGCCTGGGCATCCAGCGCTTCTGGACGCCGGAGGAGCGCCCATCGCCGCTGCTGCGCCGCTACGAATGTGTGCCGATCTTCTTCCTGCTGGGCCTGAGCATTCTCCTGACCTTCAAGGCCGAACCGCTGATGCGCTACACCCAGGCCACCGCCGAGAGCCTGAATAACCCTGAGCATTACGTGATGGCGGTGATGGCCACGCGCCCGGTGCTGAGCCCTGAATCCAAAGCCGCCGCCCTGGAGGTGCAGCCATGAAGCGCCTGTTCCCTGCCCCCTGGTTGTCGCTGGCATTGTGGGTGCTGTGGCTGGTGCTGAACCTGTCGGTCAGCCCAGGCAACTTGCTACTGGGCGCGGTGCTGGGCTTTCTCGCGCCGTTGCTGATGGCGCCGCTGCGCCCGCTGCCGGTGCGCATTCGTCGTCCCGGCGTCATCATCCGCTTGTTCTTCGTGGTGGGCCGCGACGTGATCGTCTCCAATCTGCACGTGGCCTGGGGCGTACTGACTTGCGGATCGCGCCCGCCGCGTTCACGTTTTATCAAAATCCCGCTCGACCTGCGTGACCCCAACGGCCTGGCCGTACTGTCGATGATCACCAGCGTGACGCCTGGCACCGTCTGGTCGGAACTGGCCCTGGACCGCAGCATCCTGTTGCTGCACGTGTTCGATCTGGACGATGAAGCGCCGTTTATCGAGCACTTCAAGGCCGCCTATGAGCGACCCCTGATGGAGATATTCGAATGAGCGCCCTGCTCTCCAATGCGATCCTGCTCAGCCTGTTCCTGTTCTCGCTGGCGATGGTGCTGACCCTGGTGCGCCTGTTCAAAGGCCCGTCCGCGCAAGACCGGGTTCTGGCGCTGGACTACCTGTACATCCTGGCGATGTTGATGATGCTGGTGCTTGGCATTCGTTATGCCAGTGACACCTATTTTGAAGCGGCGCTGCTGATTGCGCTGTTTGGCTTTGTCGGGTCATTCGCCCTGGCGAAATTCCTGCTGCGTGGCGAGGTGATTGAATGATGCCGCTCTGGGTTGAAGTGATCGTGGCCGTGTTGTTGGTGCTCAGCAGCCTGTTTGCGCTGATTGGTGCCATTGGGTTGTTGCGCATGAAGGACTTCTTCCAGCGCATGCACCCACCGGCACTGGCCTCGACACTGGGCGCGTGGTGCGTGGCGCTGGCGTCGATTATCTACTTTTCGGTGCTCAAGTCCGGGCCGGTGCTGCACGGCTGGTTGATTCCGATTTTGTTGGCAATCACGGTGCCGGTGACCACGTTGCTGTTGGCCCGCACGGCACTGTTCCGCAAGCGCATGGCCGGGGATGATGTGCCTGCCGAGGTCAGCAGCCGTCGCTGATTGATCCAGCTCCCACATTTGGTTTTTGCGTCAGGCAAACAAGCGGATGTGCGCCGCCAATTGTGCCAACTCGTCATCATTCGCCCGCACAAAATCGTGGGATGAGATATAGCCCTCATACGCCTTGAAAAACTTGTCGACTTTGGAACTGATGGGCTTGAACGCACTGTCCTGCCCGGTGCCATGCATGGGAAACAGCTTTGCATGCAGATGGTCCACGCCGTAGCCCTCCAGCATCATCCCGGTGCGCGCCACGTCGGGAAACGCCCGATCAATCAGCAGTGCGGTCTTCTTGGTCGCCACAATCAGCGCGGACAACACCGCATCCGTCTGCGCGAACGCGTAGCTGCCGTAATGCTGCTTGGGGATCACCACGCTGAAACCTGGCGTGTTAGGGAAGATCGACAGGAACGCCATATGCTGGTCGTCCTCCCACAGAATGTGGGCCGGGGACGCCTTGCGGACAATGCTGCAAAAAATACAATCCATTCAAATCACCGTCAGTTTCAGTGTGCGAGCCAAGCCTGCAAAGGTAAGGCAAAAATGTCGCAGCGCAGTTAAAGATTAAATAATCCATAAATGACTTGGCAGCGCCGCAAGCAGTTGATACGGTTTAATGGATTTTTTAATCCACTAAAAACAGGCACACCCATGACCGCTCATCTTGCACGTTTTACTGACAAAGTCGCCCTGGTAACCGGCGGTTCCCGTGGCATTGGCGAAGCCATCGTGCGGCGCCTGGCAGCTGAAGGTGCGGCAGTCGCCTTCACCTACGCCGCGTCTTCTGACAAGGCGCAAGCCCTGGTCGGCCAGATCCAGAGCCAAGGCGGCACAGTCCTGGCCATTCAGGCGGACAGCGCCGATGTGGCGGCGATTGCCCGGGCCGTGACCACCACCGTTGCGCATTTCGGCGCGCTGAATATCCTGGTCAACAATGCCGGGATCTTGCAGCTCGGCAGCGTCGATGAGTTCAGTCTGGAAGACTTCGACCGCCTGTTCGCCGTGAATGTACGCGCGACGTTCGCCGCCGCGAAAGCCGCGTCAGCCGTGATGCGCAGTGGCGACAGGATCATCAGCGTAGGCAGTGTGGTAGCGCAGCGCTCGGCCTTCCCCGGCTCCAGCGTCTACAGCATGACGAAGGCGGCGATCGCCGGTATGATCCGCGGCCTGGCGATTGATTTTGCTCCGCGCGGCATTACCGTCAACAACGTCCAGCCCGGCCCGACCAGCACGGACATGAACCCGGCCGATGCGCCGCATGCCGACTTGATCAAAAGCCTGGTGCCCTTGGGCCGCGTGGGCACCACTGACGAAATCGCCGGCATGGTCGCCTACCTCGCGTCCGAAGAAGCCGCGTTTGTTACCGGCACCAGCCTGAGCATCGACGGTGGCTACCTGGCCTGACCCTTCACATTACAGAGGTACCCCATGGCAAGACCCCGAGCCTTCGACCGCGACCAGGTGCTGCAACACGCCATCCGCGTATTTTGCGACAAGGGTTTTGCCGCCGCCTCAACCGAGGAACTGATGCAGGCCATGGGGCTCAGCCGCCAGAGCATGTACAACACCTTTGGCGACAAACGCCAGTTGTACCTGCAGGCCATGGCCGAGTATCAGCGCACGGGCGTCGACGACCTGATCGAGCGCCTGGGCCAAGGCCCGACACCGCTGCAAAGCCTGCACGACACCCTGAACTCCTTCGCCACCCGCGCGCTTCGCGAAGGCACTGCTGGGTGCATGGGCGTCAATGCGATCTGCGAATTCGGCCAGGAGGATGAGCAAATCAACCAGCTCACTGCCCACAGCGCCGAGCGTTTGCGCCGTGCATTCGAACAAACCTTGGGACGCGCGCAGGAACAGGGCGAACTTGCGCCGGGCACCGATCTGCCGGGCGCCTGCGATTTCCTGATGGCCACCCTCAGCGGCATGAAGATCGCCGGCAAGGGCGGCGCTACCGTCGAGCAATTGGCCAACATCGCGGGGTTCGCAATTCGCGCAGTGGGCGCCAAGGGGTAATTACAGAATCGGCGCGCCGAACCGGTTCAAGCGCGGCATCCAATGGTCGAGTATCTCAGCTGACGTCAGCACATGATGCGCGTGCCCGATCAGCAAGCGGCGTGGCACAAAGCCGATGTAGCGCGAATCATCGCTGTTATCGCGGTTGTCGCCGAGCATGAAATAACTGTCGGCCGGCACAGTGACCGGGCCGAAATTTCGCAATGCCCGAACCGTGGGCATGAACTGAATGCTGCGCTGACTGTTGCTGGCATGCTCGATCAGCTTGATACCCGGTACGCTTTGGCCTGGTACGATCGGTTCGCTGATGTCCTGGCCATCACTGTAGGTGGCGGGTGTGCCGTTAACCCACAGCACCTCATCTTTCATTTCCAGGGTATCGCCGGGAATGCCGACGATGCGTTTGATTAAACGCATGCCGTCCTTGGGTGACGAGAAAGTCACCACATCGCCGCGTTTAGGGTCATCCAGCTTGGCCAGGGATATATCCGTAAGCGGCAACTTGAGGTCATACGCCACGCGGTTGACCAGTACCACATCGCCTTCAAGCAACGTCGGGCGCATCGACCCGGACGGGATGGGGTTCCAGTCGGCCAGCGAGGTGCGGAACACCCCGAAGCACAGCCAGAAAAGGATGACGTAACGGTAGCGGCTCAACCAACTTCGCATACAGCCTCGCACTAAAAAAGCGGCGCAGACAGCCGCCGGAAAACCCAAGGTAACATTTGGCAATACTCGCTTATTACACCCGTGGATTAAATTAACATTAGCGTTACAGCCCGCAATCGAAGGCCTAAAAAAAAGGAGAGTCACCCCCCATGGAAATCAAATGCTCGGTCTTTATCGCAGCCAGCGTCGACGGATTTATTGCCCGGGCAGACGGCGATATCGAATGGCTGCACCGGCCCGAATACGAAGCCGCCGAACTGAACGGCGTAACCTATGAAAGCTTCATTGCCACCGTTGATACGTTGGTGATGGGTCGCAAAACCCTGGAAAAAGTCTTGTCGTTTCCCGAGTGGCCGTATGAGGGTACGCCGGTCATCGCGCTGTCTCATACAGCGTTTGAGCTGCCTGCCCACTTGCACGGCAAGGTTGAGGTGATGGCCGTAGACCCGACCACATTGGTCGCACAGCTGGCCGAGCGTGGCATGCAGCATCTTTACATCGATGGCGGCCAAACGATCCAGGCGTTTCTTGAGGCGGGCTTGATTAACGAGGTCATCATCAGCCGCATTCCGGTTTTGCTCGGGCAGGGAATATCGTTGTTCAGTCAGATCGGCAGCGAGCATGAACTGCAGCATATCGATACATGTGTATCGGATAACGGCTTTGTGCAGAGTCGGTATCAAGTGACTCAGTCGGCCTAAGACGGGACAGAGGTCAGGATGAATAAAAATATCATTGTTATAGGCGGAGAGTCGGCTGATGAGAGAGCGCGCATGACGCGTATCGACCAGCACATTGTCGCCTCGTCGGGCAAGACATGCCCGAATGTTCTCTATATCTCCACAGCCAATGGCGATGACCGAATTAAAATCTCTGACTTCATCGCAAAATATGAAAGCGCCGGTTGCACCGTCACCACACTGACGTTTTTCATCGACCCCTTCCCCAGCACAGATCAGATCTCTTCGCTGATTGAGCAGGCCGACATCATTTATGTGCCCGGCGGAAATACGCGAGCCATGCTGGCTACGTGGCGCGAATTTGGCGTTATCGCACTTCTGAAAGAGGCATGGGAAAAAGGCACAGTGCTCTGTGGTGTGAGTGCCGGAGCCATTTGCTGGTTTGATTATGGCCACTCGGATTCAGGGGGTGCCTTTGCACTGGTCGAAGGTCTCGGCTTACTTCCCGGAGCCCTGTGTCCGCATTTCAGCTCAGAGGCAGGAAGGGAAACATCGTTTATCGAGCTTGTGCAGCGTCAGGGTATACAGCCTGCCTACGCGGTAGATGATGGCGTTGCTGTGCATTTCAAAAATGACCGATACCACCGGTTGATCCGCAGCGAAGCGCAGAGTTGCGCTTATGAGGTCAGTGACTCAGCGCCGCATCTGACTTCGCTACCGGAGTAGCGCCAATTAGGGAGCTGGACTCAGTAAAATTGTGAGAGCTTGCCTGCTCGCTCCCATCTTTGGATTGGGGACGCCACCATTCCGGCAATGTGCGTGCACCCGCTATCAAAGAAATTTCCGACAGCTTTTTAGGGTTGCCCCTCGGAAGATGGCTGCCTAATCTTCCGGGGTCGCTGCAAATTCAGCGACCGGGTTTCGCAGCCCGGTTAAACTCTAGACGCACAGCGTCCACCTCAAGATAGCGGGCGCTTTTTTATGCCTGATGTTATGGCGGCTGTGCGCGGGATACCTTCGGGTATGCCGGGTGCCTAGAGTCCCGGTCTGCGAACCTGCGTACAGCTGCCACCCAGATATCGTTTCGCAGCGATGGGTGGCGACTCCAATACTCTAGGAGCTTCGTCATGATTAAAGACAGTCCAAACCCGCCGTCGGATTCAACTGCGTTTCACGCTGCTGCTCATCGAGCAATTAACCATTATCTGAATCCTTCCGAGAAACCAGAGCCGTCATCTGAGCGCCATGGTGTGTTTACCGTGCGCGAAGGATTAGACGTCGAGACGCTGCTGGTGAACGCGTCGGAGGATCTTGCGTCAGTTCAAGCGCTGGCAAGCCATTTGGCGTTTGAGGTAGACGGCAATCCGCGCAGCGTGGTGCTTGGAATTTGCCGGATGCTGGAGGGAATCCAGTTGATGGTGGAAAAAACACTAAACCTCAATTCCAGTCCAACCCAGGGATAAATTCAACAACAGCGGGCATGCAGAGCGGACACGGTAAAAAGTGGGAGCGGGCTTGCTCGCGAAGACGGAGTGTCAGTTGATACATCTTTAACTGATCCACCGCATTCGCGAGCAAGCCCGCTCCCACACTGATTGAGTAGGCCGCTGAAATAACACCCTGCAAAAAAACGCCCCGAACCAGTCGGGGCGTTTTTCATCACGCACAAGACAGAATAATCCTACATCCCGCTCACACGACAAAAGACGAAACATCCGATATTTCCTAGCATCCCGTGACGCTCCGCGGCACCTTGCACAGGGCTTGAGGTGATGGCCGGCAGCGGGCGTGAATTACGGCATATCGGTACACGTATATCGGACAACGGCTTTGTTCAAAGTCGTTATCAGATCACCCGCAAGCCTTTAAACTCATGCGGTCACGCCCGGTTATAGAGCGCTCTCACGCAGCGTGCGTAGCGCGCTAAAATAGATCACGCCCTATAAGCATGCCCAATCACGCGTCAAACCAAAGCCAATGCGTTAGCGTGAATGTTAGTCGGCGGGCTCCCGCCTTGCCTACCCCACACGTCCTCTCGCCCATTGATCACTGCAAGCGCATGGCCCACCGATTGACCATTAATCGGAACGGCGTGAGTCACCAGACCCAACTGCCCACGCGCCAAGTTTTCAACACTGGTTACGCGAGTGTGAGCGCCAAGGCCAAGGCGAACCAACCCATTGACATTTTGACCATAAGGCTCACCCGCATTGATGCGGAATAACGCACGCTCGAAACCTCCCGCATAACCGTCTTTGCTCTCTACTTGCTTGCGTTTAGCACTCACGGCATACAAAAAATTAGCATGTGCCACCATCGCCGGATTATCACCACTAAATTCAGATCTGTAGGTTGCCTGCGCCAGTTCATTCTTGGAAAGGTGGTACGAGCGGCCATCCCGCATCTGTATGTCCCAGCCATTACCCGATGCAATGACCTGCCTGAAAATATCGGTGGGCTTCTGGCCAAACTTCATCATTGCGGCCTTTATTGATGCAACCGTGGCACAATTGCTTTTATTTGGTCCCTGCTTGAAACCACTCCAGATATTGCCGGGCTCATTACCCACACCAGGTTTTCGACCAGGATTGCTCCTGTCGGTGTAGAAGTCATCATGGCTCGCCCTCTGAATCGGCACGTTATGACTTACATGCTCTGTATGACGAAGTACAGGTCTGTTGAGTACAAGGCGATGATGGCTATTATTATTCGGTGGCCTGGAATTAGGCGGATTACCCGCATCCGGGAACAGTTGCTGCATAGACTGACCAACAGCAGCCTTGGCCTCTACGTAGTGGTCAATGGTCTGGATCAGCTTGTTAAGATTGTTCTTGAAGGCGACGTCACCCGTCCTTTCCCGGATCAGCTTCAACCGGTCAATCAAACTCGAGGCCGTTTGGACCTTGTGCCCTGACGCCGCTCCTAGCCACTCGTGGACCTGTTGTCTTACCGCAGCAACATCAGCCGCAGAGGCAGTAGTTACTGAATTCGGTAGCACGCCGTTCTGAGCATAAAGGCCGCTCCCACCCACTGGCCCTGTCACCCCTGGATTCCACATCTACCACTCTCCCGACTAATGGATTGAAAAGCCCATAAGGCTGCAACCTTTCATTGGTTAGTCGGACACCGAAAGTTCCATATTTTAAGTAAGCTTGCTGCCCCGCCATCACCCACTTTTTTCCGGCAATTGGAGCAGGCGCTGGCTCGTTTCCAGCCCAACCCAGGGACAAATCCAACAACAGCGGGTATGCAGAGCGGGCACGGTAAAATGTGGGAGCGGGCTTGCTCGCGAAGACGGAGTGTCAGTTGATACATCTTTAACTGATCCACCGCATTCGCGAGCAAGCCCGCTCCCACATTTGGATTGAGTAGGCCGCTGAAATAGCACCCCGCAAAAAAACGCCCCGAACCAGTCGGGGCGTTTTTCATTCAGGGTTTACCGATCAAGCCTGATCAGCCAACCGCCACGTCGTGCCGCCCTTGCCGTCTTCCAACACCACACCCATCGCGGTCAGTTGGTCACGGATACGGTCGGACTCCGCCCAGTCTTTACCAGCACGGGCAGCCAGACGCGCTTGAATCAACGCATCAACTTCAGCCGCGTCCACACGCCCTTCGGCGCCGGCTTGCAGGAAGTCATCAGCTTCCATCTGCAGCACGCCGAGCACGCTGGCCAGCTCTTTCAGGCGCGCAGCAAGACCAGCCGCTGCATCAAGATCGCTCTCACGCAGGCGGTTGATCTCGCGCACCATCTCGAACAGCACTGCGCAAGCTTCCGGCGTGCCGAAGTCGTCGTTCATCACTTCGGTAAAGCGTGCCACGAACGCTTCGCCGCCGGCAGGCGCCACGGCTGGCAGGCCTTTCAACGCATGGTAGAAACGTTCCAGGGCGCCTTTGGCGTCCTTGAGGTTGTCTTCCGAATAGTTGATGGCGCTGCGGTAGTGGCTCGACACCAGCAGGTAACGCACCACTTCCGGGTGATACTTTTCCAGCACGTCGCGGATGGTGAAGAAGTTGTTCAAGGACTTGGACATCTTCTCGCCATTGATGCGGATCATGCCGCAATGCATCCAGGCGTTGGCGTAGGTTTTGCCGGTGGCGGCTTCGCTTTGGGCAATTTCGTTTTCGTGGTGCGGGAACTCAAGGTCGCTGCCGCCGCCATGAATGTCGAAGGTCTCGCCCAGGCAGCAGGTGGACATCACCGAGCATTCGATGTGCCAGCCCGGACGGCCCGCGCCCCACGGCGATTCCCAGCTCGGCTCGCCGGGCTTGGTGCCTTTCCACAGCACAAAATCCAGCGGGTCTTGCTTGGCTTCGTCGACTTCGATACGTGCGCCGATGCGCAGGTCTTCGATTTTCTTGCGCGACAACTTGCCATAGCCCATGAACTTGGCGACACGGTAGTACACGTCGCCATTGCCTGGGGCGTAGGCGTAACCCTTGTCGATGAGGGTCTGGATCATCGCGTGCATACCTGGAATATGGTCCGTGGCACGCGGTTCCATATCCGGTTTGAGGATGTTGAGGCGCGCCTCATCCTCGTGCATCGCAGCGATCATGCGCTCGGTCAGCGCGTCGAACGACTCGCCGTTTTCGTTGGCGCGGTTGATGATCTTGTCGTCGATGTCGGTAATGTTGCGCACATAGGTCAAGTCATAGCCGCTGAAACGCAACCAGCGGGTCACCAGGTCGAAGGCAACCATGCTGCGGCCGTGGCCGATGTGGCAGTAGTCGTACACGGTCATGCCGCACACGTACATGCGCACCTTGTTGCCATCCAGCGGCTTGAAGACTTCTTTGGTCTTGCTGAGTGTGTTGTAGATCGTTAGCACGACATTTCCCTTAAGACAGAATCACTGGCCCCACGAATCACGCAAGGTCACGGTACGGTTGAAGACCGGATGACCAGGTTTGGAGTCCTTGATATCCGCGCAGAAGTAACCTTCGCGCTCGAACTGGAAACGGTCTTCCGGCTGTGCGTCGCCAAGCGATGGCTCGGCACGACAACCCGTGAGAACTTGCAGGGAATCAGGGTTGATGTTGTCCAGGAAACTGGCGCTGTCTTCAGCCTTCTCAGGGTTCGGCGAACGGAACAGACGATCGTACAGGCGCACTTCGCACTCGATGCTGGCGGCGGCCGGCACCCAGTGCACTACACCTTTGACCTTGCGGCCTTCAGGGTTCTTGCCCAGGGTTTCCGGGTCGTAGGAGCAACGCAGTTCGACGATGTTGCCATCGGCGTCCTTGATCGCTTCATCAGCACGGATCACGTAGCTGCCACGCAGGCGCACTTCGCCGTTCGGCTCCAGGCGCTTGTAGCCTTTTGGCGGTTCTTCCATGAAGTCATCACGGTCGATGTAGATTTCACGCGCGAACGGCAGCTTGCGCACGCCGAGCTCTTCTTTTTGCGGGTGACGTGGCAGTTCGAGGTGATCGACCTTGTCTTCCGGGTAGTTGGTGATCACGACTTTCAACGGACGCAATACGCACATGGCGCGCGGCGCGTTGGCGTCCAGATCCTGACGGATGCTGAATTCGAGCATGCCGTAATCGACCACACCGTCGGAGCGGTTGGTGCCGACCATGTCGCAGAAGCTGCGGATCGATGCCGGGGTGTAGCCGCGACGGCGGAAGCCCGACAGGGTGGACATGCGCGGGTCATCCCAGCCATGCACGTGCTTTTCGTCCACCAGTTGCTTGAGCTTGCGCTTGCTGGTGATGGTGTAGTTCAGGTTCAGACGGCTGAATTCGTACTGACGCGGGTGCGCCGGTACTGGCAGGCTGTCGAGGAACCATTCATACAGCGGGCGATGGCTCTCGAACTCCAGGGTGCAGATGGAGTGGGTGATGCCTTCGATGGCGTCCGACTGACCGTGGGTGAAGTCGTAGTTCGGGTAGATGCACCACTTGTCACCGGTCTGGTGGTGATGGGCGTGGCGGATGCGGTACATGATCGGGTCGCGCAGGTTCATGTTCGGCGAGGCCATGTCGATCTTGGCGCGCAGCACACGGGCGCCGTCCGGGAATTCACCGGCGCGCATACGGTTGAACCAGTCGAGGTTCTCTTCTACCGAACGGTCGCGGAACGGGCTGTTCTTGCCCGGCTCGGTCAGGGTGCCACGGTATTCCTTGGCCTGCTCCGGGGTCAGGTCGTCGACATAAGCCTTGCCGGCCTTGATCAGCTCGACGGCCCAGTCGAACAACTGGTCGAAATACTTGGACGCATAGCGCACTTCACCGGACCATTCGAAGCCCAGCCACTTGATGTCGCTTTCGATGGCGTCGATGTATTCCTGGTCTTCCTTGGCCGGGTTGGTGTCGTCGAAACGCAGGTGCGTGACGCCACCGAACTCCTGGGCCAGGCCGAAGTTCACACAGATCGACTTGGCGTGACCGATGTGCAGGTAGCCGTTGGGCTCTGGCGGGAAGCGGGTGACGATCTGCGTGTGCTTGCCCGAATCCAGGTCCGCCTGGATGATCGGGCGCAGGAAATTGACCGGGACGGCAGGTCCGGCCTTGGAATTCGAGGTAGGGTCGACAGTGGGCTTGCTCATAGGATCCTTGAACAGACAGGTTCGTGGCCGGTTGGGGCCAGATAAAACAAAGGGCTTATCATAGCCGAAGCTGTCAAGCCGCTGACAGAGTGCGGCCAAAAACTGCTGCATTTAATGCACCGGCGGTAAAAAACCACCTCGAAATTCCTGCCGGGCACGCTAAACTGCCCGCCTTGGCACACATTTAGCCAAACCGGTAGCGGCGCCTTGGCGTCCAAACCCACGAATTCCCTGAAAAGAGTAGTGAACATGACTCAAGTCAAACTGACCACCAACCACGGTGACATCGTCATCGAGCTGAACGCCGAGAAAGCGCCGATCACCGTCGCCAACTTCATCGAGTACGTGAACGCCGGCCACTACGAAAACACCGTTTTCCACCGTGTCATCGGTAACTTCATGGTCCAGGGCGGCGGTTTCGAGCCGGGCATGAAAGAAAAGAAAGACAAGCGCCCAAGCATCCAGAACGAAGCGGACAACGGCCTTTCCAACGACAAGTACACCGTCGCCATGGCCCGTACCATGGAGCCGCATTCGGCCTCCGCGCAGTTTTTCATCAACGTGGCCGACAACACCTTCCTGAACCACAGCGGCAAGAACGTGCAGGGTTGGGGCTACGCAGTATTCGGTAAAGTCACCGAAGGCCAGGACGTCGTTGACAAGATCAAAGGTGTGCAAACCACCGGCAAGGCAGGTCACCAGGACGTTCCGGTAGAAGACGTAATCGTCGAGAAAGCCGAGATCGTTGGGTGATATTACTGATTTCAGATTTGCATCTGGAAGAGGAGCGCCCGGACATCACCCGGGCGTTTCTGGATCTGCTCCACGGCCGCGCCCGTGGCGTCCAGGCGTTGTACATTCTGGGGGACTTTTTTGAAGCCTGGCTTGGCGACGATGGGATGACACCCTTCCAACGTTCGATTTGCGCAGCATTGCGTGAGCTGAGCGGCAGCGGCACCCCGATTTTTATCATGCACGGCAACCGTGATTTCCTGATCGGCAAGGCGTTCTGCAAAGCCGCAGGCGCTACCTTGCTCAAGGACCCGAGTGTCGTGCAGTTTTACGGCGAGCCCGTGCTGTTGATGCACGGCGACAGCCTTTGCACCCGCGACGTCGGCTACATGAAGCTGCGGCGCATCCTGCGTAACCCGATTGTTTTGTTCATTCTGCGGCACCTGCCCTTGCGCACCCGCCACAAGCTGGCGCGCAAGCTGCGCAGCGAGAGCCGCGCGCAAACGCGCATGAAGGCCAACGACATTGTGGATGTGACGCCCGAGGAAGTCCCACGAGTGATGCAGCAGTTCGGCGTGCGCACCCTGGTCCACGGCCATACGCACCGCCCCGCCATTCATAAGTTGCAGATTGGTGACCAGGCGGCCAAGCGCATTGTGCTGGGGGATTGGGACAAGCAAGGTTGGGCTTTGCAGGTGGATGAGCAAGGGTTTGCGCTGGCGGCGTTTGACTTTGTGAACCCGCAGTTGGCGTTGCCCGGCGCATAACTATCAAACACCGCCGCTCCAATGTGAACCGAGATCCAAATGTGGGAGCGGGCTTGCTCGCGAAAGCGGTCGTTCAGTCGATACCTTAGTTGACTGACACGTCGCCTTCGCGAGCAAGCCCGCTCCCACATTTTTGACCGAGTACAACTTCGGATCAGTGCCCCGAAGCCTCCGGCCCGGCCTTCGCGCCAAACGGCGGTTTGGCCAACCACACCAGCAACATCAAGCCCATGAACATCCACCCCAGCAACGTGAAGTAATCCACGGTGGACATCATGTACGCCTGGCTGGTGAGGATCTGGTCCAGCTGCGCATAGGCCTTGTGCCCTGCCCCGCCGAGCGCCTGCAAGGCATCACGGGTGGCCGAGTCGTAGGTGGTCATGTTCTCGCTCATGTACGCGTGGTGCTGGTCGGCGCGGCGAATCCAGATCCAGGTGGTCAGCGACGCCGCAAAGCTGCCGCCCAAGGTCCGCAGGAAGGTCGCAAGACCCGCACCGTCGGCGATTTGCGCCGGCGGCAAGTCGGACATCAGGATGCTCAAGGTCGGCATGAAGAACAACGCCACGCCGATCCCCATGAACAACTGCACCAAAGCGATGTGGGTGAAATCCACCTCGTTGGTAAAACCTGCGCGCATAAAGCAGCTCAAACCAATCGCCAGGAACGCCAGGCCCGCCAACAGGCGCAGGTCGAACTTGTGCGCATATTTGCCCACAAAGGGCGACATCAGCACCGGCAAAATACCGATCGGAGCGACCGCCAGACCGGCCCAGGTGGCGGTGTAGCCCATCTGGGTTTGCAGCCATTGCGGCAGGATCAGGTTGATGCCGAAGAAGCCCGCGTAACCCAAAATCAACACGATGGTGCCGATGCGGAAGTTGCGGTAGGCAAACAGCCGCAGGTTGACCACCGGGTGCTTGTCGGTCAGCTCCCAAATGATGAACACCGCCAGGGCAACCACCGAAATCGCCGCACCGATGATGATGAAGTTGGACTCGAACCAATCCAGGTCGTTGCCCTTGTCGAGGATGATCTGCAAGGCGCCGACGCCGACGATCAAGCTCAACAAGCCGACGTAATCCATCGGTTGGTAACTGGTGACCACCGGGCGTTTCTTCAATTGCGAACGCACCACCATCACCGCAAAAATGCCGATGGGCACGTTGATAAAGAAGATCCAAGGCCAGCTGTAGCTGTCGGTAATCCAGCCACCGAGGATGGGGCCGGCAATCGGCGCCACCACCGTGACCATCGCCAGTAACGCCAGGGCCATGCCGCGCCTGGCCGGTGGGTAAACCGCGATCAGCAACGTCTGCGTCATCGGGTACAACGGCCCGGCGACCAGGCCTTGCAGCACCCGAAAGCCAATCAGCTCGGGCATCGAAGTGGAGATACCACAGAGGAACGACGCCAGCACAAACAGAATGGTCGCCCACAAAAACAGCTTCACCTCGCCAAAGCGGCGGCTCAGCCAGCCGGTGAGCGGCAAGGCAATCGCGTTGCTCACCGCAAACGAGGTGATCACCCAGGTGCCCTGCTCCGAACTCACGCCCAGGTTGCCGGAAATGGTCGGCAACGCCACGTTGGCGATGGTGGTGTCGAGCACCTGCATAAAAGTCGCCAGCGACAGGCCAATCGTGGCCATCAGCAAGCTGGGCGGCGTAAAGGACGCGGGGGCATTAGCGCTCATCAGCGTTGCACAGCCTTGGGTGCGGCGAGGCTGTTGTCATGGATCAGCTGCGTGATCATGGCATCGGCTTCGGCCAGTTGGCGGTCATACACGTTGGTGGTGAACGAGGCCTTTTGCGGTGCCTGTTGCGCCAGCACCGGGCCGCTCTGGTCGTGCAGGTTGACGTTGACCACAGTGCTCAAGCCCACGCGCAGCGGGTTCTTGGCCAACTCATCGGCATTGATATGGATACGCACCGGTACGCGTTGCACGATCTTGATCCAGTTACCGGTAGCGTTCTGCGCAGGCAGCAGGGCAAAGGCACTGCCGGTGCCGGCGCCGAGGCTGTCGACGGTGCCAGTGAATTTCACGTCACTGCCGTAGATGTCCGCTTCGATGTCCACCGGCTGGCCAATGCGCATATCGCGCAGCTGGGTTTCCTTGAAGTTGGCGTCGATCCACAACTGGTCCAGCGGGATCACCGCCATCAACGCGGTGCCGGGCTGCACGCGTTGGCCCAGTTGCACGGTGCGCTTGGCCACATAGCCGGTGACCGGTGCGATCAAGGTGCTGCGCGCGTTGGTCAGGTAGGCCTGACGCAACTGGGCGGCGGCGGCTTGCACGTCCGGGTGAGACGAAATCACGGTGTCGTCCACCAGGGCATTGGTGGTTTTCAGTTGCTGCTCAAGGTTGGTCAGGGCATTTTTGGCGGCGGTCAGGCTGTCACGCGCATGGGACAGTTCTTCCTGGGAGATCGCACCGCCCTGGGCCAGGGTCTTACGCCGGTTGAAGTTGTCCTGGGCGGTTTGCACGTCAGCTTTCTGTGCGTTGACCTGGGCTTTCATGCCGTCGACATTGCTGTACAGACCGCGTACCTGGCGCACGGTGCGCGCCAGGTTGGCCTGGGCGCTTTGCAGGCCGACGGCGGCGTCATTCGGGTCGAAGTTGATCAGCACCTGGCCCTCATGGACCAGGTCGCCGTCGTCGGCGCCGATGCTGACCACAGTGCCGGTGACCAGCGGGGTAATTTCCACCACGTTGCCGTTCACATAGGCGTCGTCGGTGCTTTCATTGAAGCGCCCGTAGAACTCATACCAGCCCCACACGCCGACTACGCCAAGAATGACGATCAGCGCCAGGCCGATCAGCATGACTTTGCGTTTGCGCGGGTTGTTATCGGGTTTTTCACTTGCGTTGCTGTTTTCGGCAGTGGCCATGACAAATACCTCAAATTATTCCGTACGGGTGGCGGGGCTGGTCGTGGTCGCGGCCACGTTATCGGCGTTGAATCCGCCACCCAGGGCTTGCATCAATTGAATCGACAGATCAATCTGCGCGGCATTCAGGGTCGCCAGCTGGCGCTGGGCCTGCAGCAATTGCTGCTCGATGCTGAGCACATCCAGGTAGTTACCGATGCCGGAGCTGTAACGCTGCACGCCGGTGTCGTAAGACTGCTGGGCGATGTCCGCAGCGTGTTGCTGCGCCTGGATCTGCCGCCCGGTTTCGCGCAGTTGCATCAGGGTGTTGCCGATATCGCCCAAGGCTTGCACCAGGGTTTTGTTGTACTGGGCCACGGCCAGGTCGTAATCGGCGTCGCGGGCATCGAGGTCGGCACGCAAGCGACCACCATCGAAAATCGGCAACGAAATGGTCGGCGCAATGCTGAAGAAGCGGCTGGCCGAGCCAAACATCGCATCACCGAGCAACGACTCGGCCCCGGCGCTCGCGCTGAGGTTGAGGTTGGGGTAGAAGCGCGTTTTGCTCGCGGCCACGTTCTTGCTCGCGGCCTCGACACGCCAGCGTGCGGCGATCAGGTCCGGGCGACGGCCCAGCAGTTCGGCCGGCAAGACTGAAGGCACGGCGACGGCGCTGGGTTTCAGCACATTCGGGCGGCTCAGCTCGCCGCCACGGTCCGGGCCTTTGCCGAGCAATACGGCCAGGGCGATCTTGGCGCTTTGCAGCTGTTTTTCGGCATCGATCAGTTGCGACTGGGAGCTGGCTTCCAGGCTTTCGGTCTGCTGGTACTGGTACTCGCTGTCGATACCGGAGCTGAGGCGACGTTTGCTCAGGTCGAGCATCTGGCGGGTGCGCTTGAGGTCATCGCTGGCCAGGTCACGCACGATATGCGCCTGGCCCAAGTCGCTGTAAGCCTTGGCCACATTGGCCGCCAGGGTCAAGCGAGCAGCTTGCTGGTCGACTTCGGCGGCACGCGCCTGGCCCAACGCGGCTTCCCAGGCGGCGCGCTGGCCACCCCAGAGGTCGAAGTTGTAGTTGAAGCTGGCGCCGATGTTGCGCACGGTGGCATAGGCATCGCCCTGCCCGCGCGGGTCCTGGTCCTTGGCCAGGCGCGAACGGCTCACGCCGGCACTGGCATCCAGGGTGGGCATGCGTTCGGCGTCGGCGGCATAGGCGGCGGCTTCGGCCTGATGCGCACGCGCGCTGGCCACTTGCATATCGGGGCTGTTTTGCAGGGCTTCATGGATCAGGCCGTCGAGCTGTGGGTCGCCGAGGCTTTTCCACCAGTCTGCGGTCGGCCAGGCGGCCGTGGACAGGGTCACGCCGCTCAAGGATTTGCCGGTTTGCAAGGTGTTGGCGTCGAGACGTTGGCCCTGGGTGTCGAGGCCGCTGAAGTTGGCACAACCGGCCATGCTCATCGCCACCAGCACCAGGCTGAGTGCACGCGTTTTCATTGGTTACCTACCCGCTGGATGACGATGGCGTCACCGGCAGCTACCAGAATTTTCTTGAGGATTCTTTCCAGGGTTTCCAACTCACCAGGCTCCAGGGCCCCGGCCAGTTCATTCATCGACTGAGCGCCGATGTGCGGCAACATGTCGGCCAGGCGCTGGCCGTCTTCGGTGAGCACCAACTGCACTTGACGCCGGTCCTGTTCGGAACGCTTGCGCGCCAGCAGGCCCTTTTGCTCCAGACGGTCGAGCATGCGGGTCATGGAGCCGCTGTCCAGGGACAGGTTGCGGCACAGCTCCGCCGGGGTGTCGACGTCGAACTGGGCAATGATGATCAACACCTTGAACTGCGCGGCGGTGACGCCGTGGGGTTCCATATGGGTGTCGATAATGCGGTCCTTGAGCAGCGCCGCCCGGCCCAGCAACAGGCCGAGGTGGCAGTTGCGAAAGCTGTCAGGGGTGTAGTGGGTCATCGAAAGTCACCTTATTACTGCCTAGGCAGCGAATGTATGACAAGATGTTACTGCTTAGGCAGCGAATGTCAAATGGAATTATTAGCTTGCTTGGTAATTTGGCGACAGGTGGGCTTGAAACACAAACAACTGTGGGAGCTGGCTTGCCGGCGATCGCGGTGTATCAGCCCATAAACATTGACTGATGTATCGCAATCGCCGGCAAGCCAGCTCCCACAGGTTTTATCGAGTACGGGGGTTAGAAGTCCCGTTTGTAGAAGATATCCAGCGAACTGGCGACACCACTGGCCACTTCCAGGTACACCTTCTTGCTCAGCAAGTAACGCAAGGCAATGGTATTGGCCGGCTCAAACACCCCCACCCCATAGCGCAGGCTGAGTTTCTCGGTGATCTTGCCACTGGCCACCACCGCTGTTTTGTTACCGCTGCCTTGGGTATCAAGGTCGAAATCCTGAATCCCCAGCTTGTTGGCAATATCCGAAGTCACCCCCGCACTGCCCATCAAACCCAGGCCCAGAGCAGCCTCAGCCAGCATATTGTTGTCTTCGCCGGTGTTGTTACGCGAACGCCCCAGCACCAGATACGACAACGCATCCTCCTGAGGCATCGCAGGCTCAGAGAAGATCTGCGTGGTCGGTTGTTCCGCGCTGCCGCTCAAGCGAATACCGGCAGTCACCGTCCTGGAATCCTCAACGACCACTCGTGTCGCTTCGATATCCAGGAACGGCTGATCCAAGGGACCTGCAAACAACAGCCGCGCACGCCGCACATTGAGGCGCTGCCCGTAGGCACGGTAACGGCCGTCGTTGAGCCACAACTCACCACGGGTGTCCATGTTGTCGCCAATATGCACATGGCCCTGAACCTTGGCGGTCAGGCCGAAGCCGGCAAAGTTAAGCTGGTCTTCACCCACCTCGACGTCAATGTCCATGGCCATCGCCATCGGCGGCTTGCCCTGCTCGGTCTGGCTGCCGACGATCACCGTGTCATCCGAGACCTTGACCGTCGACGGCGGCAGTTCGCGCACAGTGATATCGCCGCGCGGGATGTGCACCTTGCCGGCAATCGCCAGCTTGTCGTCCTTGAGGCTGATCTTAAGGTCCGGCGCTACTTCCAACTTGGCATAGGGCTCAACCGTGACCGGCAATTTCGAACCTTGCAGGCTCAGGTCCACCGCGAGTGCCTGGCCCCAGCCGACATGGCCCTTGAGGCTGCCCTGCCCGTCTTTGCCGCTGCGCCAGCCACCGTTGAGCTGCACGCTTTCACCGGCGATCAGCGCCTGCACGTTCAAGCCCTCTAGGCTCATCGGCAGCTCCGGCCCGGAAATTTCACCGTCGACCAGGTTCACCGTGCCGTTGACCTGCGGCGCCAACAGCCCTCCCGAGATGCGGCCGTTACCGTTGAGCTTGCCATTGAGGGTTTCCACCATTGGCACAAAGGGTCGCGCCACGGCGAGGTCCAGGCCGGTGAGGCTGAACGTGCCAGTGATCGGCTTGTCCTTGGGCAACGGGTTGATCTGCGCCTGCAACAGCAATTCGCCGAGCTTGCCCCCGCGAAAATTCAGCTGCGTGTCGATGCGTTTGGGGTTCAGGGTGGTTTCCAGCTTCAAGGTGTCGTAGGGGAAATCCACCCACTGATGCTTGTCCTTCACGCGCAGCGTACCGCCGCTGGCATCCACCGCCACCACGCCTTTAGGGCCACTGCTGGGCAGATCGAGCTGCACGTCAGCGTTGAGCTTGCCCTGCCAGGCGAAATCCTTGGGCAAGAAGGCTGCCAGGCTGTCGATCGGGAATTGCTTGAGGTGGTAGCGCAGCTTGGGTTCAGGCATCAGGCGCTGGTCTTCACCGCATAGGCTGGCGCCGCCAGACACCCAGCAATGCGCGGCAAAGGTCAGCTTGCCGTCGGCCAGGCGTTCGATTTTGGCCGGGGCTTGCAGCCTCCAATCCTGGCCGCCGGCCTGCACATCACCACTGGCCAGGCGCCCACGCCAGTTGCCTTTGTCAAGGTTGCCATCCAAAGCCAGGGCGAGTTTGACCAGCGGCCCGGCCAGATCGAGTTGCACCTTCTGGCTCTTGATGTCGCCCTGGGCGCTGGCGGTCAGGGTGCCGACCTGGGTTTCACCGGCTTGAATGCCGTTGCCCTTGAGGTCGATCTTCGCGCGCTGGGCGTTGTCGAGGACAGCCTCGAGGGTGAGGCTTTGCAGTTTATTGTCCGCAAACGCCAGCTGTTGGCCCTTAAGCTCGAGCTTGCCTTGCGGCGCCTTCAGCGTACCGGCCACATCCACGCGGCCGTTGATCTGCCCACGCAACTGCGGCCACAGCTGGGCCAGTCGCGCCAGCTTGATGTCGATCTGCCCGGCCAGGCGTTGTTGCAAACTGCCACTGCCATTGATGCGGTTGTCGCCCAGGCGGATATCCAGGTTGGCCAGGGTCCACTGCGCGCCCGCGCCTTCGGCCTTGGCCGCCAGCACGGCGGTCTGGCCGCGCAAATGGCCCTTGAGGTCGAGGTCGGCATTCAGTTTAAGCTGCTCGTTTTTGAACTCGCCTTTACTGCGCAACGGCCCGGCCAAGGTGCCCGGCAATTCTGCCACCCAGTACGCCGGGTTGAGTGCCGACAAGTCCAGCGCAGTGTCCCAGGCGATGCCATCGGCAAATTGCAGGTTCAGGTGGCCTTCGGCCTTGCCTTGACCGGCGGTCAGTTTCAGCTCGGGCAAAAAGACTTGCTTGAGGTCACCGCTGAATGGCGTGACCAGATTGAATTTACCCGCTGGGCCGTCGAGGTCAGCTTTCAGATTGCCGAGGTAGTTGCCGTCTTTATAGGAGATTTCACCGTTGAACGTACGCAAGGCGACCTGCGGCTCGTCGATTAACGGATAGAGGCGATGCCAGGGGAAATCCAGCCAGTTGATTTTCGCGTCGGCACTGAAGCCTTGTTGCCAGTCCAGGTTGGCGCTGAGCTTGAGGCTTTGCTGTTCACCGGCAGTCAGGTCGAGGCCGGCGATCTGTGCGCCCCTGGCGTCGACCTTGCCCTGCAACAGCAAGGCCACCGGACCTTTTTCTGCGGGTAGTACGGCTCGGCCGAGCAATTGGTAGCCGTTGCTCAAGTCGCCCTTGGCAGTGAGGTCCAGTTGATTGAGCTGCAAGGTGTCGGGCAAATCGGCGCTGGGTTTGAAGCCATCCGCCGTGATGTGCAACTGCGCGGGCAGGTTCTCCACCAACGGTTGCAGCTCGCCGCTGAGCTTGGCGGGCAAGTAGCCGCTGCTGTCGGCATCGAGCTTGAGGGTCTTGAGCAGGTCGCCGTCAACCTTGAGCGCAACCGTCCACGGCGCGCCGCCGGGCGCATACGGCAGGCTCAGGTTACCGGTGGCGCTCAGCGGCCAGTCGCCGCTGGGTTGCAGCAGGCCGTTGAGGTCCAGCACCAGGTCATCGCGTTGCAGGTGCACCGAATCAATCTGCATACCGGCGGCCGTCCAGTGCGCCGCCAGTTGCAAGCCCTTGAGTTCTTCACTGCCGTTAAACAGCAGGCTGCCGACGCGAACGTCGCCCAATTGGATGGCAACCGGCAACTTGAGATCCGGCAATGTGATCGGGCCGCTACTCGGTTCAGTGCTCGGCGGAAATTGCAGGCTGACCTGTTCCACGTCCAGTTGGTTGATACACAGGGTCATGCGCAGCAGGCAGCCCGGAGACCAATCAAACTTCGGTGCAGTGAGTTCTACCCGACTCGCGTCCTGCTGCCATAGCAGATGGTCGGCGCTCCATTGGTCGCCCAGGCGCCCCTGGAAATTTTCCACGCTCAACCCCGGCACCTGGCTCAAGGCCCAACGGCTGCCTGCTTGAGTACCGAGCACCGTCCACAGCGCCAACAGCACCAGCATGAGGAGCGCCACAATGGCCAGCCCCGCTATTTTCAAACCACGCATCACAGCTCAGGCCCCATGGAAAAGTGCAAACGAATGCCGCCCGGATCTTCGAGGGCATGGGCCAGGTCAAGGCGAATCGGCCCCACTGGCGACACCCAGCGCACACCCACGCCCACACCGGTTTTCAGGCTGGGCATTTCCAGGGTGTTGAAGGAGTTGCCTTGGTCGATAAAGGTCGCGATGCGCCATTTTTCGGCGATGGAATATTGGTACTCGGCGCTCAAGGCCACCATGTAACGCCCGCCGATGGTTTTGCCTTGGTCGTTCTCGGGTGACAGCGTCTGGTACTCGTAGCCGCGCACGCTCTGGTCACCACCGGCAAAGAAGCGCAGTGACGGCGGCACCGACTTGTAACCGTTGGTGGCACTGCCGCCGAACTGCGCACGGCCAAGGAAACGGTGGTTGTCCCACAAGGTGGTCAGGCCCTTGATGGTGGCGGTGCCGTACAGCAAATTGGTGTCGGAGCCGAGCCCTTCCTTGGCGACCTTGGCGTCGAACATCAGGCGATAGCCATTGTGCGGGTCGATGCGGTTATCGCTGCGCAGGTAGGAATAGTTGATACCCGGCATCACCAGGTTGCTTAAGCCCGAGTCATTGCCCAGGCGATATTCTTCACGCTGGTATTTGAGCGAGATGACCCGCGTCCAGCCACTGGGTAATTTGCTGTGCCATTCCGGGCCGAGGGTGAGCAATTTACTCAGGGTGTCGGTGTTGGCGATTTCTTCATTCTGGTAACCGCCGGCGAAGCGCAGCTTGTCGGTGAGTGGCGGATCGAGGGGGATGTCGTACCACAGGCCGACGTTCTGGCGTGGCGCCGACAGTTCGGCCTCCCAGCCATAGCTGTGGCCTTGCGGGTTGACCCAATGGCGGGTCCAGTTGGCTTTGCCGCGCGGGCCGACGTCGGTCGAGTAACCGAGGCCCAGGCCCATGGTGCGTGGCTTGCGGGTGTCGAGCTGGACCGCCACCGGGATCACATCGTTGGTCGAGGCGGTTGGGCTGGCGTCCACGCGCACGCCTTCGAAGAAGCCGCTCGATTGCAGGTTTTGATTGAGTTCGGCGATCAGCTCTGAGTCATACGGCGTACCACTTTTGAACGGCACCATGCGTTGCAGCAGGTCTTCATCGAACGGCGTATCGCCGGTAAACCCGACTTTGCCCAAGGTGTAGCGCGGGCCGCTGTCGTAGATGAGTTCGATATCGGCGACGCCGGCTTGCGGGTCCACCAGCAGCTTCTGGCTGCTAAAGCGCCCATTGAAAAAACCATAGCGCGACGCCTGGTTCTGGATCAGACGCTTGGCGTCTTCGTAGTTGCCATGGTTAAGCACGGCGCCGGATTTAAGGTCGTCGCTGGCGGGCACGCGAAACGCCTTGAGGCTCGCGGCCTGGCCGTCGACCCGAATGGTCACGTTGCGCAAATGCACCGGCTCGCCGGGGTCGATGGTGAGGGTCAGGCGCGGGTTCTTGCCGCCCTTTACGTCACTGGAGATCCGCGGCTGATAGAAGCCCAGCGCCTGGGCCGCCTTGCGGGCCTGCTCCTCGGCGCCACGGCTGAACCGCAGCAAGGCTTCTTCATCACGATCGCCAACCCCGCCGATATAGCCTTCGATGTTGGCTTTCAACGCGTCGTTTGATGGCTTGATGCGCACGTCCAATTCGCTTTGCGCAAATACGCCGCAGCTTGTGAACAGCAGAATCAAGCCGCTGGTAAATCTTCCTGGGAGCTTCATAGGCGCGGATGCTACACAGCTGGGGAGACTCTTTGAACCCGGAATTGTCTGAATAATTCTGTCTTAAGCCGTTGCAGCATGTAACGCCTGGGGGTTCGGATGAAAAAACACGTGTTCCAGGACGGGTCCTACGGCGACCTCACCGATTTCCTCATAGCCCTGGCGCTTGTAGAAATCCAGATAACGCGAGTTGCCAGTATCGAGCACCACACCCGATGAATGCGGGTCTTCGGCACACCAGTTGTGCACCGCCTGCAACAGTTGTTCGCCGTAGTGCTTGCCCTGGAATTGCGGGTGAATACCCAGCAGCGGCAACACATGCACCGACTCATTCGGCAGGCACGCCAGCACTGCGTAGTGGTAATCCAGATAACGCCGAGTGCCGCGCACGCCGGTGCTCAGCCACATACGCAACTGCCAGGCCCAGCTCTCGGTAATGCCCAGGCGCCGTTGCGGTGGCGCGATCAGGGCGATACCGATCAGCCGGTCGTTGACGAACAGACCAATGGCGGGAAGCTTCTGGAAAAAATGCTGCTTGACCAGCTCACGTACGGTGGCACGCACCCGCTGTTCGTACCCCGAGCGCTCAGCTTCGAAGATGTAGGCGAAGGTCGGTTCATGCCGATAGGCCTGGTACAACAAGGAACGGGCCTCGCGGGAATAGCCGCTGTTGAGCAGGCGAATTTCGGCAATGGCAGTGGCAGTGTCCGGCATACAGTCAATCTCCCTGGGCGCCACTCAAAAGATGGCGTTCTTATGGGTACGAACCCGTGCAGCACCAGTCGTTCCCAGACATTAGCAGTGCATGCGCCCTACCGCCACGCTGGCCCCCGCCGGACTTGTCGGCTAGCATCGCCCTTTTGCCAGACTGGACTGCCGACCATGAAAATCGTCTCCTTCAATATCAACGGGCTGCGCGCCCGCCCTCATCAGCTGGCAGCGTTGATTGAAAAGCATCAGCCCGACGTGATCGGCCTGCAGGAAACCAAGGTGCACGACGACCAGTTCCCACTGGCCGAAGTGCAGGCTCTTGGCTATCACGTGTACTACCACGGGCAAAAAGGCCACTACGGCGTGGCCCTGCTGTCGCGCAAGCCGGCATTGAGCCTGCACAAAGGCTTTGCCAGCGACGAAGAAGACGCCCAACGCCGCTTTATCTGGGGCACGTTCGCCGACGAGCATGGCCAGTCGATCACCGTGATGAACGGCTACTTCCCCCAGGGCGAAAGCCGCGACCACCCGACCAAGTTCCCGGCCAAGCAACGCTTCTATGAAGATTTGCAGCAACTGCTGGAAAGCCAGTTCAGCAATGATCAGCCACTGGTGGTGATGGGTGACATCAATATTTCCCCGGAAGATATCGACATCGGCATCGGCGCCGACAATGCCAAGCGCTGGCTCAAAACCGGCAAGTGCAGCTTCCTGCCGGAAGAGCGCGAGTGGATGGCCCGCCTGAAGAACTGGGGCCTGGTCGACAGCTTCCGCCACTTGAACCCGGACGTGGCCGACCGCTTCAGCTGGTTCGATTACCGCAGCCGTGGGTTTGAAGATGAGCCAAAGCGTGGGCTGCGCATTGACGTGATCCTGGCCTCCAATGGCCTGGTATCGCGGGTCAAGGATGCGGGTGTGGATTACGACCTGCGTGGGCTGGAAAAGCCATCGGACCATGCGCCGATCTGGCTTGAATTGAGCTGATCTAAAGGTTTGTGTACTTCAATGTGAGAGCTGGCTTGCCTGCTCCCACATTGGGTTTGGCTGTGTGCCAGTCACACTATTGAAACCCAACTGACTTAATCTGGCGGCACTCCCTTTGGCTTAAGAAGGTGCCGGCATGATGCTGCGCGTTCTGTTCCTGTTGCTACTGCCGCTCCACGCTGTCGCCGCTGCCCTCCCCATTCCCGACCAAGGCCCCGCACTGCGCATCCAGGGTTCCAATACCATTGGTGCGGCGCTGGGACCTGCGCTGGTCAAGGGCATGCTTGAGCACCTAGGCTTGCAGGCGGTGCACAGCGAACCCGGCGATGGCGCCAATGAACAACGGGTGATCGCCAAGACGCGTCAGGGTAAAACCGTCATGGTCGAGGTCGCAGCCCATGGTTCCAGTACCGGGTTCAGCGCACTGAAAAAATCCAACGCGGACCTTGCGGCGGCTTCGCGCCCGATCAAGGACAGCGAGCTGGTGGACCTTGAACCCCTGGGCGACCTGAAAAGCCCGGACGCCGAACAGGTAATCGCCATCGACGGCCTGGCAATCATCCTCAACCCGCAAAATCCGCTGAATACCTTGAACACCGAACAACTGGCGCAGATTTTCAACGGTGAGGTCAGCCAATGGGAAGAGGTGGGCGGCGTCGGCGGCGCCATTCATCTGTACGCCCGGGATGATCAATCCGGCACCTATGACACCTTTAAAGAGCTGGTACTGAACCGGCGCGGTAAACCGCTGGCCGCGACTGCCAAGCGTTTCGAGTCCAGCGAGGCGTTGTCCGATGCCGTGAGCCATGACCCCCACGGCATTGGTTTTATCGGCCTGCCCTATGTGCGCCAGGCCAAGGCGCTGGCGATTGTCGACGGTGACTCACAACCGATGTTGCCGATGACCAGCCTGATCGCCACCGAGGATTACCCGCTGTCACGCCGCTTGTATTTCTACCTGCCGCCGTCGAACCGTAACCCGTGGGCCAAAGCCCTGGTGGACTTTACCCAAAGTGGCAAAGGCCAGGCGATTGTGGCCGCCAACGGTTTTATCGCCCAGCAGGTACAAGCGATTGCCGTGGAGCCACGGGCGTCGATGCCCGAGGGCTATCAAACCATCGTCCGTGACGCCCAGCGCTTGAGTATGAATTTTCGCTTCGAGGAAGGTAGCGCCAGCCTGGATAACAAAGCACGTCAGGACCTGCAGCGGGTGGTGGCGTATCTGAAAAGCCACGGCAAGCTCGACAAGCAGGTGACGCTGGTGGGGTTTGGTGATGCCAAGAATGACCCGCAGCGGGCGGCGCTGTTGTCGAAGTTGCGGGCGATGGCGGTGCGCCGGGAATTGGTCAAGAGCGGCGTGGTGCTGCGGGATATTCGCGGCTTTGGCGCGCAGATGCCGGTGGCGGCGAATACGGCGGATGAGGGGCGGATCAAGAATCGACGGGTGGAGGTTTGGGTCTACTGACCTGTGAGTGTTGCGGTGCTCAGACTGGCCTCTTCGCGAGCAAGCCCGCTCCCACATTTTGACCGTATTCCAAAGGGGAAACGCGGTCAAAATGTGGGAGCTGGCTTGCCTGCGATGCAGGCGCCTCGGTGTTACTGCCCGCCGCGCATCAGCTCTTTAGGCACATATTTGCCAATCTCAAACTTGCCAATCGCCGCACGGTGCACTTCATC
The DNA here is from genome assembly GCF_005938045.2 of Pseudomonas sp. KBS0710. Classification (GTDB taxonomy): domain Bacteria; phylum Pseudomonadota; class Gammaproteobacteria; order Pseudomonadales; family Pseudomonadaceae; genus Aquipseudomonas. Next base: position 1,760,431 of record NZ_VCCF02000001.1, on the reverse strand, counting down.
CGGGCCGTCGGCCAGGCGCAGGGTGCGTTGCATGGCGTACATGTAGGCCAGCGGGAAGTCATTGGAAACCCCCGCGCCACCATGGATCTGGATCGCACGGTCGATCACCTTCAAGGCCACGTTCGGCGCCACGACCTTGATCTGTGCAATTTCGCTTTTCGCGACTTTGTTACCCACGGTGTCCATCATGTAGGCCGCTTTCAGGGTCAGCAGGCGCGCCATGTCGATTTCCATGCGTGAGTCGGCGATCTTGTCGATATTGCCGCCCAGGCGCGCCAATGGCTTGCCGAACGCGGTGCGGCTGACGGAGCGTTTGCACATCAGTTCCAGCGCACGCTCGGCCATGCCGACGGAACGCATGCAGTGGTGAATGCGGCCTGGGCCGAGGCGGCCCTGGGCAATTTCGAAACCACGGCCTTCACCCAACAGTACGTTTTCATACGGCACACGCACGTTGTCGAACAGTACTTCGGCGTGGCCGTGGGGCGCGTCGTCGTAGCCGAACACCGGCAGTGGTCGTACGATTTTTACGCCTGGGGTGTCCACCGGCACCAGGATCATCGAGTGCTGCTGGTGGCGCGGCGCGTCCGGGTTGCTCAGGCCCATGAAGATCAGGATTTTGCAGCGCGGGTCGCAGGCGCCGGAGGTCCACCATTTCTTGCCATTGATCACCCACTCATCACCTTGACGCTCGGCGCGGGCGGCCATGTTGGTGGCGTCGGATGAGGCCACGTCCGGTTCGGTCATGGCGAACGCCGAGCGAATCTCGCCACGCAGCAGCGGTTCAAGCCAGCGTTGTTTTTGTTCTTCATTGGCATAGCGCACCAGCACTTCCATGTTGCCGGTGTCGGGGGCGGAACAGTTGAACGGCTCCGGGCCCAACAGCGAGCGGCCCATGATTTCGGCCAGCGGCGCATATTCGAGGTTGGTCAGGCCGGCACCCAGCTCGGATTCGGGCAGGAACAGGTTCCACAAACCTTCGGCTTTTGCCTTGGCCTTCAACTCCTCCATGATCGCGGTGGGCTGCCAGCGGTCGCCTTCGCTGACCTGGCGTTCGAACACTGGCTCGGCCGGGTAAACGTAAGCGTCCATGAACGCGGTGACGCGTTCACGCAGTTCCTGAACCTTGGGCGAATAAGCGAAATCCATGAGCAGCTCCCTTCTCTGAGAGGTTGTTTAGGTCATGCAATCGATGCTAGAACAGCGTTGATAATTTACCTAGCCTATTCTCGGCGTGTATTAACATTCATCACCGATATATGATCGGCGCATGAGCACCTGATAAATCGCCACCTGAAAATAAGAGCGCAACGACATGAATCTGAGCAAGGTCGACCTCAACCTGTTTATCGTCTTCGACGCGATCTACACCGAAGCCAACCTGACCCGCGCCGGGCAGATCGTCGGTATCACCCAGCCGGCGGTGTCCAACGCCTTGGCCCGTCTGCGCGAGACCTTCAACGACCCGCTGTTCGTGCGCACCGCCCAAGGCATGGTGCCCACGCCCATGGCGCAGAACATCATCGGCCCGGTGCGCAACGCGTTGTCGTTACTGCGGGTGTCGGTGCAGGAAAGCCGGATTTTCAACCCGCAACAGGCGGCCAAGACCTATCGCATCAGCATGACCGACCTCACCGAGGCGGTGATTCTGCCGCTGCTGTTCCAGCGCCTGCGCCGGCTGGCGCCGACCGTGGTGATCGAGAGCTTCTTGTCCAAGCGCCGTGAAACCACCAAGGAACTGGCCGCCGGGCGCCTGGACTTTGCCGTGGACGCACCGCTCAACACCGACCCGCAAGTGCGCCACGTCAAGCTGATGGAAGACCGCTACGTGTGCGCCATGCGCAAGGGCCACCCGATGGCGGGCAAGGACAAGTTCACGCTGGATGACTACCTGTCGCTGACCCATATCCATATCTCCAGCCGTCGCAACGGCCTGGGCCACGTCGACCTGGCGCTGGGCAAGATGGGCATCCAGCGCAAGATCGCCCTGCGTTCCCAGCATTACCTGATGGCTTCGCAAGTGTTGCAGCAGACCGACATGGTGATGACCGTGCCCGAGCGCTTTGCCCGCCGCCATGAGCTGCATTGGTTCAACCTGCCGGTCAACGACGTGCCGCCGGTAGAAACCCACCTGTACTGGCACGAAAGCACCGACCAGGACCCGGCCAACCGCTGGATGCGCGAGCAGATGATCGAGCTGTGCCAGCAAGTCACCGCGCATGAAAAGAAGCTGGATGGTAAGCAAGCCTGACCGCTCCCTCGCCACAGGATAAGTGTCCATGCAGGCTATTTGCTTGACGTAAACGTCAACCTGCCTTTAGCTTAGCGCCAAGACCTTCTTGAGCGCCCCCATGAGCACGACCTACAGCATCTCCGACCTCGCGCGCGAGCTCGACATCACCACCCGCGCCATTCGCTTTTACGAAGAACAAGGCCTGCTGGCCCCGGAGCGCCGGGGCCAGGAGCGCATTTACTCGGCGCGCGACAAGGTCAGCCTCAAGTTGATCCTGCGCGGCAAGCGCATCGGCTTCTCCCTGGCCGAATGCCGTGAGCTGATCGAACTCTACGACCCTACCAGTGGCAACCATATCCAGCTCAACAGCATGCTGGCCAAAATCGCCGAGCGCCGTGAGCAACTCGAGCAACAGATGCTCGATATCGAACAGATGAAGCTGGAACTGGACACCGCCGAAGAGCGCTGCACCCAGGCGCTGGCGCAAACCATGAACCCGGTGGGTCCATAAACACAAGGTAGCTGCCCATGTCTCTCCCCTCTTTTGTGCGCCTGGTGGAAGTCGGCCCGCGCGACGGTTTGCAGAACGAAGCCCAACCGATCAGCGTGGCCGACAAGGTTCAACTGGTGGACGCACTCAGCGCAGCCGGCTTGAGTTACATCGAAGTCGGCAGTTTTGTCTCGCCCAAATGGGTGCCGCAGATGGCTGGCTCCGCCGAGGTGTTTGCGCAGATCCAGCGCAAGCCCGGCGTGACCTACGGCGCACTGGCGCCCAACCTGCGTGGCTTTGAGGATGCGCTGGCGGCGGGCGTGAAGGAAGTCGCAGTGTTTGCGGCGGCGTCCGAGGCGTTTTCCCAGCGCAATATCAACTGCTCCATCAGCGAAAGCCTGGAGCGCTTTGCGCCGATCATGGCGGCCGCCAAGCAACAGGGCATCAGCGTGCGCGGCTATGTGTCGTGTGTGTTGGGTTGCCCTTACGAAGGCCAGATTGCGCCGCAACAAGTGGCGGCAGTCGCCCGCGAACTGTATGCCATGGGCTGTTATGAAGTGTCGCTGGGCGACACCATCGGCACCGGTACGGCAGGCGCCACGCGGCGGTTGTTCGACGTGGTTGGAGCGCAGGTGCCACGGGACAAACTGGCCGGGCATTTCCATGACACCTATGGCCAGGCAATCGCAAATATCTACGCCAGCCTGCTTGAGGGCATCACGGTGTTCGACAGCTCTATTGCGGGCCTGGGCGGTTGCCCTTACGCCAAGGGCGCCAGCGGTAACGTCGCCACCGAAGATGTGGTGTACCTGCTCGACGGCCTGGGTATCAACACCGGTATCGATCTTGCGGCATTGATGCGTGCGGGTTTGCAGATCAGTAACGTGCTGGGTCGAGCGACAGGATCACGAGTTGCCAAGGCACGTAACGCCGGTTGAGTAGCTTAGCCGTGACAATGTGTTACCGCACGGCTACACATCGAGTAACACGGGAACATATTTTGTCGTATTCGCCGTAGGTAAAATCCCACATAAAAATCAAACCATTGATTTTAAAGGGTTTTAAAAAGTTGGCACGGCTCCTGCTATCTCTATGGCATAACAAGAATAAAAAGCGCCAAACCTAATAAAAATAAGACGAAACGACTCTGACATAACAAAAACAACACGGCAGAGACGCAGCTAACAGATTTTTTTGAAGAAGATGTGCTTCGCAGGGTACGGCGTGCCGACACCCGCAACCGGTTAGAGAAAAATAAAACTACCTCAGGTAGCTACCACTGGTTGGATCGTTAACGAAGAAGCAGATCAGCGTTCAAAAAAATACGTTTGCTCTTGACCCCGGATGGGGGTCGCAAAAAAACAGCGGTAAAGGGTAACGGTTGCCAAAAACAACAATAGACCGCCCCTCAATAATAAAAAAAGAGCACGCAACGACAAATTAAAGGGGACCTTCGGGTCCCCTTTGTGCTTTCTGCGTTTCAACAATTCGTTCATCCACCTCGGTCAACCTGTGGGAGCGGGCTTGCCCGCTCCCACACTGGTTCTGTGTCGTCAGGTAGAACGTGTTCGCAGCTCCTCGATCGAAATTTCGCGCATGCGAAACTTCTGGATCTTGCCCGTCACCGTCATCGGAAACTCATCCACAAACTTGAAGTGCTTGGGCGTCTTGAAGTGCGCAATGCGGCCCTTGCACCAGGTTTGCAGCTCCAGCTCGTTGGCCACATGGCCTGGGTGGAATTTGACCCAGGCGACGATCTCTTCGCCGTAACGCGCATCCGGAATGCCGATGATCTGCACATCGGCCACCGCCGGGTGGGTGAAGAAAAACTCCTCCAGTTCACGCGGGTACACGTTCTCACCGCCGCGAATGATCATGTCCTTGTTGCGCCCGGCGATGCACACGTAGCCGTGATCATCCATGCTCGCCAGGTCGCCGGTGTGCATCCAGCCGGCGTCATCAATCGCGTCGCGGGTGCCTTCGGGGTTGTTCCAATAGCCGAGCATCACGCTGTAACCACGGGTGCAGAGTTCACCGATGTGGCCACGGGGCACGGTGTTACCGGCCTCGTCGATGATTTTGTTTTCGAGCTGCGGCTGGGTGCGGCCAACGGTGGTCACGCGCCGCTCCAGGTCGTCATCGGCGCCGGTCTGTAACGACACCGGGCTGGTTTCGGTCATGCCATAGGCGATCTGCACTTCACCCATGTGCAACTCGTTGATGACCCGGCGCATCACTTCGATGGGGCACGTGGCGCCGGCCATGATGCCGGTGCGCAAGGTGGCCAGGTCGAATTCGCTGCGACGCGGGTGATCCAGCAGCGCAATAAACATGGTCGGCACGCCGTACAGGCCGGTGGCGCGTTCCTCGGAGACGGCAGTGAGCGTCAGCAGCGGGTCGAAACCGTCATTGGGGTAAATCATGGTAGTGCCGTGGGTGATGCAGCCGAGGTTGCCCATGACCATGCCAAAGCAGTGGTACAGCGGCACCGGGATCACCAGGCGGTCCTGCGCGGTGAGGCCCAGGCTTTCGCCGACCATGTAACCGTTATTAAGGATGTTGTGGTGACTGAGGGTGGCGCCCTTGGGGAAGCCGGTGGTGCCGGAGGTGTACTGGATATTGACGGCTTGATCGAAGTGCAGGCCGGCTTGGCGACTATCAAGCTGCTCGGGCGGGATGCTGGCGCCGAGGGCCGCCAACTGCGACCAGGGCATAAATCCCGTTGGCGGGCTGAGGTCCAGGCTGATGAGGCCGCGCACGTCGGGCTTAAGCTCCTGCAACATGGCGTGGTAATCGGAGCCCTTGAACGAGCCGGCGCACACCAGCCAATCGCAGCCGGACTGTTTGAGTACGTAGTCCAGCTCACTGCTGCGGTAGGCCGGGTTGATATTGACCAGGATCACCCCGAGCTTGGCGCTGGCGATTTGGGTGATGCACCACTCGGCGCAATTGGGTGCCCAGATGCCCAGGCGGTCACCAGTTTGCATGCCCAGAGCGAGGAACGCACGGGCGTGCAAATCCACGGTCTCGGCCAACTCCCGCCAGGTGTAGCGGCGTTGCTGATGGCGCACCACCAAGGCTTCGCCATCGGGGTAGTGCGCCACGGTGTGGTCGAAAGCCTGACCGATGGTCATGGCCAGCAAGGTCTTGTCCTGAGAGCCACGGCTGTAGCTCGGGTGCGGTTGATCCATAACGACCCCTGTTGTCTTTTTTGTAGGTTGACGTAAACGTAAACTACGATTGACAGCGCCGTAACGCAAGCTTACGTTAACGTAAAGGTGAGCGCCCTCCCCCGCGCCCCACCCACACAACAACAAAGCTCACATTAAGGTGCCTGTCCATGAGTTACCCGTCCCTGAACTTCGCCCTCGGTGAAACCATCGACATGCTGCGCGACCAGGTGCAGTCGTTCGTGGCGAAGGAGATCGCGCCCCGCGCGGCGCAGATCGACATCGACAACCTGTTCCCCGCCGACCTGTGGCGCAAGTTCGGGGACATGGGCCTTTTGGGCATCACCGTGCCGGAAGAATACGGCGGTGCCGGCCTGGGTTACCTGGCGCATGTAGTGAGCATGGAAGAAATCAGCCGTGGTTCGGCGTCGGTGGCGCTGTCCTACGGCGCGCACTCCAACCTGTGCGTCAACCAGATCAACCGCAACGGCAATCACGAGCAAAAGCTAAAATACCTGCCGAAACTGATCAGCGGCGAGCACGTCGGTGCCCTGGCCATGAGCGAGCCGAATGCCGGCTCCGACGTGGTCTCGATGAAGCTGCGCGCCGACAAGCGCGGCGACCACTACGTGCTCAACGGCAGCAAGACCTGGATCACCAACGGCCCCGACGCCAACACCTACGTGATCTACGCCAAGACCGACCTGGAAAAAGGTCCCCACGGTATTACCGCGTTTATCGTCGAACGCGACTCGAAAGGCTTCAGCCGCAGCAACAAGTTCGACAAGCTGGGCATGCGCGGCTCCAACACCTGCGAACTGTTTTTCGATGACGTCGAGGTGCCCGAAGAAAACATCCTCGGCGTACTCAATGGCGGCGTCAAAGTGCTGATGAGCGGCCTGGACTACGAGCGTGTGGTGCTCTCGGGCGGCCCTACCGGGATCATGCAAGCGTGCATGGACCTGATCGTGCCCTACATCCACGACCGCAAGCAGTTCGGCCAGAGCATCGGCGAATTCCAGCTGATCCAGGGCAAAGTCGCCGACATGTACACCCAACTCAACGCCAGCCGCGCCTACCTCTATGCGGTGGCCCAGGCCTGCGAACGTGGCGAAACCACGCGCAAGGACGCCGCCGGGGTGATCCTCTACAGTGCCGAGCGCGCCACGCAAATGGCCCTGGACGCGATCCAGATTCTCGGCGGCAATGGCTACATCAATGAATTCCCTGCCGGGCGCCTGCTGCGTGACGCCAAGCTGTACGAAATCGGCGCCGGCACCAGTGAGATTCGCCGGATGCTGATCGGTCGCGAACTCTTCAACGAAACCCGCTGAAGGAGCGCCCCATGGCCATCTTGCACACCCAGCTAAACCCCCGTTCAGCGGAGTTCGCCAACAACAGCGCGGCGATGCTTCAACAGGTCGACGCCCTGCACACCTTGCTTGCCCATGTGCAACAAGGCGGCGGCGCCAAGGCCCAGGAACGGCATACCTCGCGCGGCAAACTGCTGCCCCGTGAGCGTATCAACCGCTTGCTCGACCCTGGCTCACCGTTCCTGGAACTCAGCCAACTGGCGGCGCATCAGGTGTACGGCGAAGACGTGCCGGCGGCCGGCGTGATCGCCGGGATCGGCCGTGTGGAGGGCGTGGAATGCATGATCGTCGCCAACGACGCCACGGTCAAAGGCGGCTCGTACTACCCGCTCACGGTAAAAAAACATCTGCGCGCGCAAACCATCGCCGAGCAAAACCGCCTGCCGTGCATTTACCTGGTGGACTCCGGTGGCGCCAACCTGCCGCGTCAGGACGAGGTATTCCCTGACCGCGAGCACTTTGGGCGGATCTTCTTCAACCAGGCCAACATGAGCGCCCAGGGCATCCCGCAAATCGCCGTGGTGATGGGCTCGTGCACCGCCGGCGGGGCTTATGTGCCGGCCATGGCCGACGAAGCGATCATGGTGCGCCAGCAAGCCACGATCTTCCTCGCCGGGCCGCCGTTGGTAAAAGCCGCGACCGGCGAAGTGGTCAGCGCCGAAGACCTGGGCGGTGCCGATGTGCACTGCAAGATCTCCGGCGTGGCCGACCACTATGCCGACAGCGACGAACATGCGCTGGCCCTGGCCCGACGCAGCGTGGCCAACCTCAACTGGCGCAAGCAGGGTCAGTTAGTGCAACGCCCGCCCGTGACGCCGTTGTACAGCAGCGAAGAGTTGTACGGCGTGATTCCGGCCGATGCCAAGCAGCCGTTCGACGTGCGCGAAGTGATCGCGCGGCTGGTAGATGGCTCAGTATTCGATGAGTTCAAGGCGCTGTTCGGCACCACGCTGGTGTGTGGTTTTGCGCACCTGCACGGCTACCCGATTGCGATTCTGGCCAACAACGGAATTCTGTTCGCCGAAGCCGCGCAAAAAGGCGCGCACTTTATCGAGCTGGCCTGCCAGCGCGGGATTCCGTTGCTGTTTTTGCAGAACATCACCGGGTTTATGGTTGGCCAGAAGTACGAAGCCGGTGGCATCGCCAAGCACGGCGCCAAGCTGGTCACGGCGGTGGCTTGCGCCAAGGTGCCCAAGTTCACGGTGATCATCGGTGGCAGTTTTGGCGCCGGCAATTACGGCATGTGTGGCCGCGCCTATGACCCGCGCTTTTTATGGATGTGGCCGAATGCGCGCATCGGCGTGATGGGTGCCGAACAGGCCGCCGGTGTGCTGGTGCAAGTCAAGCGCGAACAGGCCGAGCGCGCGGGCAATGCGTTCAGCGCCGAAGAAGAAGCCGCGATCAAGCAGCCGATTCTCGACCAGTACGAAACCCAGGGCCACCCCTACTACTCCAGCGCACGTTTGTGGGATGACGGTGTAATCGACCCGCAGCAGACCCGTGACGTGCTGGCGCTGGCGTTGTCCGCCGCGCTGAATGCCCCCATCGAGCCGAGCCGCTTCGGCGTGTTCCGCATGTAAATGGAGCTGTACCCATGAGCGATTTCAACACCCTCGAACTGGTCACCGACAGCCGTGGTTTCGCCACGCTGTGGCTCAGTCGTGAAGCCAAGAACAACGCGTTCAATGCGCAGATGATCCGCGAGCTGATCATCGCCCTCGACCAGGTGCAGGCCGATGCGTCCCTGCGGTTTCTGCTGCTGCGCGCACGCGGCAAGCACTTCAGCGCCGGCGCAGACCTGGCCTGGATGCAACAGTCGGCTGAGCTGGATTACCACACCAACCTGGACGACGCCCGCGAACTGGCCGAGTTGATGTACAACCTGGCCAAGTTGAAAATCCCGACCCTGGCGGTGGTGCAAGGCGCAGCTTACGGCGGCGCGCTCGGCTTGATCAGTTGCTGCGACATGGCGATTGGCGCGGATGACGCGCAGTTCTGCCTGTCGGAAGTGCGCATCGGCCTGGCACCGGCGGTGATCAGCCCATTCGTGGTGCAGGCCATCGGCGAACGGGCGGCGCGGCGCTATGCGCTGACGGCCGAGCGTTTTGGCGGCCAGCGTGCGCGCGACATCGGCCTGCTGGCAGAGAGTTACCCGGCCGTCGAGCTGGACGAGCAAGTCGAACAGTGGATCGCCAACCTGTTGCAAAACAGCCCGGCGGCCATGCGTGCCAGCAAGGATTTGCTGCGTGAAGTCGGCAACGGCGCCCTCACCCCGGCGCTGCGTCGGTATTGCGAAAATGCCATCGCGCGAATTCGCGTGAGCGCCGAGGGCCAGGAAGGCTTGCGCGCGTTCCTGCAAAAACGCCCGCCCAGCTGGCAAGCGCAGGAGCCACGTTCATGAGCACACTGACCACTGTGCTGGTGGCTAACCGCGGCGAAATCGCTTGCCGAGTGATGCGCACCGCCAAAGCGATGGGCCTGACCACCGTGGCGGTCCACAGCGCCACCGACCGCGATGCGCGCCATAGCCGTGAGGCCGATATTCGGGTCGACCTGGGTGGCAGCAAGGCCACTGACAGTTACCTGCAAATCGACAAACTGATCGCCGCCGCCCAAGCCAGTGGCGCGCAGGCGATCCATCCGGGTTACGGCTTTCTGTCGGAGAACGCCGGCTTTGCCCGTGCGATTGAAGCCGCTGGCCTTGTTTTCCTCGGCCCGCCCGCCTCGGCCATCGATGCCATGGGCAGCAAATCAGCGGCCAAGGCGTTGATGGAAACCGCCGGGGTGCCGCTGGTGCCGGGCTATCACGGTGAAGCCCAAGACCTGGAAACCTTCCGCGACGCCTGCGAACGCATCGGCTACCCGGTGCTGCTCAAGGCCACGGCCGGCGGCGGCGGCAAGGGTATGAAGGTGGTCGAGGAGGTTAGCCAGTTGGCCGAAGCCTTGGCTTCGGCCCAGCGTGAAGCACTGTCGTCCTTCGGCAATGGGCAGATGCTGGTGGAGAAATACCTGCTCAAACCACGCCACGTGGAGATTCAGGTGTTTGCCGACCAGCACGGCCATTGCCTGTACCTCAATGAGCGCGACTGCTCCATTCAACGTCGCCATCAAAAGGTGGTGGAAGAAGCCCCCGCACCGGGCTTGAGTGCCGAGCAGCGTAAGGCCATGGGTGAGGCGGCCGTGCGTGCGGCCCAGGCGATTGGCTATGTGGGCGCTGGCACCGTGGAGTTCCTGCTGGACGCGCGTGGCGAGTTCTTCTTCATGGAGATGAACACGCGGCTGCAGGTGGAGCATCCGGTGACCGAGGCGATTACCGGCCTTGATCTGGTCGCGTGGCAGATTCGTGTGGCTCAGGGCGAGCCGCTGCCGATCACCCAGGATCAGGTGCCGTTGATCGGCCATGCGATTGAAGTGCGCTTGTACGCCGAAGACCCGGCCAATGATTTCCTGCCGGCCACCGGCCACCTGGCGCTGTACCGAGAATCTGCGCCGGGTCCGGGCCGTCGCGTCGACAGCGGTGTAGAGCAAGGCGACAACATTTCGCCCTTCTATGACCCGATGCTCGGCAAGCTGATCGCCTGGGGCGAAGACCGCGAACAGGCACGCCTGCGCCTATTAAGCATGCTCGACGAGTTTGCGGTAGGCGGGCTCAAGACCAACCTCGGCTTTTTGCGGCGCATCATCGGCCATCCGGCGTTTGCAGCGGCTGAACTCGATACCGGGTTTATTCCGCGCTATCAGGATGAGCTGCTGCCAGCGCCCGGTGCTTTGAGCGATGAGTTCTGGCAGGCGGCGGGTGCGGCGTTTATACAGAGCCAAACCGCCGGTGATGGCCCGTGGGCGGATACCCGCGGTTTTCGTGCCGGGTTGCCTGCGCAAGTATCGTTGCATTTGAGCTGCACCGGGCAGGACCGGCTGGTGACGTTGCAGGGCGGCGTCGCGCAGTTGCGTGGCGATCAATTGCTGATCGAACACCAGGGCGTACGCCGCACGCATCTGGCGGTGCGCAGCGAAGGCATTCTGTACCTGCGCTGGGACGGCCAGATGCAGGCCGTCAGCCTGTTTGACCCGATTGCTGCGGTCGAGGCCAACCAGACTACTCAAGGCGGCCTCACGGCGCCGATGAACGGCAGCATCGTGCGGGTGCTGGTGGACGTGGGCCAGAGCGTCGAGGCCGGCACTCAACTGGTGGTGCTGGAGGCCATGAAGATGGAGCACAGTATCCGCGCGCCCCTGGCCGGGGTGGTCAAGGCGCTGTTTTGCCAGGAAGGCGAAATGGTCGCCGAAGGCAGCGCCCTGGTAGAGCTGGAAGCCGCGGGCTAGAACTTCGCCGTGGCTTGCACCACCACTCCGAGGATTCGGCACGCATCGGTAAACCGCTGCTTGGGGTATGTCGGGTTGAGTGGCACCAGGTAAAGCTGGCCGCTCTCTTCCATCAATTGGCGAAAGGTCGCCTGGGTGCTGTCGGCCCACTGGGCGACCACCAGCTTGCCGGGCTCGGGTTCGATGGCCGGGTCCACCAGGATCATCATGCCCGCACCAATGCTCAGGCCGCTGGGCGCGGTCATGGCATCGCCCGTTACGGGCAGCCAGAAGGCGTCACCCTGGGCGTGGTAATCGGTCAGCTCGAAACGCGCCGCGCCGTAAGCGGGGCGCGCTTCGCGGATTTCGCAGACGCCCTTCCAGTCGCTGACCGGGTAGCGGAAATACGGGTTGTAGTGTTTTTCCAGCACTGGCGTTTCGTCGGCCTTTTCGCGAATCTCCAGCGCGACTTCCAAGTAGCCCAGCCCCAGCTCGGCCAGCACCCGGTTCATGTCCGCCAGGCTTGGCACACGACGCTTATTGAGCCAATGGCCAACGCCGCCCTGGGACATGCCCAAGCGTTCGGCCAGTTCATCCTGCGTGACCTTGCGGTCTTTCATGTTGGCTTTGACCAACGCTATCCAGTTATCCATGGGCGTGACGATACGTTGCGCAGTGGCCACGACAATAAACAGTTTGTAGTAATCCATCAAATGACATAAATACGATTCGTATTACTATCAGGTGCAGGTTTTCAACGTCCAGCCAGAGTAATCGCCCTCATGATGACCCTCCCGAATCACCTGCCCAGCACGCCCGAAACCGACGATCTGTTGACACTGCGCAGCAGTGGCGCCGCACAACGGGCAATCGATTATTACTTGAAAGAAGATGTATCGGCGCCCACGCCAGACCCGGCTTTTTTCGACATCCGGCCCGGCATCAGCCAGGAGGACGCCCTGGTGCACGCATCGGACCTGCTACGCAGTGCGGCGGCTGCCGCTTATGAATCAGCAAGTAGCCGGCAAGGCAACCAGCGCGACCTGGCCTTTTCGGTGGTGTATTTGATTGATATGGCCAAAGCGATGGTGGAGCAGGCATTGCACGTGCCCGCTGCCCAGGCGAACGCCTGACAGGCACGAAAGAAAAATATTTCTATCCCAGGGATAAAAACATTTGACTTGCAAATGATAATGATTATTATTGGACCCAGCTGATCGCGAGATCAGTCGATAGACCAAGGGACCTTAGGTCGGACTCTTGGAATATCTCCTCATCAGGCTAATCACGGTTTTTGACCCGGCTCTTTGGCCGGGTCTTTTTTTTGCCAGTTTTTCTGGCGTGGCTTCAGGCTAATGAAGACTGTGTGTTGCTTGATGGCGCGCATGGTAGCAAAAGAGCATCGCCAAAAGAAAGCCGATCGAACGCTCTAGCCCGGATCTTTGCGAAATAGCGCTTGAGAATCAATCTCATAGATTCTAAGCTGCTGCGGCGTCAAGGACGACGCCCCCTTCCCCCGTGCAACAATTTTGCACCAAGATTTTGCCTCACTCCTGTGTAAGATATCCGCCACAACAATCATACGCAGGCAGCCAGACCATGACAGTGGCCTTGACCTCTATCAAGATCAGCACCGACTTCGACAGCGGCAATATCCAGGTCCTGGATGCCAGCGACGCTTACCAGTTGTTGCTGGCGATCAAACCCGATACCCGCAGCGCACATTTTCAATGGTTTCACTTCAAGGCCGAAGGCATGCATGTGGGCCATACCCACACCTTCCGCCTGAGCAACGCCAGCCATTCGTCGTATAAAAACGCCTGGAGCGGCTACAACGCCGTGGCGTCCTACGACCACGTCAACTGGTTCCGTGTGCCCACGCGCTTTGATGGCGATACATTGCATATCAGCCTGGAGACCCGCGAGAAGCAAGCCTGGTTCGCCTACTTCGAACCTTACAGCCGTGAGCGTCACGACTGGCTGATCGAACAGGCGTTGAGCCGCGCCGGTACCCAATTGCTCGCCACCGGCAAAAGCGCCGAGGGCCGTGATATCCAATTGCTACGCCGCGGCAAAGGTGGCGAAGGCCAGCGCAAGGTGTGGATCATCGCCCAGCAGCATCCCGGCGAACACATGGCTGAATGGTTTATGGAAGGCGTCATCGAGCGCCTGCAACAGGACGGTGATGCTGAGCTGAAAAAACTCCTGGCCGCCGCCGACCTGTACCTGATTCCCAACATGAACCCCGATGGCGCCTTCCACGGGCACTTGCGCACCAATGCCATGGGCCAGGACCTCAACCGCGCCTGGCAGAACGCCAGCGAGGCACTCAGCCCGGAAGTGCTGTTCGCCCAGCAGCAGATGGAGAAATACGGCGTCGACCTGTTTCTCGATATCCATGGCGATGAAGAAATCCCCTACGTATTCACCGCTGGCTGCGAAGGCAACCCCGGCTACACGCCGCGTATCGAAGCGCTGGAAAAAACCTTCCGCAGCCATTTGAGCGGCCTGACGCGCGACTTCCAGACCACCCACGGCTACACCCGCGACCTGCCGGGCGAAGCCAACATGACCCTGGCCTGTAATGCTGTTGGCCAGCAGTACGACTGCCTGTCGCTGACCCTGGAGATGCCTTTCAAGGACAACGACGACGCACCCAACCTGAAAACCGGTTGGTCCGGTGAGCGCTCCAAACAACTGGGCAAGGACGTGTTAAGCAGCGTGGCACATATCGTCAACACCCTGCGCTGACCCGCCCTGCCCCCGGCATCAGCCTTTGGTGCCGGTCATGCTTTGCAGCACACCATCACGGCGAATCAGCCCGTGGAACAGCGCCGCCGCCAGGTGCAGCAGCACCGTCAGGAACAACAGGTAGGCCAAGTAGCCATGGGCCTTGCGCAGCAGCGCAAACAGCGGTGCATTGGCCGCTACCAATGCCGGCAATTGCACCGAACTGCTGAGCATCACCGGGTCACCGGCCGCCGAAATCATCGCCCAGCCCAGCAGCGGCAACACCAGCATCAGCGTATACAACAGCACATGGGACGCCTTGGCAGCCAGCGCTTGCCACAGTGGCAGGTCAGCCGGCAGCGGCGGTTGCCGGGTGGAAAAGCGCACCACCAGCCGCACGATCACCAGCGCCAGAATCGCGATACCCAGCGGCTTGTGCAGGTGAATCAGCCACTCGTGGCGCTCCGATACCGATGCCGCCATGCCCGCGCCGATAAACAACATGGCAATCACCATCAGCGCCATCAGCCAATGCAGCAAGCGCGCCAGCGGCGCGAAAAACCGTGGTTGGGCATTCATGGCTTCGACTCCTGAGGGGCACTGTGCAGCGGGCTGACTTCGCCGGCGCGGCGAACATAGGAACTGGCATAGGCCGCCGAGCGTGCAGCCAGCAGCGGGTCATTGGAGGCTTGGATACCACTGGGCAAAATCAGCGGGTCAAAGTTGATATCGCGGCAATCGCCGTCAGCTTGCGGCTGGCTGCTTTGCAGCACCAGGGTGCCGGCGTTGAGCACCTTGTGCTCGCCGGTCCAGGCTTTACTGGCGTCGTCCAGCGGGTCGCCGGGGTTGGCCAGGGTCATGCTCAATTGCCAACGCAACGGGCCTGCCGCCAAGCGCTGTACCAAGTCTTTTTCGAGGAAATCAGCACCGGATGGCGCGGTATCTCCCGCCGCATCCTGGCTTTGTGGCACCACGCCCCAACGCACCGCCTGGCGCTGGCCATCGGCATTTACCAGGTAAAAGGCATTGATGCCGTTGTAGGTTTCGGTCGCGTAACTGGCCGAGGGCTTGGCGGTCTTGACCCACGCCAGGAACGGCGCCGTCTCGGGGTGAACGGCAAAAAACGCCGGCATACTGGCCGGGTTCGGCTTGCCGGTGGTCGGCTCGGGTGCGCCGGCCTTGAGCATCTGGTAAAACGCCTCAGGCGTGCCCACCGGGAACACCGGCATGCTGTTCATCCCCGTGCGCCATTGCTGGCCGTTGGCCTGGCTGAACTGCAAGGCGAAACTGCGGATCGGCACACTGCTGTCCGGCGCGTAAGGATTGCCGCTGGGCAAGGCGAATCGACCGATCACCGGGGTTTTCGCCTCGCTGAACACCTGGGCACTGGAGTAAGCGCGCGCCTCGGGGCTGCTCTCGAAGTAACCGGCCACACACACGCCCTTGGCATGGTTACGCCGAAACCCAGGGTGTACTCCGTTATTGGTTTCCAAGGCATTAACCAGGGTTTTGGGACGCAGGCGCTGTGGGTCAAGCGTGCCGTTGACGTAGGCGAATGCCCCGGCAACGACCGCAACCACAGCACCGATACTGGCGAGCCTTGCAATCAGGCTCGCAGTACTCAACGGCGGACGAGGCGGTGATGAGTGATCTACCATGAAGTGACTCCAAGGCCAGAGGCCTAAGCTTGAAACATAAGGTCGGAGCATTAAGACGAACGCCGAATGGCTCTATTCCCATGCAGTAAATTTATTTTCCAAGCCGGGGAATAACCTTCAACGTCATACGTCTCTCAAGTCCCAGCGTAGCGACCAGCCAGATTCCCATGCACGAACTCGACGAACAGTTACGTGAACTCATCCCCAGAATGCGACGTTTTGCGCTGTCACTGACGCGCAACGCCAGCAGCGCCGACGACCTGGTGCAGTCCACGCTCGAACGGGCGATCATCAGTTGGGCCGACAAACGCCTGGAAGGCGACCTGCGTGCCTGGCTGTTCTCGATCCTCTACCGCCAGTTCCTCGACGCCCACCGGCGCAGCCGGCGTTATGCACGCATGCTTGAATTCTTTACCGGCCGCGACGATGCGCAACCCTCGGTGGAGCGCACAGTGATGGCCCAATCGACCCTGCGCGCCTTCGACCAACTCAACACCGAGCAACGGGCACTGCTGCTGTGGGTGTCGGTCGAAGGGTTGAGTTACAAGGAAGTCGCCGAGATCCTGGCGGTGCCGGTGGGCACCGTGATGTCGCGCCTGTCCCGTGCGCGCCAGGCCTTGCGGCAACTCAGCGAAGGCGAAATTACCAGCCCTGCCCTGCGGATACTCAAATGATCAGCCTGCCCCCCAGAGAACGCGATTTGCATGCCTACGTCGATCACCAACTGCCGGAGAGCGACCGTCGCGTGCTTGAAACCTGGTTGGCTGCCCACCCTGAAATGGCCGCCCAGGTGCATGCCTGGCAACAGGATGCACACGCCCTGCGCGCAGCCTTGAGCGGGACGTTGCAGCAACCGGCCAACCCCGACCTCGACCCGGCGCTGATTCGCCAACGCATTCGGCATCAATCGCGCCGCCACCTGGCCAGCGCCGCCGTGCTGCTGATCGCGGTCTGCCTCGGCGGCCTTGGCGGTTGGCACGCCCGCGAAGCGACCCAGCCACCGATGTTGCCAATGGCCGATGCCATGCAGGCGTTCCGCCTGTTTGCCCAGGACGGCATCATGCCCGCCGACTTCAGCGCCGACGATGGCGGCACTATGCAGGCGTGGCTGGATCGCTATTTCAACCAGGCCCATCGGCTGCCCGATTTGAGCCAGGCCGGTTTCAAGCCGGTGAGCGGGCGCCTGCTCACCACTGAGCAAGGTGCGGCAGCGATGGTGTTGTATGAGGATCAGCAAGGCCATCGCATCAGCTTCTATATCCGCCCGCCGGGACCGGAAAACGGCTTCCTGCCGCGTGGCAGCCGCAGCGCCGATGGGTTGCAGGCCGATTACTGGTCCGGTGGCGGGTACAACTATGCGATGGTCAGCCCGGTGGATCAGCCGGCTACGCACCTGCTGAAGTTCTAGAAGCCCACATCCAGCACCACATTATCAATGTAGGTGCCGCCCGGCGGCGTGGTTTGGTCGGTGTAGATCCTGGCGTTGTAGTTGAACACCTGGCTGCCGGTGCCCAGGCCGTTACCGGGGTTGATCTCGGCCGAGGAGCTGGCCCGTCGCGCTGCGCCCACACTGCCCCAGCGCGTGGTGCCGGCACTCATGAAGATGTCGTAGGCGAGGAAGTTACTGCCGGAAATCATCCGCCGCCGCCCGCCCACGCTCACCGGATTCTGCCCATCGCTGAGGCCGACGGTGTAGGCGCTGCCCTTGGTGCAGGCCACGCTGGCCTGGCCGTTGACGGTGGCAAAGGCGCTGACCACCGGCGCGCTGCCAAAGGCAATCGGTGGTGTGGTGATCTGGCAGTCGTTGACCACCGTCATGCTCACCGTCAGCGTGGTGGTGCCGTTGTTGATCTCACGGCCCAGGCAGATCCCGCCAATGCCAATGCCCGAGCAATAGTTCCAGTTCCAGAAAATACTCAAGGTCTCGCTGTACACCCCCGATGCCACGTTGCTGCCTAAGGTGGTGGCGAAGTACAGCGGCACGACTTTGGTGCCCGGCCCGAACACCAGGCCAAGGGAGGCAGCAATGCCGCCGCTGCCGCCAAAATCGAACGCGGTGCCGCGTGTCATCGGGAACGCCGTGGTGTTGTTGGCATAGATCGTATAGTTAATGACATCACCGGTCGGCCCCACCAGACCCCCTTGGGGCGAACCGCTGACAGTCGCATAAAAATGGTCATTGGAGGTCAGTACCGACAAAACCGCAGGCGTGCAGCTCAAGCCGGCGTTGGTGGTCGAACTGGGCTGGGAGGTGGTGCGCACGGTCATCGAACTCACCGTGGTGCCAAAGCTGGCCGGTACCGTGGCCACCACCGAGCACACGGCCTGCACCTGCGCCGACACGCCCAGGCCCGCCAGCAACACGCCCCGCAACAGCCATTCCTTGACCCGCACACGCACACTCCTTATGTCATTGGCACACCAGTGGCCCGATCAGTGGCACCTGGGCCTGGGTGGTATCCAGCTCAAACGTTGCCTGGCAGGTCTGGCCGTTACCCAAGGTGACTTGCAAGGTGTTATGGGCCGCCAGGTTTTCCAGGTACACCAGGCCGTCCCACCCCACCACCGCCTGCGCGCCGCTTTGCTCGTGCCGCACCTGGCTGCCCAGGGGCAAGTCCTGGTGCTGGGCGTCGACCAAGGTGATGCTCGCCGCGATCACCTGGCGCACCGGGAATTCCAGCAAGTAGCCACTGCCACGGCGCACGGCTACCCGTTGCTCGACGTTGGGCACCTGCATGTTGGATGGCAGGTTCAGTGGGTCGATCTCATATTTGGCGCGGTAGTAAGCACTGGTCCACGGCACCAGCAAGTGGCCGTTGCGATCGGTCTCGCCCACCACCTGGTTCTCGTAGCGCACCGGCACACCACTGACGCCGTCGGTGCTCACCACCACAAACGCATCGTTGACGCGGTTGGCGGCGAACACTTGATTGTCCATCCACACCAACGAGCCACTGGCGTCGGCCCAACGGGTTTCGGCGTCGCTGCTGCCGTACACGCCGGCTTGCAACTGCACCGACTGCAGGCGCCAGGTCAGGTCGGCCTGGCGATAAGCCGGCCCATCACCGCTGGCATAGCCCAGGTTAAAGCCCACGCCGCCTTCGGCCGGCACGGCTCGGCTGTAGTTGACCCGCTGCAGGCTCTCGCCGGTTTTACTGCGCTCGGTGCCCACGCTGAGGCTGCCGTACACGTCGAACGGCACCACCACCTGCGCCTGCACTGCCCAACTGCTGTCGCCCACTTCATGGTTGGCCGACAGGTAAAAACTGCTGTTGCGCCACAGCGGCTTGCTCCAGGTCAGGTTCACCAGGCGGGTACGCGAATCATCGGCTGCCTGCACATCGAAATAGCCGACGCCCAGGCTGCCAAAATTATTCAGGTTCAGACTCACCGTCGCCTGCTGGCTGCGCTTGCTGAGGCTGGCGTAAGGCGTATCGATCAGGCTCAAGTCGGCGTATTGCTCGCGGCGCTCGACCCGTTGATACGACAGGCTGTAGCGCTGGTTGCTGTATTGGTAGCCCAGGCTTAGTTGCTGGCCGGTCCGGCCGTCGTACTGGCTTTGGCTGACGGCGGTATTGAGCACGCCAAAGTTACCGACCCGCAGGTTACCGCCGACACCGCCCAGGGTCAGGTCATTCGAAGCTTCGGCATGGCTTTCGAGGGTAAACGCGTCGGAAACCCCATAGCGAAAGGTGCCGCTGGCCACGCCAGGGCCATAGCCAAAATCGCGCAAAGTGTAGTCGCGGCGCAAATTACCCGCCGCCACCGAGAAATCCGACAAGCCCTTTTGCAGCAGGGTACTGGTGACATAGAACGGCACCGTGGTCGACACCTGCCGGCCCAGCGCATCAGTAGTGACCACCACCGCCTCGCCGGCGCCGTTGATAAACGGCACGTTGGTCAGAGTGTACGGCCCCGGCTGCAGGTCGGCGCTGCTGGATTTATAGCCATTGATAAACAGGTCCACCGACGACGGTACCGCCGCCTCCCCGGCGAACTGCGGCAACGGATAGGTGACCAGGTCCGGGCGCACGCCAAAGTCGCGCGACAGTTGCACACCGCCCAGGCGCACCGAGGTGCTCCAGGGCAAGGCGCCGCTGATCACATCGCCCGCTTCATAGGTCAACAGGCGTTCATCGTCAGAGAATCGCCAAGTGGTGTCATAGCGTCGATAGCCATTGTCCAGGCTACTGCCGGCGGTTTCCCGGCCAATGGTGGTGCGGTATTGGCCGGTGTTGGACAACGTGCCCCAGGTATCGAATAGCCGCACTTCGTTGAAGATACCGAGGTAAGTGCCCGCATCGTCCGTGTCGTTCAGGTAGGCGTCATAATTGAGCAACGCGCCGAAACTGGTCAGTGCCTGGGTGCGTGGGTAGTTGTTGCGGTTGCCGATAAATTGCTCCGGCAGCCAGGCTGGCGGCACGCTCAGTATCAGGCGTTGGCCCTGGCTGTCGTAATCGGTGTGCAGGCCTGGAAAGCTCTCCAGCGCAACCTCGCCTGGCACATCCCCAGGCAACTTCACGCCAACCTCCTGCAACACCGACGCCGGCAAAAACAGCTGCCCGGCACGCTGATTGACGGCGACCACACGGCCGGTGTCCATCTGGTTGACCACCAGTTCCAGGAACAACTGCGCATCGGCAACAGCCTCCATACTGCTGGGCGGGGGCGGCAACGGCGCGGCAAAGCTCGGCGGCGCCAGCACCAAGCCAGACAAGCCGCCCACCACCCACACCGATCGCCATAGACATCGAGCCCGATCCTGGCTCACCAAGGCTTTGTGTCCATCAATGGACATCTCCATCCGTAGTTAACACCAGGGCCTACTCCATGCCCCGCCACACTGAGTCAGCGTCCCGGCGCGAGATTCTCCACTTGCGTTGCCCCATTGATGCGCACCTGCAACGGCTGATCGGCCGGCAAACCGTCTGGCACCGGCCAGCGCATGGTCGCGCCCGGCAGCACATAGCCCATCAAGCCTTCCACCAAGGGCCGCGGCTGGCCGCCCTGCTTGAACGTGGCATCCGTGAGGCGCGCATGCACGGCGCCCTGGTTGCGCATCTCGACGTAGTTGCGCCCGCCCACGCTGACTTTTTTCCAGCTCAGATCCGGCTTGCCGGCGGTTTTCGGATCGCGGTCTCGGGTGCCGTCAACCTTGCTCCACAGGCCCGGACCGTAGGCAAACAACGGCACCGAATAGCGCATCTGGAAGCGGATAGCAGCGGCGGTCTTGCCATCTGCCGGGGCCGGCGGCGGCGTGGCCGAAGGGATCTCATCGATGATGATGCGATAGGCCAGCTCCTGGCCGGGCGGCACTTCTTTGGTTCGGGTCAGGCGCACCAACTGCTTTTGCCCCGGCTCGATTTTCGCCACCGGCGGGCTGCCAATCACATCGCGCTGGTTCTGGTATTGTTCGTCAAAACCACTCTGGGTCCAGGCAAACACGCGGATCTGCAGGTTGGCGGTCTCGGTGCCGCGGTTCTCCAGCCACAGCGCGCTGGCCTGTTGGTCGGCCTCCAGCACCGGGTCGATCGGCCAGATCAGCACCGAACTGGCCGCCTGGACCTGCCCCGCCGCCAACATCAACAACCCACTCAAACCCGCTGCCCACCCGTGCCGGGAAGCTGCACACATAGATCTCACTCCTTATACCGAAAGCCTTACCACGACAGCTGCACCTGCAACGTGTCGCTGTACGTCCCCCCAGGCTGGTTACCCGGTAATTGCACTCGCCCATAAATCGGCAAGGTGATGTTGTTGGCGTTGCTGTACGCCACGCTCACGCTTTGGCTGATGCCCAGGCTCTGGCTGAACGCCGCGTCCCGAAACAATTGATATGCCACTTGGGCAGTGCCGCTATTGAGCTGCATCCGCCGTCCGCTGTTGTTATGCAACCCGCCATCGACACTCATGCTCAGCGCCACCCCCGGCGTGCATTGCAGGGTCACGCCGCCGGTCAGCGCGACAGAAGCGGTACTGGTGGCCAAGGCCGAATAAGTGCCGAACGCCAGGCTGCCGTAATTGCTGCCGCCGCCGACCACCAGGCAGCCCGGCGTGATCGTCGCGCTGACCTGGAACGACTGGCTGGTCACCGCCAACAGTGACAGCGGCATTCCCCAGCCAATGCACACCGCCAACGCCGCCCATCCTGACCGGCCCATCGCCTTTAGAACGTCAGGGTCACGTTAACCGTGTCGGTGTAAGTACCGGCCGGTAAGCCCGCCTTGCCATTGGCCTTGCCGTAGATATTCACGGCCTGGGCCACGCCGGTGCTCGGCGCCAGGTTGATCACCCCGCCGATGGCCAGCAGCGTCGAGTGGCCGCTGTCGGTGTAAAGGTCATACGGCACGTAGTTGGCCACCCCGTCATACAGCGCGCGGCCACCGCCCACGGACTGGCCGTCGTGGGCACCGGCAGACACCGTCAACGTCGGTGACGTACCCGCCGAACACAGGATCGACAACGCCCCGCCGCCGCCGCCCAGCACCTGGCCGTCAGCTTCGGTGAACAGGCTGTTGGCGGTACCGAAGTTCAAGTTACCGAAGCTCATCCCGCCAGTGGCTACGGCGCCGTTGACCTGGCAGCTGCTGGTGAGCACCAGGGTGGCGCTGACCGTACCGGCCACCGTCGCCGCCTGTGCGCCCGACACCCACACCAACGCCATCAATGGAAAAACCGCCTTCGCTATAAGTGCATGCATGATGTCCATCCTCATGGTTTACCAATCCAGAGTCACCGTCAGGGTGTCTGTGTAGATGCCGGCCGGTAAGGCCCTGGTATTCGCCACCACCGAGCCGAATACCGGGATCGGTACTTGTGTGCCCTTGGTTACGACGAAATTGCGTTGCTCGCCAATGCTGTAGCTGCGCCGGCCAAGTGGGTCAGCCGAGAGTTGATAGGGAATAGTCTGGCGCCCGTTACTCAGGCGCCTTGTAGTGCCGTCACCATGGGCACCGCCGTCGATGGTCACGGTGAAGCTGCTGACCACCGAGGGGTTGCAGGACACCGACAGCGGCGCATTGCTGCCATCGGTGACGCCCGCGCCCAAGGAGTTGCTCCACGTCGGGCCCTGGGTGCCGAAATCCAGTAACGCGCTACCGCCGGCGGGGCTCACCGGCGCACTCTCGATGTCTTTGCTCACCTGGCAACTGGCGGTAATCACCAGCCGTGCGTGGATCTGCCCGGCGACGGCCGCCTGGGCGTCATCGGCCAGCAGCAACAGCCCGCCCATGGCCACCAGGACCAAGCTGCGGCTTACCATGTGACGGTGACCTTGAGCAGGTCGGTGTAGCGACCGACCGCCGGGATGTCCTTGAGTGGCTCAATGCGCCCATACAGCGGCAGGTCGACACTGCCGGAGTCCGGCACGCGCCCACTCAGCGGCTCGTTGACCGGCAAGGCAATACGCCGCGCGGCGTCGGCATAAATTCGATAGGGAATCGGTTTGCTCGAAGGGGTTGCGGCACTCAGGTAGCGCACTTCGCCGGTGCCGCCATGCAGGCCGCCGTCAACGCGCAGTTGGTAAGGGGTGTCGGGGTTGCACTCCAGGCGCGGCTGGCGCTGGCTGATCAGGGCCGCACTCAGGGGCCCGGCCGGGTCATCCAGACGCGGGCCGCTGCCAAAATCCAATACGCCAAGTTGCTCGATGCCAGCACTGCGGGTAGTGCCCACCAGCTGGCAGCCCCGCTGCACGTCGATGCGCACCTCCACCTGGAGTTGCGCAGCGTAAACCGTGCTGCAGAGCATCGTGCCCATGACTGCCAAAACGCCTCGTCCCTTCACTGCCCCAAATCCTTGTACAGGGGTGACTGCTCTGTAAGAGGTTAGCCACAAAGGGCGAAACTGCCAGTCTGAGCCGGAGGGCGGGCGTAACATGCCTTTTCGAGATAGCAGGGGGCGCCGTTCTGTATTGGTCAAATCGACGTGAGCGCCCTAAAGTGGGCAACCACCGAAAGACAGAGTGACGTGCATTGGCTGTGCTATCCCTGATTCAGCGCCTTCTGGGTAAAAAAACCGCGTTGACCAGCGCCTCGACTATCCCGGCGTTCTTTGAAAACAAGGCCCACGACCAGGGCTATACCCTCAGCGCCGGCCAAACCCAGGCGATTGCCGCCCTCGCCCGCGAGACCCGACACCTGCTCGCCGGCCGGCCCACGCGCAGCCTGTACCTGCATGGCCCGGTGGGCCGTGGTAAAAGCTGGCTGCTCGATGGGTTTTTCCAGGCGCTACCGATTGCGCAAAAGCAACGCGTGCACTTCCACACCTTTTTTACCCGCCTGCACCAGGGCATGTTCCAGCACCGTGAACAGCACGACGCGCTGGGCGTGACCCTGGACGCGCTACTGGCCGATTGCCGGGTGCTGTGCTTCGACGAATTCCACGTCCACGATATCGGCGATGCGATGCTCATCAGCCGCCTGTTCAAAGCCTTGTTCCAACGGGGCGTGCTGGTGCTGGTGACCTCCAATTACGCCCCCGAAGGCCTGCTGCCCAACCCGCTGTACCACGAGCGCTTCAAGCCGGTGATCGACTTGATCGCCACGCGCATGCAGGTGCTGGAAGTCAGCTCGCCCGAGGATTTTCGCAGCTTGCCCCAGGCCCATGCCGAGCAGCGTTTCACCGGCGGCCAGTATGTCTGGCCGGGTAACGCCGCCCAGCGCGATGCCCTCGGGCTGCCCGCCACGCCTGGCCCGGCGCAAAGCTTGACGGTAGGCAAGCGCCAATTGCTCTGCCGCAGCCATCAGGCGCGCAGCATCGTGTTCACCTTCAACGACCTGTGTGAACAGCTCACCGCCGTGATGGATTACCTGTTGCTGTGCGAGGATTTCGACCACTGGATCATCGACGGCCTGCCCTCCTTGGCCGACTGCCCGATCGCCGTGCAACAGCGCTTTATCAACCTGGTGGACGTGCTCTACGACCAGGACAAACGCCTGACCCTGATCGGCCCGCAACCCTTGGCGCGCGCCCTGGAAGGCCAGGCCATCGACCTCGCCCGCACCGCCAGCCGGCTCAACCAATTACACACGGTGTGCCCGCAACCCGCGCCCGACCCGGTATCATGAGCGCCTTTTACGCCCACCTTGCCGAGTGACCGCGCCGTTCATGAATACCCTCGCCCAACTCAAGGCTGGCCAATTGGCCGGTATTACACGCCTGGACCTGTCTTGCGGGCTGACCGAATTCCCGTCGGAAATCTTCGCGCTGGCCGACAGCCTGGAAATCCTCAACCTCACCGGCAATGCCCTGAGCAGCCTGCCCGACGACCTGCATCGGCTGTCGCACCTGCGCGTGCTGTTCTGCTCGGACAACGCCTTCACTGAGCTGCCCACCTGCCTGGGCCAATGTGCCAACCTGAGCATGATCGGTTTCAAGGCTAACCAGATCAGCCACGTACCCGCCGCCGCGTTGCCGCCACAGTTACGCTGGCTGATCCTCACCGACAACTGCATCAGCCAGTTGCCCAGCGAGTTGGGCGAACGGCCATTGCTGCAAAAGCTGATGCTGGCCGGCAACCACCTGACGGACCTGCCCCACAGCCTGGTCAACTGCAAAAACCTCGAGCTGCTGCGCATCGCCTCCAACCGCTTCACCCAACTGCCACCATGGCTGCTGACGCTGCCGAGCCTGACCTGGCTGGCCTACGCCGGTAACCCGGTGGAAATGGCCGTAGAAGTGGCGAGCGATGATGCAACGCCGAATATCCCCTGGGCTGAACTGGAACTGGGCGAGGTGTTGGGCGAAGGCGCTTCGGGGATCATCCGCAAGGCGTTATGGAAGCCGCAAGCGTTGCCGGTCGCGGTCAAACTCTACAAAGGCACGATCACCAGCGACGGCTCGCCGCTGCATGAAATGCAGGCCTGCATCGCCGCCGGGCTGCACCCGAACCTGATCAAGGTGGAGGGGCGCGTGGTTGGCCACCCGGATGACCAAGCAGCCCTGGTGATGGACCTGATCGACCCGAGTTACCGCAACCTCGCGGCCTTGCCGAGCCTGGCGTCATGCACCCGCGATATCTACGCGACGGGCACACGCTTCAGTGCTGAAGTAGCTTTGCGCATGGCACGCGGCATCGCCTCGGTGGCGGCGCATCTGCACCGGCACGGCATCACCCATGGCGACCTGTACGGCCATAATATCCTGTGGAATGCGGCGGGCGACTGCTTGCTCGGGGACTTTGGCGGGGCGTCGTTCCATGCAACGGCGGACACGCTGGAAACCAGGGCGTTGCGGCGCATTGAAGTGCGTGCATTCGGGGTGTTGCTGGGGGAATTGCTGGAGCGGGTAGACGAAGGCTTCGACAATGAAGCGCTGGTGGCGCTGCAACAAAGCTGCTGCCAGCCCGATGTGTTAGCGCGCCCGAGCTTTGAAGAGATCGAAGCGCTGCTGCAATCGCTGCCACACCACTAAACAATGTTGGAGCTGGCTTGCCTGCGATAGCATCAACTCTGTGTACCTGATGTACCGAGGTGTCTGCATCGCAGGCAAGCCAGCTCCCACAGAAAAGCAGCTTTTCAGTGCATGCAAATCCGCAGCCGACCTCATATTCAAAAATGCATGCGATCAACTGTGGGAGCGGGCTTGCTCGCGAATGCGGTGGGTCAGTGACAGATGAGTTGACTGACCCACCGCATTCGCGAGCAAGCCCGCTCCCACATTTAGACCGAGTTACACCAGGTAGACAGGCTTTTGCTTTGCACTTGATCTGGCTCTTGCTTCAACCACTCAGGTCGGCTTTCAGGCCGCCGTGCTGTAGATCTTGATCTTGATCTGCTTTTGATCTCAGACGCCCCGTTAACCACGATGGCCGAACGCAGGCTTGAATCCGTGGGTAACCCGGCAGGACGCCGGGTTAGCCGCGCTGGGCCAAGGATGGCCCATCGCGGCGGCCCACGGATTCAAGCCGGAGTGAGGGCACACCGAGCATTAGCGAGGTGCCAAGTGGTGGGGCACAGACCTTTTGGTTACTTTTGGCTGGGCCGGCATTCCGGGCGTTTGCCAAAAGTGACCCGCCGTCAGGGCGGAACCCTAACCAGCCATCACCGCAGCAACGGATATGTACACCAACAAACCGCCACAGCAGGCAACCCAGCTCACACATTTTTGCCTGCCTTTATTCAGCTATAAATCAGCCAGCCAACCCAACGAACATATCCTGCACGTCATCATGGTTGTCCAACCCTTCCAGGAAGGCTTCAACCTCAGCCATCTGCTCATCGGTTAAACCGCTTACCGGGTTCTTCGAGAGGTAGCCCAGCTTGGCCGACAACACCGTGAAGCCCTGCTCCGGCAGGGCTTTTTGCACCGCGTCGAGGTCGGTGGTTTCGGTGATGAACAAGGTGCTGCCTTCTTCTTCGCCATCTTCAAAATCCTGCGCACCCGCTTCAATGGCGGCCATTTCAGGGTCGGCATCCGGGCTGTCCGGCGAGGCTTCGATCAGGCCGACGTGGTTGAAGTCCCACGCCACGGAACCGGAAGCGCCAAGCTGGCCCTTACGGAACGCCACGCGGATTTCCGCCACGGTACGGTTGATGTTGTCGGTCACGCATTCAACGATCAACGGCACCTGGTGCGGGGCAAAACCTTCGTAGGTCACGCGGTGGTACTGCACGGTTTCGCCGAGCAGACCGGCGCCCTTCTTGATCGCGCGTTCCAGGGTTTCCTTGGGCATCGAGGCCTTTTTGGCCTGTTCTACCACCAAACGCAGGTGGGCGTTGGTCGCGGTGTCGGCGCCGTTGCGGGCGGCGATGGTGATTTCTTTCACCAACTTGCCGAAAATCTTGCCCTTGGCATTGGATGCCGCTTCTTTATGTTTGACTTTCCACTGTGCGCCCATGACTCACTCTCTTCTATCCATCGCGCCGAAACGTCTACTGGCCGGCGCTTTGGGGGCAGAGTTTATAGCGCAAAAACACTCTAATCCACCAAAAAACCGGCCAGTTGCCTCAGGTGCGCAAGGGTTTGATCGTGACGTTGCGCTCTGGCACAAAATCGCCGACCTGGGCCAGCACGGTGGGCCGGGCGTTCCAGTAAGGCATCAGCACCAGCGAAGAAAACAACGCCGCGCCGGCAAATACGATAAACACCGTGACCGTATCGAAGTAGCCCGGCAGCAGGCCGCCAAGAATCGCCCCCACTGAACCACACCCGTTCACAAAGCCTGCCGCCGTGGCGCCAGCCTTGGCGGTGCCGAAGTCGATGGCCGCCGTGCTGCTGATCATTGAGTCCGGCCCGTACAGGGTCAGGCCCATCACAAACAGCAGAGCCATCACCAGCGTCACGCTGCCGGTGTGCAGCGCGGCCATGAACAACGCCAGGGCCACGGTCAGCGCCAGCAGGCTGAGCACACAGGCCGGCATGCGCCGGGCACCGAAGAGTTTGTCGGACGCCAGCCCGATCATGATCGGCCCCAGCAGCCCGGCCAACTCGAACGCCGTGGGCACGATGGCCGCGCCTACCTTGCCCACCGAGGGCATTTGCTCATAAACAATCACCGGCCCCCACAACAGGATCGCGTAACGCGCAGGCTTTAACAGAAAGTACGCCAGACCCAAGGTCAGCACCGTGCGATTGCGCAGGATGGCGCGCAGCGGTTCCAGCACACTGACGCGCTGCGCCTCACCCGCCACGACGGGCTCCGGCTCAACGGCCGGCAAGCCGACATCCTGCGGTGTATTGCGCTGGAAGATAAAGAACAGCACAGCCACCACCGCCACCACTGCCGCACTGGAAATAAACGCCGCGTGCCATGTGCCGATCAGCGTGTAGGCCCACCAGCCGGCGAAGGGCGATGCCACCAAGCCACCAAAGGCGTAGCACGAACTCCATAACCCCAACACCCGCCCGCGTTGCTGCGCCGGGAAGAAACTGCCGAGGTTCTTGCACAGCCCCGACCAGCCGGTGGACTGCGCCAGGCCCTGGATCAACATGCAACTGATAAAGATCGGCAAGGTGGCAAAGGTGCCCATCACCAACGCCGCAGCGGCGGAAATCAACAACCCGCCCAGCACCACCACCCGTGGCCCGAAGCGGTCGGCCAGCATACCCCAGGTGAACTGCCCCACAGCGTAGGCCGCCAGGTACAGGCCATCGAGGTTGGCCATCATCATTTTGTCGAGAGGGAAGCTTGGGTCATCGACGATGCCCAGCTTGGCCACCGAAAACGCTTTGCGAGTGAAATAGAACGCGGCGTACGCCAGCCAGGTGATGGCAAAAATCTGCACGCGCCAACGCTTGATGCTACCCGTTTGGATATTCATGGTGGTTCTGACCTCAGGTGAGTGTGCCGGCAGGATCGAGAAGCAAATGCCTGTTGTTTTTATGGTTGAGCACTGCAATGCCGAGCCGTGGAAAGCGCGACATTGGTCAGATGGGTCCGGCTTGGCAGAACCCATGGCCACCGAGGTTGTAGGACTCAACCGTCGGCGACTGGGAGGTATAAAAGCAATGGCTGACTAATAGGTAAAATCGATTTATCGTATTTCACCTATAAGCTCAGCTTGTAAGAGGATCTGCGATGTCGGTTTCCCACGCACAGCTCAAAGCCTTCCACGCCGTGGCCGTCCACGGCAGTTTCACTCAGGCCGCTGAACGCCTGTTCCTGACGCAGCCGGCGATTTCCGACCAGGTGCGCAAGCTCGAAGAACGCTTCGGCGTGCTGCTTTTTCACCGCAACAAACGCGCCGTGCGCCTCACCGATCTGGGCGAGCGCCTGCTCGGCATCACCCAGCGTCTGTTTGTGATCGAGGCCGAAGCCGAAGAGCTGCTGCAAGATTCCCGCGCCCTGCTCACCGGCACGCTCACCCTGGCCGTGGACGCGCCCGTGCATGTGTTGCCGCAGATCGCGCGCTTCTGCCAGTTGTACCCCGGCATCAGCGTCAAGATCGAAACCGGCAACACCGACGAATCGCTGTTTCGCCTGTACAACTACCAGGCCGATCTGGCCCTGCTGGGGCGCGATGTCGACGACGAACGCCTGCTGTCATTACCGTTGCCCGATGAGCAGTTACTCGCCTTTGTGGCGCGCAACCACCCGTGGGCCGGGCGCGAATCCATCTGCCTGGCCGACCTGGATGACACGCCATTGGTGCTGCGGGAAATCGGCTCGGTCACTCGCCAGACCCTGGAGCAGGAAATGCGCGAGGCCGGGCTGCGCATCCGCCCGGCGATCCAGGTGGAAGGCCGCGAAGCCGCGCGCGAGGCGGTGGTGGTGGGGATTGGTGTGGGTGTGGTGTCGGCGGCGGAACTGGGCGCCGACTCGCGGGTGTATGCCATGCCGATCCGCGATTGCAGCCAGCGCATGAAGGAAACGCTGGTGTGCCTCAAGGAGCAGAGTTCGCGGCGGGTGGTGGCGACGTTTCTGGATATCGTCCGGGACAGTTTGCGTTGAATTTGCGGCCCCCAACTCGATCATCAACTCAAGACGCCAACTCAAAGAATGCCTGAATCAAGCGCAATGAGCGGCGCCGCTCCATGCAGCCGAGCATATGCCGGTTCAACAATCCATCGCCCTGAATCGCCACCGCCCGCACACGCGGGTCCTGGCTGACTTCCATCGACGACACCACGCCCACGCCCAACTCGGCCGCCACGGCCTCGGTCACCGCCTCTCGGCTGTCCAGTTCCAGCAACACCTTGGGCTGCACACCCGCGACCGCGCACGCCTCATCGAAGGTCCGCCGCGTGATGGAGCTGGGCTCGCGCAACACCATGATCACTTCGTTGAGCTGTTCCAGCCGAATACCCTTGGGCAGTGCCGCCCACGGGTGGCTGGCCGGGACCAGCGCGCAAATCCGCGACTCATTCAAAGGCTGAAGGTGCAGTCCATTGCGCGGCTCCACCTCCGTCAGTACCGCCACATCCGCATGCTCGGACAGCAGCGCCGCCAGGGTTTCCTGGGCATTGCCCAGGCGCAGGTTCACGGTGATGCCGGGGTAACGCGCCCGCAGGCTGGCGATCATCGGCATCACCAGGTGCGGGCCGTCGGCGGCCACTTCCAGGCGCCCGCTGAGCAACTGCCGATTGGCTTCGAGCAGTGTCTGCGCTTCATCCACCAGGCCGAAAATTGCCCGGGTGATTGCCGCCAGGCGCGTGCCCTCCTCGGTCAATTCCACCCGCCGGGCGGTGCGGCGCAACAGTGCGATCTGGTAGTGCTCTTCCAGGGCCTTGATGTGCCCGGTCACCGCCGGCTGGCTGATGAATAGCCGTGCGGCGGCTCGGGTAAAGCTGCCCTCGCGGGCCACGGCATCGAATGCACGCAGTTGAAACAAATTCATAGCTATCGGCCTCACTGATAGCTCGCATAACAACAAACAATTTGATTGATGACAAGCCAAACTGCAATTTAGGCGCCGTAGCTTCAACCCCCAATGACCTTGCGAGGACTTGAGATGAGCACTGCCGCGCCGATCCTGCTGACCCCTGGCCCCTTGACCACATCGAACCGCACCCGTCAGGCAATGATGGTGGATTGGGGGTCATGGGATGACCGCTTCAACCAACTGACCGCCAGCGTCTGTACCCAGTTGCTGGCCATCCTGCATGGCAACGACAGCCACCACTGCGTGCCCTTGCAAGGCAGCGGCACCTTCGCCGTCGAAGCCGCCATCGGCACCCTGGTGCCGCGCAACGGCAAGGTACTGGTGCTGATCAACGGCGCCTACGGCAAGCGCCTGGCGAAGATCTGCGAAGTGCTCGGCCGCGATTTCAGCACCTTCGAAACCGCTGAAGACGAGCCCACCACCGCCGCCGACGTCGACCGCCTGCTACACGCCGACCCGGCGATCACTCACGTGGCGCTGATCCACTGTGAAACCAGCACCGGCATTCTTAACCCGCTGCCGGACATCGCGCAGGTGGTTAAACAGCACGATAAACGCCTGATCATCGACGCCATGAGCTCCTTCGGCGCGCTGGCGATCGACGCCCGCGAAGTGCCGTTTGACGCGCTGATCGCCGCCTCGGGCAAGTGCCTGGAAGGCGTGCCGGGCATGGGCTTTGTCTTCGCCGACAAACAGGCACTGGCGGGCGCCCAAGGCAACTGCCATTCCCTGGCGATGGACTTGTTCGACCAGCACAGCTACATGACCAAGACTGGCCAATGGCGCTTCACGCCGCCGACCCACGTGGTCGCCGCGCTGCACGAAGCTTTGCTGCAATACCAGGAAGAAGGCGGCCTGCCCGCACGTCATCAACGCTACGCCGACAACTGCCAGACGCTGCTCGACGGCATGGCCGCACTGGGCCTGCGCAGCTTCCTGCCAGCCGCCATCCAGGCGCCGATCATCGTCACCTTCCATGCGCCAAAAGACCCGCGTTACCAGTTCAAGGACTTCTACGAGCGGGTCAAGGCCAAGGGTTTCATTCTTTACCCCGGCAAATTGACCCAGGTTGAAACCTTCCGCGTCGGCTGCATCGGCCATGTTGACGCGCAGGGCATGCAGGCGGCGGTCGAGGCCATCGGCCAGGTGCTGCAAGAAATGGAAGTGCTGGACATCTGATTGCCCCCATTACCCACAGGATTTGAACCATGAACTATCAAAACCCCAACACCCTCCAGGCCGTTATCCTCGACTGGGCCGGCACCGTGGTCGACTTCGGCTCTTTTGCGCCCACGCAGATCTTTGTCGAAGCCTTCGCCGAGTTCGACGTCCAAGTCTCCATCGAAGAAGCCCGTGGCCCGATGGGCATGGGCAAGTGGGACCACATCCGCACCCTCTGCAACCAACCACAGGTGGCCGAACGCTACCGCAAAGCCTTCGGCCGCACGCCGACCGATGACGACGTGACCTCGATCTACCAGCGCTTTATGCCGTTGCAGATCGAAAAGATCGCCGAGCACTCGGCGCTGATCCCCGGTGCCCTGGACACCATCGCGCGCTTGCGTGTGCAAGGCATCAAGATCGGCTCCTGCTCCGGCTACCCCAAGCAGGTGATGGACAAAGTGGTGGCCCTGGCCGCCACCAACGGCTACATCGCCGACCACGTAGTCGCCACCGACGAAGTGCCCAACGGCCGCCCATGGCCGGCCCAGGCGCTGGCCAACGTGATCGCGCTGGGCATTGACGATGTGGCAGCGTGCGTAAAGGTCGACGACACTGTGCCAGGCATCCTCGAAGGCCGCCGCGCCGGCATGTGGACCGTGGCATTGACCTGCTCCGGCAATGCGCTGGGCCTGACCTATGAACAATTTCGTGACCTGGACGCTGCCGCCCTGGCCAGCGAGCGCAAACGCATCGAGAAGCTGTTCGAAGGCTCGCGCCCGCACTACCTGATCGACACCATCAACGACCTGCCGGCGGTGATCACCGATATCAACCAGCGCCTGGCGCGCGGTGAAATGCCGCAAAGCCACTGATCGAGGTCAAAACAACGGCATTTACGCCAGGCGAACCGCTCAAAACCGGCATACAGTTAAAGGACTCCATCGCGAAAGAATGGAGGTATGCCCTGATGAGTGAGGAACACAGCGATGCCGTGGAAAAACTCCGATACCCGCTACAGCACCATGTCGATTGCGTTGCACTGGTTGATGGTGGTGCTGCTGGCGGTGGTTTACGCCTGCATAGAGTTACGCGGCCAGTTCCCTAAAGGCAGTGGTGCGCGAACCTTGATTGTCGAAATGCACTTTATGTTCGGCCTTACCGTGTTTGTGCTGGTGTGGCTGCGCCTGTTTGCACGCAGCCTGGGGGTTGCGCCGAAGATCGTGCCCACACCGCCGCAATGGCAAACGGTGTTGGCCACACTGATGCACGTTGCGCTGTATGCATTGATGATCGGCATGCCGATTGCGGGTTGGCTGATCGTCAGTGCCGAAGGGCATTCGGTGATGTTTTATGGGATTGAGTTGCCGCCGTTGATTGCGGAGAACAAGGCGCTGGCCAAAGAGATTGAGAGCTGGCATGTGCTGTTCGGCAAGGTTGGTTATTGGCTGATCGGGCTGCATGCGCTGGCGGGGATCATTCACCACTACATCCTGCGCGACAATACGGCTTTGCGAATGATGCCAGGTGGGAGCTTACGCTAGGTGGTAAAGCCTCGGCGGCCTTGCAGGCCGCCGGTGTGCACGAAGATCAGGCGGGTGCCGGGGGTGAAGCGTCCGGCCTCGATCTGTTGCTTCAGCGCCAGGAGTGCCTTGCCGGTATAGAGCGGTTCAAGCGGCAAGCCACAGGCCTGTTCGGTGGTATGGATAAAGTCGAGCAATACCGGATCGACCTTGGCAAAACCACCTCGGCTCGCATCCAGCAACGCATAACCGCCCGGCACAATCGCCTGCACATTCTGCGCAACCCCATGATCATCCGGCACAGCCATTGCGCCATACACCGGATGCGCGCCCGCCTCGGCCAGCGCCAACCCGGCCAGTGTGGTGCCCGTCCCTGCCGCCAGCCACCACGCGTGGTAATCGTCCCAGCCCAGACGGTTCAATTGCGCCCGCACTTGCTCCACCAGCACGCCGCAACCCTCGGCACCCGCCAACCCGCCGCCGCCTTCGGGCACGGGATACAGGTGCGGATATCGCTCACGCCACGGCGACCAGAAACCCGCTTCATGCCGCGCGCGATAGCCGCCATAACCCAGCCAATGCAGCTGCATGCCGAAGGCTTTGAGGTCGAGCACAGTGGGTGTGTCTTGAGGATGGCCGCGCAACAGGCCGACGGTGGCGAAACCAAAGCGTTTGCCGGCGGCTGCCAGTGCGTGCAGGTGGTTGGAATGGGCGCCACCGAGGCTGATAACACCACGGGCACCGGCGGCTTGCGCGTGGGCCAGGTGCTCGGTGAGCTTGAACCACTTGTTGCCGCTGATCAGTGGGTCGATACGGTCCAGGCGCAGCATCGCCAGCTCGACGCCGTTCAGCCAGTCGAGCGGCAACGGTTCAAGCGGTGCCTGGGGAAGCCAATCGAAGGGACCCATCGGGAGCTGTCTGAATGAAAAAGGGGCGGTAGTCTAACACCGCCCCTTGGGTCGTTTTACAACTCGGCAGCCAGGCGCGAACCCTGGTTGATGGCGCGCTTGGCGTCGAGTTCGGCCGCCACATCGGCGCCGCCAATCAGGTGTACGTTCTGGCCCGCTGCGACCAGCCCATCCTGCAGCTCACGCAGCGGGTCTTGCCCGGCGCAGATGACGATATTGTCGACGGCCAGCACCTGCGGCTCGCCCTCGGCGCCGATGCGGATATGTAGGCCTTCGTCATCAATCTTCAGGTACTCGACACTGTTGAGCATCTGCACCTGCTTGTTCTTCAAGCCTGTGCGGTGGATCCAGCCGGTGGTCTTGCCCAGGCCGTCGCCGACCTTGGAAGTCTTGCGTTGCAGCAGGAACACTTCACGTGCCGGTGCATGGGGTTGCGGCTTGATGCCGGCCACGCCGCCACGGGCTTGCAGCTGGGTGTCGATGCCCCACTCTTTCCAGAACGCCTCGCGGTCCAGGCTGGTGGACACGCCTTGATGCACCAGAAACTCGGAGACGTCGAAGCCGATGCCGCCGGCGCCGATCACCGCCACGCGCTTGCCCACTGGCTTGCGCTGCAGAATCACGTCCAGGTAGCTCAGCACCTTGGCGTTGTCGACGCCAGGAATCGCCGGGGTGCGCGGCGCAATGCCGGTGGCCAGGATGATCTCGTCGTAACCGCCCGCCGCCAGTTGCGCCACATCCACGCGGGTGTTGAGGCACAGCTCAACATGGGTGGTCTGCAATTTGCGCTTGAAGTAACGCAGGGTTTCGAAGAACTCTTCTTTGCCCGGCACGCGCTTGGCGATATTGAACTGGCCGCCGATCTCGCTGGCCGAATCGAACAAGGTCACTTGGTGGCCGCGCTCAGCCGCCACGGTAGCCGCCGCCAGGCCCGCAGGCCCGGCACCGACCACCGCAATTTTCTTGATCTGCTTGACCGGCAGGTAGTTCAGCTCGGTCTCGTAGCAGGCACGCGGGTTGACCAGGCAGGTGGTCAGTTTGCCGCCAAAGGTGTGATCCAGGCAGGCCTGGTTGCAGCCGATACAGGTGTTGATTTCATCCGTGCGGCCGGCAGCAGCCTTGTTGACGAATTCCGGGTCGGCCAGGAAGGGCCGTGCCATCGAGACCATGTCCGCATCGCCTTCAGCCAGAATCTGCTCGGCAATTTCCGGGGTATTGATGCGGTTGGTGGTGATCAACGGAATCTGCACCGCGCCACGCAGCTTGGCAGTGACCTTGCTGAACGCGCCACGCGGCACTTTGGTGGCAATGGTGGGGATACGCGCTTCGTGCCAGCCGATACCGGTGTTGATAATGCTCGCACCCGCGCCTTCGATGGCCTTGGCCAACTGCACGATCTCTTCCCAGCAGCTGCCGCCTTCCACCAGGTCGAGCATCGACAGGCGGAAGATAATGATGAAATTCGGGCCTACCGCTTCGCGCACCCGGCGCACGATGTCCACCGCCAGGCGCATGCGGTTTTCGTAGCTGCCACCCCAACGGTCAGTGCGATGGTTGGTGTGGGCGGCGAGAAACTGGTTAATGAAGTAGCCTTCGGAACCCATGATTTCCACGCCGTCGTACTCGGCCACCTGGGCCAGCAGCGAGCAGGTGACGAAATCCTGGATCTGCTTCTCGATGCCCTCCTCGTCCAGCTCTTTGGGCTTGAACGGGTTGATCGGCGCCTGGATCGCGCTCGGTGCAACTTGCTTGGGGCTGTAGGCATAACGCCCGGCGTGAAGGATCTGCATGCAGATCTTGCCGCCGGCTTCGTGTACGGCCTTGGTGACAATCTTGTGCTTTTGCGCTTCTTCGTCGGTGGTCAGCTTGGCTGCACCGGTATACACGCCGCCTTCATCATTCGGGCCGATGCCACCGGTGACCATCAGGCCAACGCCGCCTCGGGCGCGCTCGGCAAAATAGGCAGCCATGCGTTCGAAACCGCCGGGCTTTTCTTCCAGGCCGGTGTGCATCGACCCCATTAGGGTGCGGTTGCGCAAGGTGGTAAAACCCAGGTCCAACGGGGCCAGCAGGTGCGGGTAGGCAGCAGCGGTCATGGTACAGCTCCACAACGGATCATCACGGGACGTGGCAGGCTCGAATGGCTTGCCATCGGTTTATGTCCCACAGACTAAGAGGCGATGGACTACCGCTCAATGACCGTAACTGACAAGTTATTGATCCAAATGCACAGTGCCCCTTGGCAAGCCGTTGCAGGCGCCCTACCCTAGTCGCGAACCCTGCACACGGTCTGTTGTCTGTTGCCCCATGCGTAAACTTCTAGCGTTCACCGTCTCCATGGCCCTGGTTGCCGCCATCGCCGCGTATCTGGTCTGGACCCAGGAGCGCCCTGTGGCGCATTACCTGTCGGACCTGCGTATCACCCTGGCCGTCAACGAAGGCGAGCCCGCCGACCGTGGCAACCTGCTGGGCATCCAACCCGAGCTGTTCCCGGCCGATTACCAGAGCCTGGAACGCCTGCACCTGAAACTCTCGGCCTACCTGCAAAAGGCCCGCGAACAGGGCTTGATCAACCCCAAGACCGTCGTCGTGCTGCCGGAACATATCGGCACCTGGCTGATGCTCAGCGGTGAGAAGAACGAGCTGTACCAGGCCACCCACCTCAAGGACGCGATGAACTGGCTGTCGGCCAGCAACCCGTTGCAGTTTGCCCGTGCCTGGATCAGCGCCAAAGGCGATAACCGCATGGACGACGCCTACCTGCGCATGAAGGCACCGGCCATGGCCCGCGACTATCAAGTGCTGTTCGGCGGCCTGGCCAAAGAATTCGGCGTGACCCTGGTGGCGGGTTCCATAGCGCTGCCAAACCCCAGTGTCAGCCAGGGCCAACTGCACATCGGCCATGGCGCGCTGTACAACGCCAGCGTGGTGTTTGCGGCGGATGGCCTGCCCATTGGCGATCCACAGCGCCAGCTATACCCGATTTACGATGAGCGCGGCTTTATCGCGCCGGGCGATGAAAACCAGGTCAGCGTGGTCGACACCCCGGCCGGGCGCCTGGGCATCCTGATCGGCAGTGACAGCTGGTACCCGGACAACTACCGCAAGCTCAACGAGCAAGGTGCGCAACTGGTCGCCGTGCCGGCCTTCGTCACCGGCCGCGACACCTGGGACCGCCCATGGCGCGGCTTTAAAAGCGTGTCCACGCCGCCGGAAATCAGCCTCAAGCCCGAAGAGCTCAGCGAGGGCGAAGCCTGGCGCCGCCTCACCCTGATCAGCCAACAACCGATCAGCCAGGCCAGCGCCGGCATGAGTGTGTTTCTGCGTGGGCAGTTCTGGGACCTGGGCACTGCCGGGCACAGCTTCCTCAGCAACGATGGGCACGTCACTGCGGGCAACGACGCCCGTGGCGCGCGCCTGCTGAATATCTGGCTGTAACGCCGTGAAGCCGGTGCGCCTTGGGGACTTGTCGGTGGGCTTTGTACAGTCCCTGGCCGACGCCGTCCAAAGCCATGGCCTGGACCCGCAACCGCTGCTGCTGCAATACGGCCTGGACCCGGCGCGCCTTGCCGAAGCCGGGGCGCGCCTGTCGATCCCGCGCTATATGCGCCTGGGCCATGCGGCCATCCAACTGACCGGCGACCCCGGCCTGGGCTTGCGCATGGGTCAATTGAGCCGTCTAAGCCAGGCGGGATTGGCCGGCGTCACCGCCGCACAGGCGCCCAACGTACGCGAAGCAGCGCGCGCACTGACGCGGTTTGAAGCACTGTACGGCTCCAACTATCGCGGCCAGTCGAGCTTTCATGAAGACGCCGAAGGCGCTTGGCTGCGTTTCTATTCCATCAGCCCCTACAACGCCTACAACCGCTTTGTGGTGGACTCGATCATCGCCGGCTGGTTGCAGCAATTGTCGAGCCTGGCCCAACAACCGGTGCAGGCGCAGCGCATCGACATCGAGTTTCAAGCCCCGGAGTACGGCGACCAGTACAGCGTGCTGGGTGACAGCCCGGTGCATTTCGGTGCCGAAGCCAATCAACTGCGCCTCAACCAGCCGACCCTGGGCCTGCGTAACCCGCAGCATTGCCCCAGCACCTGGCAGCTGTTGTTGAAGTTATGTGAACACGAGTTGGAGCAGCTCACCCGCACCCGCAGCCTGCGCGAGCGTATTACCCGGTTGCTCGGGCCGATGCTCAATGGCGGCCGGGAACCCGACCTGGAAGAAGTGGCGGCACGCTTGAAGCTGCCAACCTGGACGTTGCGGCGCAAACTGGCCGACGAAGGTACACAGTTTCGCGCGATTCTTAACGATACCCGCCGCGATTTGGCCATGACCTACATTCGCGACACGGAACTGGCGTTTGGCGAGATCGCCTACTTGCTCGGTTTTGCCTCAGCCCAAGCCTTTCAACGGGCCTTCAGGCGGTGGAACAACCAGACCCCAGGGGAATTTCGCCGCAGTCAGCGGCATTCCGCCTGAAGTCGGTGTTACAGCTCGGTGGCGTCATCGGCCGGATCCAGCGGATCCAGTTCAAACGCGTGGTACTCCAGCAGTTCTTCTTGGTATTCGTCCATGGTGGACTCCTTCTTGATTAAAAGCGGTTGCAGATAAATGACCTGCACACACAGCCTAAAGTGCCGTGATGACGAAAAAATGTCGGCGCCATGACGTTCCTGCACTTCAAGATAAAACGTAGCAGGGTTGGGTCGATTTAGCACTTCGAGATCGAGGTGCGATTGCAATCATTGCAATTGCAATAACATGCCGTTTTCCATTAGGGTAAGAGCCTCTGTCGCCAGGAGCCTCGACCCATGCCTGTCTCAACCGCTCAAGCCGCGCAGCGCTGCATCGATGCGCTGGGCACTGCCGTGCCACCGCCCGGCTCGCCGCTGTACACGGTCATGACCATGGCCAGTACCCTGGAATTGAGCCGACAGGCCTGGGTGATTCGTGGCCAGTCACGCAGCCGCCGTGCGGGCAATTGGCCCAGCTGGTTTGCGCGTAATACCGGCGAAAAACCCATGCTGTACCTGCACAGCGCGGCGTCGTCGGCGCAGTTATGTGGGCTGTCGGAGGCCACCTTGCAGCGCGGCATCCTGTGCAACGACATCGAAAACCAACCCTCTGCCTGGCCCAAGGGCGCGCAACCCTCACTGCCGTTGTGGCTGGCGACGAACCCTCACTGCACGCCGTATGACCCGGCGTCAGGTGCCGAAGCGCGAGCGATTGTGCTGGCGGGTTTGCGCGCGCTGTATGTCGACGGCAAGCCAGGGTTTTATTACCTCGCGCTGCACGATCAAGCGCGCACAGCGATGCTCGATACACAGGATCGTGAAGACGCGCTCAAGGGCATGTACCTGCTACGCCGCAACCCCGTCGGGGATGTGCGATTACTCGGCGCTGGCCGCACGCTTGAGGACGTGACCCACGCGGCGCAACTGCTCGAACAGGATTGGGGCGTGACGGCGCAGGTGTGGAGTTGCCCGAGCTATACGCGGCTCGCCCGCGAGGCAGCAGCGGCCGAGCGCTGGAATCGCCTGCACCCGATGGCTGCCAGGCAAAGCTGCCATTTACGTGAGTGCCTGGCCGGGAGCGCCGCGCCGGTGATTGCCGTGACCGGTTATCCGCAGGTGATTGTCGATCAGTTGGCGGCGCATGTGCCGGCGCGATTTGTCGGGTTGGGTGCGGGGTCGGTGCAGGTGTCTGCGCCCAGTCGGTACTGGATTGTGGTGTGTGTGCTGCGGGCGTTGGCCGATGAAGGCCGCATTGGTGTTGAGCAGGTCGAAGCGGCGATGCGTCGGTATCCACTGTGATGGCTGGCAAGCCCGCTCCCACATTGGACCCTCATCGCCTATTAGATCTTGCGCCGACTGCGGGTTTGCACGCCCGCCTCCACCGCCAACCCCGCCGTGCGTTCCAAGGTATCGGCAAACAGCTGGCGTTGCTCAGGCTCGATCTGCGACAGGAACAGCTCATCCACGGTGCTTTCGTAGATGCCCCACATTTTTTTACGCAACACCCGGCCGGCTTCGGTGATCGAGGCAAATGCCGCACGGCCGTCACCGTCGGAGCGCGAACGCACCACCAGGCCGTCCTTTTCCAGGCGGTCCACCAAGCGTGTGAGGTTGTAGCGCTCAATCGCCAGCACATCGGCCAACTCATGCATGCGCCGTGTGCCATCGGGGCCGCTTTCCAGGCCCCATAACGCGTCATACCAGGCATAGGGCGGCAAGTCTGC
The DNA here is from genome assembly GCF_005938045.2 of Pseudomonas sp. KBS0710. Taxonomy (GTDB): domain Bacteria; phylum Pseudomonadota; class Gammaproteobacteria; order Pseudomonadales; family Pseudomonadaceae; genus Aquipseudomonas. The sequence continues at coordinate 1,719,327 of NZ_VCCF02000001.1, read as the reverse complement.
AGCCGCCAGGCGGCGTTCGATTTCACGGATGACCGTCCTGTGGGCCCTGACAAAACGGAACCATACATCTGGCTCTTTCGACGACATGCAACACCATCCGGGGAATTTCAAGAAGGTTGCAATAGTAGCTCATCCCGCGCTAAATTCAGTCATGTAGTTGCAATTGCAATTACTTTAGCGCAACTCCCACAAGGAGCCCGCTGCTTGAAATTCGCCTACCCTGGAGCCTCACATGACCCCCAATAACGCAGTAAGACTGGACGACGATCCACAGGAAACCCGCGAGTGGCTGGAGTCCATCGAATCGGTGCTGTCCACCGAAGGCCGCCCGCGTGCGCACTACCTGATTGATCAGTTGCTGGATTTCGACGTTGCGCGCCATGGTGACTTCTACGGGCGGGTGACCACCCCTTACGTCAACACCATCGCGGTCGACCGCCAATTGCCCTACCCCGGCAACCTGGCCATCGAGCGGCGCACCAATGCGTTTATCCGCTGGAATGCCATGGCGATGGTACTGCGCGCAGGCAAACACTCAGGCGTCGGTGGGCATATTGCGACCTACGCGTCAGCCGCCGTGCTGTACGACGTAGGCTTCGACCACTTCTTCCGTGGCCGAACCGATAGCTTCGACGGCGACCTGGTGTACATCCAGGGCCACTCTTCCCCGGGCATTTACGGCCGCGCCTACCTCGAAGGGCGCATCAGCGAAGCGCAGCTGGACAACTTCCGTCGCGAAGCCGGTGGCGAGGGCTTGTCCTCCTACCCGCACCCACGGCTGATGCCGGACTTCTGGCAATTTCCCACGGTGTCCATGGGCCTGGGGCCAATTACCGCCGCCTACCAGGCGCGCTTTATGCGCTACCTGGAGTTCCGTGACCTCAAGCCACACCAAGGCCGCAAAGTGTGGGCATTCCTGGGCGATGGCGAAATGGACCAGCCGGAATCCCTGGCCGCCATCTCCCTGGCCGGCCGCGAGAAACTCGACAACCTGATCTTTGTGGTCAACTGCAACCTGCAACGCCTGGACGGCCCGGTGCGCGGCAATGCCAAGGTGATCCAGGAATTCGAAAGCCTCTACCGCGCCGCCGGCTGGAACGTGATCAAGGTGATCTGGGGCGGCGGCTGGGATGCGCTGCTGGAAAAGGATCAGAGCGGCTTGCTGCGCCAACGCATGATGGAATGCGTGGACGGCGACTACCAGAACTACAAATCCCAGAACGGCGCCTATGTGCGCGAACACTTCTTCGGTAAATACCCGCAATTACTGGCACTGGTTGCAGACATGTCCGACGACGATATCTGGAAACTCTCACGCGGTGGCCACGACCCCGACAAGGTCTACAACGCCTACGCCGCTGCCGTACGCCACAAGGGCCAACCTACGGTAATCCTGGCCAAGACCGTCAAGGGCTTCGGCATGGGTGAAGCGGGCGAAGGCCAGAACATCAATCACCAGTTGAAGAAGATGGGCGCTGATGCCGTAAAAGCCTTTCGCGACCGCTTCGGCCTGGAAGTGGCCGATGACCAGCTCGATGAAATCCCTTACCTCAAGCCCGCTGCAGACAGCGAAGAAGCCCGCTACTTCGCTGCCCGTCGCCAAGCGCTGGGCGGCTATGTGCCCGCGCGGCACAGTGCGGTTGAGGCGCTGCAGATCCCCGAACTGAGCGCGTTTGCCACCCAACTCAAAGACACCGGCGAGCGCGCCATTTCCACCACGATGGCGTTTGTGCGCATCCTCGGCACCCTGCTCAAAGACCCGCACCTGGGCAAGCTGATCGTACCCATCGTGCCGGACGAGTCGCGTACCTTCGGCATGGAGAGCCTGTTCCGCCAGATCGGCATTCACTCTGCCGTCGGCCAGCTCTATACCCCACAAGACGCCGGGCAATTGAGCTACTACAAAGAGAGCAAAGACGGACAGATCATGCAGGAAGGCCTGAATGAATCCGGGGCCATTTCCTCGTGGATCGCGGCGAGTACGTCCTACAGCAATCACGACCTGATGACCGTGCCGTTCTACATTTTCTATTCGATGTTCGGTTTCCAGCGCGTCGGCGACCTGGCCTGGGCCGCCGGCGATGCCCGCGCTCGCGGCTTTCTGCTGGGCGCCACGGCCGGCCGCACCACGCTGATGGGCGAAGGCTTGCAGCATGACGACGGCCACAGCCACATCCTCGCATCGGTGATCCCCTGCTGCATCGCCTATGACCCGACCTTTGCCTACGAGCTGGCGGTGATCATTCGCGAAGGCATGCGGCGCATGTATGTCGAACAGGAGGACATTTACTACTACATCACCCTGCTCAACGAAAACTACCCGCACCCGGCCATGCCCGAAGGCGTGGAGGCTGGAATTCTCAAAGGCTTGTATCCGCTGAGCACGCACCCGCAGGCGCAGGTGCAATTGATGGGCTGCGGCTCGATCCTGCGCGAAGTGATTGGCGCAGCGCACCTGCTCGACAAGGACTTTGGCCTGGCCAGTAACGTCTGGAGCGCCACCAGCCTCACCGAACTGCGCCGTGACGGGCACGCGGTGGAGCGCTGGAACCTGCTGCATCCACAGGATGAACCGCGCGCGAGCTACGTGGAAACCAGCCTGGCCGGACACAGCGGGCCGGTAGTGGTGGCGACGGACTATATGAAGTTGTTCGCCGACCAGATTCGCCCGTTTGTACACGGCCGCCGTTTTGTGGCGCTGGGCACCGATGGCTTTGGGCAATCGGACACCCGCGAAACCCTGCGCGAATTCTTTGAGGTGGACCGCCACTTCATCGTGCTGGCAGCGCTGAAGGCGCTGGCCGATGACGGCGTGATCGGGCGTGACAAGGTGGGCGAGGCCATCAGCCGCTACGGGATCAACGTCGACAAGACGAACCCCGTAGCAGTCTGAGTTACTGGGCTGGCGTTGGCAGCGGTGGAATCGCCTCTGTCGGCGCCGGCAGGTTCGGGTTGGTTGGCGATGGGGCTGGTTCCGCCGCCGGTGCAGGTGTTGGCGCAGTGGGCGGCGCAGGTTCGGCCTGTGGCGCAATCGGTGCTGCCTCTGGCGGTGGTGCCAGCGGTTCCGACACGGCGGGCGCTACCGGTGCGTCCTTGGGCGGCTCTACCTTATCGGCAGGCGCAGCCACTTTCGGCTCCGGCACGCCCAGCTCAGCCTTGGGCTTCTCTGGAATATGCTCGGCCGCCTTCACTTCCTGGGGCAGGAATACATCCACCAGCGAGAAGTAACGATCGTAAAACTTCGGCGCTGTCACCGTCTCACTCGCCACCTTGACCATCGAGTCATCGGTGGAGCCAATCGGCATCGACACCGAGCCCAATACACCCACGCCGAGGCTGGCGGAGTTGTTGACCTTCTTCAGCGCGTAGCGGTCCTGCAAGGCGTTGGCGAACATGGTCGAGTGCTTGGCGCCTTTGCCATCATCGGCACACACCACGTTGAAGCTGATTTGCAGGTGGGTTTCACCGGTCTGCTGGAAACTCTTGTTACCCACCACCAGCTTGGGGTCGCTGCTGGTGATGATGTAACCCTGGCTCAACAACGCACGTCGCGCCGCCTCACAGGCCGCCACATCGCTGACCGGGTAATCACGGGAGAACGTGCCGGAGTCGTCGAAATTCTCATGTTCATAAATAGCGGTCTTGGGTGACGAGCAGCCCGCAGCGCCCGCCAGCACCAGCGCCAACCCGAGGCTACGCAAGTGAAATGATGTCGACATCGAAAATCCTGAGGAAAACAGTCAGGGCGCTATTGTGCAACAGAACGCAGGGTTGGCGCGCACATTCCTGTCGGTAAAACGTCACAGCGTTATTGCACCGCGTGCGCAGGAAAAAGCCCGGCGCACATATGGTCAATAAACACCCGCAGCTTGGCCGAGGCAAAGCGACTGGAGGGCCACAGCATCCAGAAACTGCCACGGTGGACCAGATGCTCATCAAGCACCCGTTGCAGACGGCCCTGGCGCACCGCCTCGTTGACCATGAAGTCCGGCAGGCAGGCGATGCCCAAACCTTCGTGCACCACATAGTTAAGGGACTCAATGGTGGTGCTGACCAGCGGCGCACGTAAAACCGGCTCCGCCACGCCCGGCACATGGCGCAGTGGCCAGGGCTCCAGCTTGCCGGTGGCGCAGAATTTGTGGCGCAGGCAGGCATGGCTGCTCAAGTCCTGCGGCTGTTGCGGCGTGCCATGCTGGGCCAGGTAACCCGGCGTGGCCACCAGGACCAGTTGGTAATGGCCCAGATGACGCGCCATCAAGCGTGAATCTTCCGGCTTGCCGGTGCGAATCACCGCATCGAAACCTTCCTCGATCACATCCACCATGCGGTCGGAAAAATCCACATCCAGCTCGATGTCCGGGTAGGCGCGCATAAAGTCGCTGAGCACCGGCATCAACAGCCCACGCACCTGCGGCAAGCTAATGCGCAGTGTGCCTCGGGGCGTGGCGCCGGCCTCAGTCAACTCCTGCTCCGCTGCCTCCACTTCGGCCAGAATCCGCCGTGAGCGCTCGAGGAACAGCGCGCCTTCGCCGGTCAGGGTGACGCTGCGTGTGCTGCGATGAAACAACCGCACGCCCAGGCGTTCTTCCATGCGCGCGATGCTTTTGCCCACGGCCGAAGACGACACCCCCAGCACGCGGCCCGCAGCCGTGAAGCTGCGGGTTTCAGCAACCTGCACGAACACCGAAAGGCTACTCAGACTGTCCATCGCCGACCTTTTTTTGATTGCGGACTGTGATGTCCGATAAGTTCGGAACCTTAGCCTGTTTTTCCGCAACCCACAGCCCCCTACTCTGCCTCCCTGACCTTTTGCATGGAGACGGAACATGAGCAATTGCCCTTCGATTACCGCCCTGCCCCCCGCTACCGCGCAAGACAGACTGCCTATGGGCGGTTTGCTGGCCTTGGCGTGCGCCGGGTTTATCACGATTCTCACCGAGGCCATGCCGGCCGGGCTGCTGCCACAGATGAGCGAAGGGCTGCAGGTTTCTCAGGCGCTGGTTGGCCAACTGGTGACCTTGTATGCCCTTGGCTCATTACTCGCGGCCATACCCCTGACCTTATTGACCCGAGGCTGGCGGCGGCGCCCCTTGCTGCTGATTGCCATCGGCGGTTTTGCCCTGGTCAACAGCGTGACAGCACTGTCCACCCATTACGGGCTGACCCTGGTCGCGCGGTTTTTTGCCGGCGTCTTCGCCGGGTTGCTCTGGGCATTGCTGGCCGGCTATGCCAGCCGAATGGTGGCCCCGCACCTGCAAGGCCGGGCGATCGCTGTCGCCATGCTCGGCGCACCGCTGGCCTTGTCGCTGGGCGTACCCGCCGGTACTTTCCTCGGCACCGTTGTGGGCTGGCGCCTGAGCTTTGCGATCATGACTGGGCTGACGCTGTTGCTGCTGGTGTGGGCACGCTGGCAACTGCCGGACTTCGCCGGGCAAACGGCGCAACAGCGCTTGGGTTTGCGCCAGGTCCTGAGCCTGCCCGGCATTTGCCCGGTGCTGTGGGTGACCCTTACCTACGTGCTGGCACATAACATTCTGTACACCTACATCGCGCCACTGCTGGTGCCTGCCGGGTTAGTCGCCGACATCGATCAGATATTGCTGGTGTTCGGCCTCATGGCCTTGCTGAGTATCTGGCTGACGGGCGTGCTGATTGATCAACACTTGCAGCGCCTGCTGATCATCAGTTGCGCGATGTTCGCGGTATCGGCCCTGGCACTGGGCGTGTGGATGACCGCCACCAGTGTGGTGTATGCCAGCGTGGCGCTGTGGGGACTGGCCTTTGGTGGCTTGCCGGCACTGTTGCAAACGGCGCTGGCCAAGTCCGCCGGTGAGTCGGCCGATGCCGCGCAATCGATGCTGGTGACGGTGTGGAACCTGGGGATTGCCGGCGGCGGGCTGGCGGGCGGCCTGTTGTTGCAAACATCGGGGGTCGCGTTGTTCCCGTGGGCGGTTGGCGGGTTGATGCTGTTGGCAGTGGCCGCGACACGGCGCATCGCGAGGACAAGCGCTGTATATACGGTTAACCTTGAAACACCCTGAAACTTATTCGGAATTCGCTTGGGTGATCAAACCGTTCATTTCACTGCGCCGCCGCTTTACCTCACTGCGCTGGCGCACCCGGATCACCCTGTGGGCCGGCGCCACCATCGCCGGGCTGATGGTGGTGATGTTTGCGCGCCTGGCCGACGTGGCGCTCACTCAGTTCGCCGCGCAATCCAGCGCCCACCCGTGGCTGCCCTTCGTCTATACACCGCTGGTGGGCATGCTGGTGGTGTGGCTGACCACGCGCTTTTTTGCCGGTGCCCAAGGCAGTGGCATTCCCCAGGTCATCGCTGCCACTCGCCTGGCCAACAAAGGGCAGGACGTCAGCAAGCTGGTGTCTTTACGCATCGCATTGGCCAAGATCGGCTTGGGCACACTGGCGTTGACCGGTGGTTTTTCCGCCGGGCGCGAGGGACCGTCCGTGCAAGTGGCAGCGTCGATCATGCACTTCTGCCATCGCTACCTGCCCAATGCTCGCATCATCCGCAGCGAAGACTTGATCCTGGCCGGCGGTGCCGCCGGTATCGCCGCCGCATTCAATACGCCGCTGGCCGGTATTGCCTTCGCAGTAGAAGAATTGGGGCGCAAGCTCGAAACCCGCACCAGCGGTGTATTGCTCAGCACGATTATTTTGTCGGGGATGGTGGCCATCGCCCTGCAAGGCAATTACAACTATTTCGGCCACCTGGATGTTGAAGAGATCAAGCTCGACATCATTGTTCCGGTGTTGGCCGCCGGCATTGGCTGCGGCCTGCTCGGCGGGCTGTTCAGCCGCATGCTGCTGTGGCCTCAGCGCTATCACCGGTTTGTGCTCTGGGAATGGCGGCGAGTCCACCCGGTGTGGTTCGCCGGAGCCTGCGGGCTGGTGGTCGCAATCCTTGGCTGGCTCAGCGGCGGGATGTCCTTCGGCAGCGGCTACGGGATTACTACGCAGATCATTGCGTCCGATGTCGGCCTGCCATGGCACGCGCCTGTCACGCGTTTTCTAGCCACGGTGGTCACCTATTTTTCCGGGATTCCCGGCGGCATCTTTGCCCCGTCGCTGGCCGTCGGCGCGGCCGTGGGCGCCAACGCCGCCGAGTTTTTCGCGCTGGCAGCGCAACCGATCATTGCGCTGTGCATGGTGGGCTTCCTGGCGGCCGTAACCCAATCGCCGATCACCTCGGCGATCATCGTAATGGAGATGATCGACAGCCACGGAATGGTAATCAGCCTGATGGCGGTGGCATTGATTGCCAAGGCCGTCAGTTCGCGGATGGGGCCGGAGTTGTACCAGCAATTGGCGCGCGGTTTTCTGCACCCGCCGACAAAAAACCCATAAGCCTGACAACATTGTTTACAACTTATTCATCAACTTCCTATCATCGCTCTGGGTGCGTGACTGCATAGGGCACAGCGCAGGTTAAAGCAAAGCATTGGTCGGGCCGCCAATGGAGACTTGTCGTGCCCAAAAAACACCCTGCCATCCCTCGCCCCCAGGCATTGACCGAGGGCGCGCTGTCGGCCCTTGAGCGGTTTTCACGCATTGAGGCGGTCAGCGGCATTGTCCTGCTGCTGGCGGCCATTGCTGCGCTGATCTGGGCCAACAGCCCCGCAGCCGCGTCCTATGAACACTTCTGGAACACCCCGATCACCCTCGGGCTGGGCGATTTCAGTGTGTCGCGCTCACTGCACTTTCTGGTCAACGACGGCCTGATGACCATCTTCTTCCTGGTGGTGGGCGCGGAGATACGCCAGGAAATAAAGGACGGCGCACTCGCTAACCTGAAACTCGCGACCCTGCCGCTGGGCGCTGCGCTGGGTGGTGTATTGATGCCAGCCATCCTTTACACCGCGCTCAATCATGGCACCGCCGCCGCCAGTGGCTGGGCCGTGCCCACCGCCACCGACATTGCCTTTGCCGTCGGCGTGCTGGCGCTGTTGGGCAGATCGATCCCCAGCGGAGTGCGCGTATTGCTGCTGGCACTGGCCATCATCGATGACATCGTGGCCATCCTGATCATTGCCGTGTTCTTCACTGCAAGCCTGGACTACATGGGCCTGGTGGTTGCCGCAGGTGGGTTGGCCTTAGTACTGGTGTTCCAACGGATGGGCATCAGCAAGGCGGCGATCTATTTGCTGCCAGGCGCGATTGTCTGGTTCGGCCTGCTCAAGACAGGCGTACACCCGACCCTCGCCGGGGTGATCCTGGGCCTGATGACGCCGGTCAGTTCCAAGCCGACCACCGAGCGCCCACTGGACACCATCGGGCGCACCTTCAACGAGCTGATGGATCGCCTTTCGCAACCTGCAGAGGACGCGCATCAGGTCGCCAAGCCGCTCAAGCAACTGCGCGAAGCCCAACGCGAACTGATGCCACCGGTGCAGCGCGTGCAATCGGCGTTGCACCCGTGGGTCGCCTTCGGCGTGATGCCGCTGTTCGCCCTGGCCAATGCCGGTGTCAGCCTGCAAGGCTTGAACCTTGAGCACCCGCTGCCCCACGGTGTGTTCATGGGCGTGATCATCGCCTTGGTGATCGGCAAGCCGTTGGGCGTGATGCTGGCGAGTGTCACGCTGGTCAAACTCAATATCTGCAAGCTGCCCGACGGTGTCACCTGGAGCGGCGTCGGCCTGGTCGGCCTGCTGGCGGGGATTGGTTTTACCATGTCGATCTTTATCTCGTCCCTGGCCTTCTCCGACCCGGAACTGTTGGCAGCGGCCAAACTGAGCGTGCTGACGGCCTCGACCGTGGCGGCTGTGATTGGGTTGAGCTGGGGGAAACTGAAGTTCTGAGCCGATCACATGCGCAAAAAAAAGCCCCCGGTCCTTGCAGACCGGGGGCTTTTTTCAAACCAACATCAGAACTTCTTGATGTCAGCCTTGGTTTCCAACTGCTTGCGGTAGGCGGCGAAGTCCTGCTGGCCAACACGCGAAGCGAGGAAGCGGCGGTATTGCGCCTTTTCTTCGTCGGTAGGGGCTGCGGCTTCGTTGACGCCATTCAAGCGCACGATCACCAGGCTACCGTCAGCCAGGGTCACGGTGGTGAAGGTCGGCTTGTCCTTGGCCGCAGGCTTAGGCATGCGGAACAGGGCTTGCAGCACGGCCGGTTCGATTGCTTCAGCGTTACGGGTCGCCGCTTCAGTCACCTTCCAGGCCTGGCCGTCGATCGGCTGGTTCAACGGAGTCTTGCCGTCACGCAGGCTGGCGATCAACTCGTCGGCATGGGTTTTGGCAGCCGCGATGGCGCGCTCTTTGGTCATCTGGGTGCGAATCGCAGCCGACACGCTTTCCAGCGGCAGTTGCGCAGGCTTCAGATGCTCTTTGGCACGCAGCACGATGATGGTTTCCGGGTCCAGCTCGATAGCGCTGCTGTTGGCACCTTCATCCAGCACTTCCGGGCTGAATGCAGCAGTGACCACGGCACGGTTGGCCGCAACACCTTCGCCACCTTCACGGCCAAACGGCGCGGAAGTGTGTACGGTCAGCTTCAGGTCGGACGCCGGCTGAGCCAGGTCGGAGGCTTCGAATGCCGCGTCTTCCAATTGCTTGGTCGCCTCGACATAACGCTGCTCGACCTGCTGGGTCTTGAGCTCTCGGGTCAGCTTGTCTTTCAGGCTGGCAAACGATGGCACCTCTGGTGCTTCAACGCCCAACAGCTTGATCAAGTGCCAACCGAAGGTAGTACGCACCGGCGCCGACACCTGGTCCTTGTTCAAGGCATACAGGGCCGTTTCGAAATCCGGGTCGTAGACGCCAGGGCCGGCAAAGCCCAAGTCACCGCCATTGTTGGCCGAACCTGGATCCTGGGAGAACTCCTTGGCCAGGGCTTCGAACTTCTCACCTTTGGCCAGGCGTGCCTGGATGTCTTCGATCTTGGCCTTGGCTTGCGCGTCGGTGGTCTTGTCGTTGACTTCAATCAGAATGTGCGCGGCACGACGCTGTTCAGCGAGGTTGGCGGTTTCTTTCTGATAGGCAGCCTGCAGCTCTTCGTCCTTGACGGTGACCTGGTCGAAGAAGGACGACTTCTTCAGTTCCAGGTAATCGATGACCACTTGATCCGGGGTCATGAACTCTTTGGCGTGCTGGTCGTAGTAAGCCTTGACCTCATCGTCGGTAAGCTTCACCGCCGCAGGGTCGGTCTTGATGTTGACGGTGGCAAAATCGCGGGTCTGTTTTTCCAGACGGGCGAAAGCCAATACCTCGGCATCGGTGACAAAACCGCTGCCGGCGATGCCTGCGCGAACCTGGCCGATCAGCATTTCCTGGGTCAGCATCTGACGGAATTGCATACGGGTGTAGCCCAACTGACGGATCACCTGATCAAAGCGTTCGGCACTGAATTTACCGTCCACCTGGAATTCCGGCGTCTGCAGGATCACCTGGTCCAGCGCGGCTTCAGAGAAGCCGAACTTGGAATCCGCAGCGCCTTGCAGCAACAGCTTGCGATCGATCAGACCTTTCAAAGCCGCTTCGCGCAGCAGTTTTTCGTCCAGCAGCGAAGCATCGAAATCCTTGCCCAGCTGTTGCATCAGCTGGCGACGTTGCATGTCGACGGCCTGGCCCAGTTCGGTCTGGGTGATTTCTTCACCGTTGACCTTGGCCACGTCCTGCTTGTTGTTACCCGAAGCCTGGAAAATGGCCTCGATACCGGTGAACGCCATCAATGCGACGATGATCCCGATAATAGTCTTGGCAATCCAGCCTTGTGAATTGTCCCTGATATTTTGCAGCATGCGTCCCCCAGAAACGGTTGATCTTCAAAAATTAGGCAACCGTGGAGCGTGGGTAGAGTCCGGATAGAAGAAAGGCGCATCCGAGGATGCGCCTTCTCGTAACTGGCGGAGCGGACGGGGGTTTGAACCAACACCCCAGGCCTTGGCGACCCGATGGATACGTGGGTCAGCTGCCGCTCCGCTGCCAGGCCAGACCTGCGTCTGACCCGGGTAGGCAAGGCTTGAACGAAGCTTAGTTAACCGCTTCTTTCAGGGCTTTACCGGCTTTGAAACCTGGTTTCTTGGCAGCAGCGATTTGCAGTGCTTTGCCAGTCTGTGGGTTACGGCCAGTACGAGCTGGGCGGTCAGTCACAGAGAAAGTACCGAAGCCTACCAGTACCACGGAGTCGCCGGCCTTCAGAGCGCCAGTGACGGATTCGATTACTGCGTCCAGCGCACGGCCAGCAGCAGCTTTCGGGATATCAGCGGATGCGGCGATAGCATCAATCAGTTCCGACTTGTTCACTCTAAGTCCCCTTATATATCTATTGAGTATGATTCTAAGTTTTTTGGTGAAAGCAAAAACCAGTGCAGTGCTGAATGGCCTACAGACACTTAAGAGCCGCTTTATAACAAGGGCTCTAAAAAGCTGTCAAGGAAGCCCCCAGGCTTAATCGCATTAATGCGTGCTAATTCTTTCCTTGGAATCGGACTCGCGTTTTTCATCCTTCGCGACAATCTCCGGAGCCACATCCGGCAAGGGCTCCGGCGCGTATTGCAGCGCAATTTGCAGGACCTCGTCAATCCATTTAACCGGTTTAATCTGAAGATCCTGCTTGATATTGTCAGGAATTTCCTTCAAGTCGCGAACATTCTCTTCCGGAATGATCACGGTCTTGATACCACCTCGGTGTGCAGCGAGCAATTTCTCTTTCAGACCACCGATGGCCAATACCTGACCACGCAGGGTAATTTCCCCGGTCATCGCCACATCGGCACGCACAGGAATGCCAGTCAGAGCCGACACCAGTGCCGTGCACATGCCTACACCGGCGCTGGGGCCGTCTTTGGGGGTCGCCCCTTCCGGCATGTGGATGTGGGTGTCGTGCTTCTCGTGGAAGTCCAGGGGAATCCCCAGGCTCTTGGCGCGGCTGCGCACCACGGTCTGCGCGGCGGTGATCGATTCGACCATCACATCACCCAGCGAACCCGTCTTGATAAGCTGGCCTTTGCCCGGGATCACCGCAGCCTCGATGGTCAGCAGTTCGCCGCCCACCTGGGTCCACGCCAGGCCAGTCACCTGCCCTACCTGATCCTGCTGTTCAGCCAGGCCGTAACGGAATTTCTTCACGCCCAGGAAGTGCTCCAGGGAATCGGCATCCACTTTCACCGAGAAGCGTTTTTCCAGCGAGTGCTCCTTGACCGCTTTGCGGCAGATCTTCGCAATCTGACGCTCGAGACCACGCACGCCGGCTTCGCGGGTGTAGTAACGCACGATGTCGCGGATCGCTTCGACTTCAAATTCGATCTCGCCTTTTTTCAGGCCATTGGCCGAAATCTGCTTGGGCGCGAGGTATTTGACGGCGATGTTGATCTTCTCGTCTTCGGTGTAACCCGGCAGACGAATCACCTCCATCCGGTCCAGCAGGGCTGGCGGGATGTTCATGGAGTTGGAGGTGCACAGGAACATTACATCGGACAAGTCGTAGTCGACTTCCAGGTAATGGTCGTTGAAATTGTGGTTCTGCTCGGGGTCGAGCACTTCGAGCAACGCCGAGGCCGGATCGCCACGCATGTCGCTGCCCATTTTGTCGATTTCATCGAGCAGGAACAGCGGGTTGCGCACACCCACCTTTGTCATTTTTTGAATCAATCTTCCTGGCATCGAACCGATGTAAGTCCGGCGATGGCCACGAATTTCCGCTTCATCACGCACACCGCCAAGGGCCATGCGCACAAACTTACGGTTGGTGGCACTGGCAATCGACTCGGCCAGGGAGGTTTTACCCACACCCGGAGGGCCGACCAGGCACAACACCGGGCCACGAATTTTCTTCACGCGCTTTTGCACAGCGAGGTATTCGAGGATGCGTTCTTTGACTTCTTCGAGGCCGTAGTGGTCGGCATCGAGGATTTCTTCGGCACGGGCCAGGTCCAGGCGCACTTTGGTCTGAGCCTTCCAAGGCACCTGCACCAGCCAGTCGATGTAGGAACGCACCACGGTGGCTTCAGCTGACATCGGCGACATTTGCTTGAGCTTGTTCAACTCAGCCGTGGCCTTGGTCAGGGCGTCTTTGGGCAGGCCTGCGGCGTCGATGCGCTTTTTCAGCTCTTCGACTTCGTTATGGCCTTCTTCGCTGTCGCCGAGTTCTTTCTGAATGGCCTTCATCTGCTCATTCAGGTAGTACTCGCGCTGGCTGCGCTCCATTTGCTTTTTCACGCGACCACGGATGCGCTTCTCAACCTGCAGCAGGTCGATTTCGCCATCCAGCAGCGCCAGCACGTGTTCGACACGGGCCGGCAGGTCGATGATTTCAAGGATGTCCTGCTTCTGCTCGATCTTGAGCGCCATGTGCGCGGCCATGGTGTCGACCAGGCGGCTTGGCTCATCGATGCTGTTAAGGGACGACAGCACTTCAGCCGGGACTTTCTTGCCCAGTTGCACATACTGCTCGAACTGCGAGAGCAAGCTGCGCACAAACACTTCGGATTCGCGCTCAGGGGCTTCGACTTCGTCGATCAGCGCCACTTCGGCGCGCAGGTGGCCATCCACCTCCATGAAACGCTCGACCGCACCGCGCTGCTCGCCTTCGACCAGCACCTTGACGGTGCCATCGGGCAGCTTGAGCAGTTGCAATACGGTCGCAATGGTGCCGACGCGATAAAGGGCTTCTTCGCCTGGATCATCATCAGCAGGATTCTTCTGGGCCAACAGCAGGATCTGCTTGTCGCCCGTCATCGCAGCCTCGAGGGCTTCGATAGACTTCTCGCGCCCCACGAACAGCGGGATAACCATGTGCGGATAGACGACGACATCACGCAACGGCAGGAGAGGCAATTCAATGGTTGTCTTCATGATTTCGCCTCTATGACAGTTGAAAAATTAGCTTGAAACCAAGATGGGGGCTGTACGCAAAAAAAACAAGCTCAATGCCAGCAGTTAAACGTATGAATAAACGCGAATTTAACCGCAGCGCACAAACCGCCCCGAAAAACCGCCACATAAAAAGAAAGGGCCTCGAAAGGCCCTTGCTTGTACTGCGACGGCTTGACGCTTACGCGTCAGGTGCAGCCTTGGCAGCCGGCTCACTGTTTTCGTAGATATACAGTGGCTTGGACTTGCCTTCGATAACGCTTTCGTCGATCACCACCTTGCTCACCTCGGACTGCGAGGGGATTTCATACATGGTGTCGAGCAACACGCCTTCGAGGATCGAACGCAGGCCACGTGCACCGGTCTTGCGCTCCAGTGCCCGCTTGGCCACTGATTTGAGTGCGTCGGTACGGAACTCGAGGTCTACACCTTCCATCTCGAACAGCTTGGCGTATTGCTTGGTCAGGGCGTTTTTCGGCTCGGTGAGGATCTGAATCAGAGCAGCCTCATCCAGTTCGTCCAACGTGGCCAGGACCGGCAGACGGCCAACGAATTCCGGGATCAGACCGAACTTGACCAAATCGTCAGGCTCGACTTCACGCAGGGACTCGCCCACCTTCTTGCCTTCTTCCTTGCTGCGCACTTCTGCACCGAAACCGATGCCGCCACGGGTGGAACGTTGCTGAATAACTTTCTCCAGCCCCGAGAACGCACCGCCACAGATGAACAGAATGTTACGCGTATCAACCTGAAGGAATTCCTGCTGCGGGTGCTTGCGGCCGCCTTGTGGCGGTACGGAAGCAACCGTGCCTTCGATCAGTTTCAACAGGGCTTGCTGCACGCCTTCACCGGAAACGTCCCGAGTGATCGACGGGTTGTCGGACTTGCGCGAAATCTTGTCGATTTCGTCGATGTAGACAATACCCATCTGGGCCTTCTCTACGTCGTAGTCGCACTTCTGCAGCAGCTTCTGAATGATGTTCTCGACATCTTCACCCACGTAGCCAGCCTCGGTGAGGGTGGTAGCGTCGGCGATGGTGAACGGAACGTTCAGCAGGCGAGCGAGGGTTTCTGCAAGCAGGGTTTTACCCGAGCCTGTAGGACCGATCAGCAAGATGTTGCTCTTGCCGAGTTCAACCTCGTCGCCTTTCTTGTCACGCTGGTTCAAGCGCTTGTAGTGGTTGTACACCGCTACCGCCAAAACCTTTTTTGCACGCTCTTGACCAATCACATACTGATCAAGGATGCCGCTGATTTCTTTAGGCGAAGGCAATTTATGCGCGCTGCTCTCGGCCTGGGCTTCCTGCACCTCCTCGCGGATGATGTCATTGCACAGGTCGACGCACTCGTCGCAGATAAACACCGAGGGGCCGGCAATCAATTTGCGTACTTCATGCTGGCTTTTGCCGCAGAAGGAGCAATAGAGCAGCTTGCCGTTGTCCTCGCCGTTGCGGGTGTCAGTCATTCGTTCGATCCAAATCCGATAGGCTTGCAACACAAGATGAAGGCTTATGCGGGCTTTTTCAAGCCCGCCGGTGGTCGGACATGCCGACCCGCCTTATTTTGAGGTGCTTATATTAAGCGGGGCGCTTTTCGATCACTGCGTCGATCAACCCGTATTCACGAGCGGCTTCAGCGCTCATGAAATTGTCGCGGTTGGTGTCACGCTCGATTTCTTCCAGGGTGTGCCCGCTGTGCTTGGCCATCAGCGTGTTCAGACGCTCACGAATAAACAGGATTTCCTTGGCATGGATTTCGATGTCCGACGCCTGACCCTGGAAACCGCCCAACGGCTGGTGAATCATCACGCGCGAGTTCGGCAGGCAGTAACGCTTGCCCTCGGCACCTGCGGTCAGCAGGAACGCGCCCATGCTGCACGCCTGGCCGATGCACGTGGTCGACACGTTTGGCTTGATGAACTGCATGGTGTCGTAGATCGACATGCCTGCAGTGACCGAGCCACCCGGGGAGTTAATGTAAAGATGGATGTCCTTGTCCGGGTTTTCCGCTTCAAGGAACAGCAGCTGCGCGCAGATCAGGTTGGCCATGTAGTCCTCTACCGGGCCGACCAGAAAAATCACTCGCTCCTTGAGCAGGCGCGAGTAGATGTCATAGGCGCGTTCGCCACGAGCAGATTGCTCGACAACCATCGGGACCAAGCCGCCAGCGGCCTGGATATCAGAGTTCTGCTGAATATAGGAATTACGGAACATGCTCTGCAGTTACTCCCAAATAGTCATGTCTTGAAAACGCATAAGCCAGCGCGAGGCTGGCTTATGGTTATATTTCGAACGAGTTGGACAATCAGTCGGCTTGTGCTGCTTCCGCCGGTTTGACTGCTTCTTCGTAAGAGACCGCTTTGTCGGTCACCTTAGCCTTCTGCAGAACAGTATCCACAACTTGCTCTTCCAGCACAACCGAACGTACTTCGTTCAGTTGCTGGTCGTTCTTGTAGTACCAAGCCACGACCTGCTCAGGCTCCTGGTAGGCCGAAGCCATTTCCTGGATCATTTCGCGAACGCGATCTTCGTCAGGCTTGAGGTCGAATTGCTTGACCACTTCAGCCACGACCAGACCCAGTACAACGCGGCGCTTGGCTTGCTCTTCGAACAGTTCGGCCGGCAGTTGGTCAGGCTTGATGTTGCCACCGAACTGCTGAACCGCTTGTACGCGCAGGCGATCGACTTCGTTGGACAGCAGGGCCTTAGGCACTTCGATCGGGTTGGCGGCCAGCAGACCGTCCATAACCTGGTTCTTGACCTTGGACTTGATGGCCTGACGCAGCTCACGCTCCATGTTCTTGCGAACTTCGGTGCGGAAACCGTCGATGCCGGTTTCCTTGATGCCGAACTGGTTGAAGAACTCTTCGTTCAGCTCTGGCAGCTTAGGCTCGGAAACGCTGTTGACGGTCACGGTGAACTCGGCGGCTTTGCCCGCCAGGTCCAGGTTCTGGTAGTCAGCAGGGAACGTCAGGTTCAGAACGCGCTCTTCACCGGCTTTAGCGCCAACCAGGCCGTCTTCGAAGCCCGGGATCATGCGGTTGGAACCCAGCACCAGCTGGGTGCCCTTGGCGGAGCCGCCAGCGAATGCTTCGCCGTCAACCTTGCCAACGAAATCGATGTTCAACTGGTCTTCGTTCTGGGCGGCACGCTCGGCCACTTCAAAACGGGTGTTCTGCTTGCGCAGGATTTCCAGCATGTTGTCCAGATCGGCATCTGCCACGTCAGCGCTCAGGCGCTCAACGGCGATGTCTTCGAAACCGGCAACGGTGAACTCCGGGAACACTTCGAATACGGCAACGTATTCCAGGTCTTTACCGGCTTCCAGGGATTTAGGCTCGATCGAAGGCGAACCCGCTGGGTTCAGCTTGTGCTCGACAACGGCTTCGTAGAAGGAAGCCTGGATCACGTCACCCACAGCTTCCTGACGCGCATCAGCACCAAAACGACGCTTGATTTCGCTCATTGGCACTTTGCCTGGACGGAAACCAGCGATCTTGGCCTTTTGGGCAGTCTGCTGCAGACGCTTGTTGACCGCAGTCTCAATACGCTCTGCCGGCACGGTGATGCTCAGGCGGCGCTCGATGGCAGTAGTATTTTCAACAGAAACTTGCATGGATATTCCTCGTTGCACAGACGTTAGCCGGCCGTTTCCGACCCCAGAATCAAGGGCATGCATTCTAGTGGGTCAAACTCAAGAAGTCACCCTACTGAAAACGGGTGGAAAAACAGCAGGCCATTTATAGGTTCAAGTGCACGCATGCACCTTATCCCGTTAGCAAATACAGCGCATCACGCCAGGGCTCTACACCAGCCCTTCTATATATAGAAGGGCCGGGATGCACACCCCGGCGAGCGACCCCGCAAGCAAGGTCGAAGGGTGTGGCGGCAGCATCGAGAAACACAAATGCGATGAAACGCCCTACCCTGGAAACTCAAAACACTCAAACAAAAACGGCACAGCCCTTTTTCAGGTACTGCGCCGTTATTCGCTATTAAATAGCTGTACTGCCCCCTATATAGCCGCGGATCAGTTCTACACGCTCAAAACCGGCAACGATTCTAACGCCAAGGCATTGAGAATGCTTGTTTTTTCTTGACGTCAATCCACGCCAAAAGCCTGATACCGGTCGAAGGCGGCAAAAAATCGGCTACGCGCCCTATTCAGCAGTACCCGCGCGCCGCACAGACTGGCACCCGGCAACTTGACGATCTCCTCAAGCTCAGGCCCTGCAGCAAATGCGCCTCGTCTATACATAGGCACCGGGCATTTTCCGGATACAAAAAAAAGCGCCAGATCATTGATCTGGCGCTTTTTAAAATATGGGGTGGACGAAGGGGATCGAACCCTCGACAACGGGAGTCACAATCCCGTGCTCTACCAACTGAGCTACGCCCACCATATTGCGTCAACAAGGAACTCGAACACCTTCCTAGTCTGGCCTCACCCTGCCTGACGGCCGGGTAATGCTTAATTGGTGCGGATGAAGAGACTCGAACTCTTACGCCTCGCGGCGCTGGAACCTAAATCCAGTGTGTCTACCAATTCCACCACATCCGCGCTTGAAGCTCTTAAAGCAAAGGCGCCAGACGATTAATCTGGCGCCTTTTAAATATGGGGTGGACGAAGGGGATCGAACCCTCGACAACGGGAGTCACAATCCCGTGCTCTACCAACTGAGCTACGCCCACCATCTAGCGCTACTTGTGCCAAAGCTGCCTAATGGCGCACCCGGCAGGACTCGAACCTGCGACCATCCGCTTAGAAGGCGGATGCTCTATCCAGCTGAGCTACGGGCGCCTTATTAATCTGTACTCGTTGAAGATTACAAACTAAGTGCTTCCAGCCTTGCAGAACAGCTTAATCTGCTCGACCTTCTTAACCAGTGCTAGGCTGTGCCCGACAAGTGCGACGAATAGTATAGACGGCCTTGATACCCGTCAAATCTTTTTTGAAAAAAACTGATTTTATTTAAGGGGTTAGGGCAATTTGCAGACCAAGCGCCTTTGCCCTCACGTCGTGGCGTGCGAGAATGCGCGCACTTTTCTTCCCCCTCTCGATGGTTAATCACGCGTAATGACTGCACAACTTATCGACGGCAAATCAATCGCCGCCAGCCTGCGCCAGCAGATCGCCAAACGAGTCACCGAGCGCCGCCTGCAAGGCCTGCGCACGCCTGGCCTCGCGGTGATCCTGGTCGGCAGCGATCCTGCCTCTCAGGTTTATGTCTCGCACAAGCGTAAAGACTGTGAAGAGGTCGGCTTTATTTCCAAGGCCTACGACTTGCCTTCCGAGACCACCCAGCAGGCGCTTACCGACCTGATCGACAGCCTCAACGATGACCCAAGCATCGACGGCATCCTGCTCCAGCTGCCGCTGCCCGAGCAACTGGACGCGTCAAAATTGCTCGAGCGCATCCGCGCGGACAAAGATGTCGACGGTTTCCACCCGTATAACGTCGGCCGCCTGGCCCAGCGCGACCCGCTGCTGCGCCCATGCACACCGAAGGGCATCATGACCCTGCTGGAAAGCACTGGCGTCGATCTGTACGGCCTCGATGCAGTAGTGGTCGGTGCCTCCAACATCGTTGGCCGCCCAATGGCCATGGAATTGCTGTTGGCCGGCTGCACCGTAACTGTCACCCACCGCTTCACCAAGGACTTGGCCGGCCACGTCGGCCGCGCCGATCTGGTGGTAGTCGCCGCCGGCAAGCCGGGCCTGGTCAAAGGTGAGTGGATCAAGGAAGGCGCAATCGTCATCGACGTGGGCATCAACCGTCAGGAAGACGGCAAACTGGTGGGTGACGTGGTGTACGAAACCGCCCTGCCCCGTGCCGGCTGGATTACCCCGGTGCCGGGCGGTGTTGGCCCGATGACCCGTGCGTGCCTGCTGGAAAACACGCTGTATGCTGCAGAAAGCCTGCACGGCTAATAACCAGCCGTACTGAAAAAGCCCTGCCTTATCGCAGGGCTTTTTATTGCCCGGCTAAAAACCCTTTTTTTCTTAGTTTTTAAGCACTTTCGTCTGGTTCTAGAAGAACATTCGACAGTTCTTCGTCCATACTCCTAAAATGTAACGGCATTTATCAAAAAACCGTTTCCGAACGGCATTTCCTTACTTTTTTAGCGAGTTCACCCGCGTGAAAATTCGTCTCTCTATTGTCAGCCTATTTTTTGCATTTACAGGCACCTTCGCACACGCTGCCGAAACCACTCTGGCCCCGCGTGATACCTCCAAACTGCAGATCGCTTCCGGCAGCGCCATTCTGGTCGACCTGCAGACCAATAAAGTCATCTACGCCAGCAACCCCGATGTGGTGGTGCCGATTGCCTCCGTGAGCAAGCTGATGACCGGCCTGATAGTGCTCGAAGCCAAACAGAACATGGATGAGTACATCGACATCAACATCAAGGACACGCCGGAAATGAAAGGCGTGTTCTCCCGGGTGAAAATCGGCAGCGAAATGCCGCGCAAGGAAATGCTGCTGATCGCGCTGATGTCCTCGGAAAACCGCGCCGCCGCCAGCCTGGCCCACCACTACCCAGGCGGCTACCCGGCGTTTATTGCAGCGATGAACGCCAAGGCCAAGGCACTGGGCATGACCAGCACGCACTACGTG
This sequence comes from Pseudomonas sp. KBS0710, assembly GCF_005938045.2. GTDB lineage: Bacteria > Pseudomonadota > Gammaproteobacteria > Pseudomonadales > Pseudomonadaceae > Aquipseudomonas. Next base: position 1,698,879 of record NZ_VCCF02000001.1, on the reverse strand, counting down.
GAGCCCACCGGCCTGTCGATTCACAACGTGTCCACCGCCCGCGACCTGAGCAAGTTGCTGGCCGCTGCGCGTAAATACCCGATGCTGAGCCAACTGAGCACCACCAAGGAAAAGACTGTGGCGTTCCGCAAGCCCAACTACACCTTGGGCTTCTCCAACACCGACCACCTGATCAACCGCGCCAACTGGGATATCAAGCTGACCAAGACCGGCTTCACCAACCAGGCCGGCCACTGCCTGGTGCTGGTGACCAGCATGGGCAACCGCCCAGTGTCGCTGGTGATCCTTGATGCGTTCGGCAAGTTCACCCACTTTGCCGATGCCACGCGTATCCGCAATTGGGTTGAGACTGGCCGCAGTGGCTCGGTGCCGGACGTGGCGTTGCGCTACAAGGCCGACAAGAACCTGAAGAATCGCCCGAACGCCGCTGAAGTACGCCGCTGAATAATGTGGGAGCGGGCTTGCTCGCGAAAGCGGATCGCCAGTCACAAATAGGCCGACTGAACCACCGCATTCGCGAGCAAGCCCGCTCCCACATTTTGATCTTCAGTGTTTTTACTTTCTCTCAGCCAACACCTTGAGCGCCTGCGCCGCAGCCTGTTCCTGCCCGGCCTGCGCTGTGGCATTGGCAGAGTCGCGCCAGCGCTGCACCTCCACATTCGCCGGCAACTGGCTCGGGCGCTGGGTCAAAATCGCCCAGTGGCCCGCGCTCTTCCACGCCGATTCAAAATCACTGAAGCTCATCAATAGCCGCCGGTCCATGCCCGAGCGCAGCAGCACCGTGCTCTTTTGCTGGTTGAACCCCACTACCACGACATAACGCGTACCCGACCACAGGCTCGGATTAATCCGCGCCATCACCGGGTAACCCGCCGCCACTTGCGCCAGCACGGCCGTCAACTGGCTGTCCAGCGGGTACACCATCAGCCCGTATTCACGCGCCAGCACCTGCATGTTGCGTTCAAGGTTCGCCTCGCCCCCCGGCAAGTGCAGCGGTTTGTCGAGTAAGCCGGGTGTCATGACAATGCCTTGTTGCGACAGCATGCTGGCTAAGGCGGAAGGACCGCTCTGATAGGCCTCGGTGCGATACGCCGGTACGCTCGTGAGTTCAACGCGCTCCGGCAACCCCGCCAGTTTCGACGGGTGCCCGGAACACGCCGCCAGCCCGAGGGCGCACGCCAGCAGCAAGGAGGTTTTAACGTTCGAGCGTAAGCGCAATTTTTTACTCTCTTGATCAACGGCCGGTAAGGGTCCAGATCATAGCCCAATCGCGTTTAGGGAGTAGCGACAGGCTGCTGATATAGCCAACAAGTTGGAGCGATTCGACCATTGGTCAATAGCACGCAACCGTCAGGTAGCTAGACTGTCCATTGAGAAGACTGTGTGTGCCCCCAGCGGGGCGAAAGGAGGCCCGAATGAGCCTTGCAACAACGATTTTCCTGCTGATTTGCGGTTGGCTGGCAGTAGCCGCCGCCATGTTGTGGGGTGTGATGCGCGTAACGCGCCGGCATCATCACCCCCATGTCACACCGGCTGCACCCGCCAAGCCGTCCAAGGCTGCGGTGCATCACGCCTAGCCAGGCATGCAACTGAAGTCTTGAGTGGCTGCGACTTCCTTGCCGTGACCGTCCTTGAGCACGGCACGCACGGTGGTGCCCAGGCTCGATTCCACCAGCGTGTAGTGCTCACCCGCCTTGAAATTCCTGTACTCGACCCGGCCCTGGCAGTCTTGCTGGTTGTCATCGCCCGGCTCTTCTTCAAACAGTGTCACATCCAAACGATGGTCCCCAGGCGTCACTTCAAAATAGCGGCCATCATCCACACGGTGGCCGTCAACGCGCTCGGCCATCAGGTCATTCGGCGCTTCTTCCTTCAGACCGATCCACGCCTCGCTCGGGTCAGCTTTAGGGATGGGTCCGGCGCAGGCCGACAACAACAAAACAACACCCAGTGCGGGGATCAACAACAGCGGTTTGAGTGACATGGCAGGGCTCCAAAGGGCATCAGTAAAAACGCTGGCAGCGATTTAAATGTGTCGCCGCCGATGGGTTACAAGCTTGGAGAGCTGCCTTATGTAGAACAAATGAATACATATGAAACGATCTTCAGCCGTTAACTAAATGTTCCTTCACCTGGCTGAAAGGTGCGTGTTAGGTGGGTCGGGCAAGACTGCCGGGGTTTGCAATCCTGCTCCCTCGGAGGTTCACGCATGCTCGGGCTGGTAAAGACCGCACTGCAAAAGCCCTACACGTTTATCGTGTTGGCCATATTCATCTGCATCATCGGGCCGATGGCGGCCCTGCGAACCCCCACGGATGTTTTTCCCGATATCGGCATCCCTGTCGTCGCGGTGGTCTGGCAGTACAACGGCCTGTCACCGGACGCCATGGCCGGTCGGGTGATCTACACCTACGAACGCTCCTTGAGCACCACTGTTAACGACATCGAACATATCGAATCGCAATCGCTGCCCGGCATGGGTATCGTCAAAATCTTCTTCCAACCGGGTGTGGACATCCGCACCGCCAACGCCCAAGTGACGGCCGTGTCACAAACCGTGCTCAAGCAGATGCCACCGGGCATCACGCCGCCGCTGATCCTTAACTACAGCGCCTCCACGGTGCCGATCCTGCAACTGGCGTTTTCCAGCCCCAGCCTCTCGGAAGCCAAGATCCGCGACCTGGTGCAGAACAATATCCGCCTGCCCTTGAGCGCTCTGCCCGGCCTGGCCATGCCCACGCCAATGGGCGGCAAGCAACGCCAGATCACCCTCGACCTCGACCCCCAGGCGCTGGCCGCCAAAGGCTTGTCGGCCCAGGACGTGGGCAACGCGCTGGCGCTGCAAAACCAGATCATTCCAGTGGGTACCGCCAAACTGGGCCCCAACGAATACACGATCCTGCTCAACAACAGCCCCAAGGCGATTGATGAGCTCAACGACCTGCCGATCAAGACGGTCGACGGCGCAATCATCACCATCGGCCAAGTGGCCCACGTGCGTGACGGCTCGCCGCCGCAGACCAACATCGTGCGCGTCGACGGCCACCGCGCGGTACTGATGCCTGCACTGAAAAACGGCAGCATCTCCACCCTGTCGATCATCGACGGCATCCGCCAGATGCTGCCGCGCATCAACGAAACCCTGCCGCCGTCGCTGAAGACCTCACTGCTGGGCGACGCCTCGGTGTTCGTCAAACAATCGGTGGGCAGCGTGGCCCAGGAAGGCATCATTGCCGCATTGCTGACCAGTGCGATGATCCTGCTGTTCCTCGGCAGCTGGCGCTCCACCTTGATCATCGCCGCCTCGATTCCGCTCGCGGTGCTGTCGGCCATTGCCTTGCTGGCCGCCACCGGGCAAACCCTCAACGTCATGACCCTCGGCGGGCTGGCGTTGGCGGTGGGGATTCTGGTGGATGACGCCACGGTGACCATCGAAAACATCAATTGGCACCTGGAACAAGGCAAAGCGGTAAAGACCGCGATCCTCGACGGCGCCGCGCAGATCGTCGGCCCGGCGTTCGTGTCGCTGCTGTGTATCTGCATCGTGTTTGTGCCGATGTTCCTGTTGCAAGGCATCGCCGGTTACCTGTTCCGGCCGATGGCGCTGGCGGTGATTTTCGCCATGGCCAGCTCGTTCATTTTGTCGCGAACCCTGGTGCCGACCCTGGCGATGTTTTTGCTCAAGCCGCACGTGCCTGAGCAAGGGCCTGGGCATCACCCGGAAGATGAGTTCATCAACCATCACGAAGGTGAGCAGCACAAAAAGCCGCGCAACCGCCTGCTGCAATCAGTGCTGAACTTCCAGCAGGGTTTCGAGCGGCACTTCTCGAATATCCGCGACACCTACCACGGCCTGCTGACCCTGGCGCTGGGCGCTCGCAAGCGCTTTATCGTTGGCTTCCTGGCCTGCGTACTGGCCTCGTTCCTGCTGTTGCCGAGCCTGGGCCAGGACTTCTTCCCGGCCACCGACGCCGGCGCCCTTGCCCTGCATGTGCGCTTGCCATTGGGTACGCGTATCGAAGAAAGCGCGGCGGCGTTCGACCGCATTGAAGCGCGGATCCGCGAAATCATCCCGGCCGAACAACTTGACACCATTGTCGACAACATCGGCATCCCGCTCAGCGGCATCGACATGGCCTACAGCAGCAGCGGCACCATCGGCCCGCAGGATGGCGACATCCAGGTCAGCTTGAAAAAGGACCACGCGCCGACCGCCGACTACGTGAAAAAACTGCGTGAAGCCTTGCCGCAAAGTTTCCCCGGCAGCCACTTCGCGTTCCTGCCTGCCGACATCAGCAGCCAGATCCTCAACTTCGGTGCCCCGGCGCCGCTGGACGTGAAAATCTCCGGGCGCAGCGATGCAGAAAACCGCGCCTATGCCGTCGAACTGGAACGCCGCCTGCAGCATATTCCGGGCATCGCCGACCTGCGCATCCAGCAGTCCACCGGCTACCCGTCATTGCAGGTGAACGTCGACCGCATGCGCGCCAATGGCCTGGGCATCACCGAACGTGACGTGACCAACAGCATGGTCGCCTCGCTCGCCGGCAGCTCCCAGGTGGCGCCGACGTTCTGGCTTAACCCGGCCAACGGCGTGTCGTACTCCATCGTCGCCGCCACCCCGCAATACCGCCTCGACAGCTTGCCGTCACTGGAAGCCTTGCCGGTGACCGGCGCCGATGGGCAGTCGCAAATCCTTGGCGGCGTGGCGAGCATCTCCCGCGTGCAAAGCCCGGCGGTGGTGACCCACTACAACATCGAACCGACCCTGGACCTGTATGCCAACGTGCAAGGCCGCGACCTCGGCGGCGTGGCCCGTGACGTGCAAAAAGTGCTGGATGACACCGCCTCCATGCGCCCCAAAGGCGCGGTGATCAGCCTGCACGGGCAGATCGATGCACTGCATGAAGCCTTCAGCGGCTTGAGCTTCGGCTTGCTCGGCGCCGTGGTGCTGATCTACCTGCTGATCGTGGTCAACTTCCAGTCGTGGGCTGACCCGTTCGTGATCATCACCGCGCTGCCGGCGGCGCTGGCGGGGATTGTGTGGATGCTGTTCCTCAGCGGCACCTCCTTGTCGGTGCCGGCACTCACTGGCGCCATCCTCTGTATGGGTGTGGCCACCGCCAACTCGATCCTGGTGGTGAGCTTCTGCCGTGAGCGCCTGGCCGAACATGGCGACGCACTCAAGGCGGCCATGGAAGCCGGCTACACGCGTTTCCGCCCTGTGTGCATGACCGCCCTGGCGATGATTATCGGCATGTTGCCGCTGGCGATTTCCGAGGAGCAGAACGCCCCGCTCGGCCGCGCCGTCATCGGAGGCTTGATCTTCGCCACCATCGCCACTTTGTTGTTTGTACCCGTGGTCTTCAGCCTGGTCCACGGTCGTCACCCTACTCGCGCTGCTGCTGGAGAAACCCCACATGTCGTCTGATCACAAACCCTCGCGCAAGCGTCTGATGCTCATGGGTGTCGGCGGCCTGACGTTGGCCGCCCTGTTGGTCGCCAACGGCCTGCACGCTCGCACTACTCACGAAGAAGCGGTTACCGCCTGGACCGAAACCGCCGCCATCCCTCAGGTGATGGTGTTCCAGCCCAAGCTCAACGCGGCCGGCGATACCCTGCGCCTGCCCGCGCACCTCGATGCCTGGAGCAAGGCGCCGATCCATGCGCGGGTGAGCGGTTACCTGAAGGACTGGAAAGTCGACATCGGCAGCCAGGTCAAAGCCGGGCAAATCCTCGCCGAAATCGACAGCCCCGACCTCGACCAGCAGCTGGCGCAAACCCACGCCCGCCTGCTCCAGGAACAGGCCAATGCACGCCTGGCCGCAACCACCGCCACACGCTGGCAGAACCTGCTCGCCAGCCACTCGGTATCGCGTCAGGAGGCGGATGAAAAAACCTCCAACGCCGCCGCGGCCAAAGCCAACGCCGAGGCGGCCGCAGCCGACTATGCGCGGCTGTCGGCGCTGGAAAGCTACAAGACCATCCGCGCGCCGTTCGCCGGCACCATCACCGCGCGCAACACCGATATCGGCCAGTTGATCAAGGCCGACACCGACAGCGACCCGGAACTGTTCAACATCGCCGACACTCACCAACTGCGTCTGTATGTGCCGGTGCCGCAGAACTACGCGTCGGTGATCCACCCTGGGCTTGAGGCCGAGCTGACCGTACCCGAGCACCCTGGCGAACACTTCAAGGCGCGTCTGATCGGCGACTCCACCGCCATCGACCGCCGTTCCGGCACCCTGCTTGCGCAGTTCGTCGCCGACAACCCCAACGGCGAGTTGCTGCCCGGTGACTACGCCGAAGCCACGCTGCCGATTCCGGCCGACACCCACGGCGTGAGCATCCCGGCCAGCGCCTTAATCTTCCGCGCCCAAGGCACCCAAGTGGCGGTGCTGGACGCGCAGAACCATGTGCACCTGCAAGACATCCACATCGGCCTGGACCTGGGCGAGCGCTTGGTGATCGACCAAGGCCTTAAACCCGCCGACCGCGTGGTCGACAACCCGCCCGACGCCCTGCGCGAAGGCGACCCGGTACAGCTCGCCCAAGCTGGAGGTGCGCATGCGCATAAGGTTTAACCCTCTCGCGGCGCTGGTGCTGCTGGCCCTGCAAGGTTGCTCGATGGCGCCCGCCTACAAGGTGCCCTCGGTTTACCTGCCGGCCGGCTACCGCGAACAGACCAGCGATGGCCCGTGGCACAGCGCGCAACCGTCCGACCAACTGGCACCCGAATGGTGGAAGCTCTACAACGACCCGCACCTCAATGACCTGCAACAGCAACTGCTCAAGGCCAACCCGGACCTGGCGGCGGCGCTGGCGCACTTTGATGCGTCCCAGGCCTATGCCAGCCAATTGCACGCTGGTTTATTCCCGCAAATCACCGCCAGCGCGCAGCCATTGCGCCAGCGGCAATCGGATTCGCGGCCACTGCGCGGCGATACGCAGCCGTCGGTGTACAACAGCAATACCGCCGCGTTTTCCCTGAGCTACGACCTCGACCTGTGGGGCAAGATCCGCAACCAGGTCGCAGCGGGTGACGCCCAGGCACAAGCCTCCGGGGATGACCTGGCAGTGGCACGCCTGAGCCTGCAGCATCAGCTGGCGACCCTGTATGTGCAGCTCAACGGGCTGGATGCGCAGAGCCGGATTTTGAACAGCTCGCTGGATGATTTCAGCCAGGCGCTGCAACTGACCCGCAGCCGATACGAAGGCCAGATTGCGTCGGAACTCGACCTCACCCGAGCGCAAAACCAGTTGGCCGAAGCCAAGGCTCAGCTGGATGAAGTACGCGGGCAACGCAACCTCACCGAGCACGCCATTGGTGAGTTGGTGGGTGTGGCGGCCAGCAACTTCACGTTGCCGCCGAGCCAGCAGTTGATTGCCTTGCCGGGCATTCCATCACAGCTGCCGAGTCACCTGCTGCAACGTCGCCCGGACATTGCGGCGGCGGAACGGCGGGTGTTCGCGGCCAATGCGAATATTGGCGTGGCCAAGGCGGCGTGGTACCCGGATTTCAGTCTGACCGGGTTGATCGGCGGGCAGACTCAAGGGGTTGGCAACCTGCTGTCTGCCGGCAACCGCTACTGGGCGCTGGGGCCGTTGGTGAATCTGCCGATCTTTGATGGTGGGCGGCTGAGCGCCAATGAGCGTCAAGCCAAGGCCGAGTTTGAAGAAGCGTCGGCGCAGTACCGTAGCCATGTGCTCAAAGCGGTGCGCGAGGTGGAAGACAACCTGGCGCAACTGCGGGATTTGCAGCAGGAAGCCCAGGATGAGCAAGCGGCAGCGGACGCGGCAGAACATACGCAGTCGTTGGCGATGAACAGCTATCAGGCCGGGGCCGTGAGCTATCTGGATGTGGTCACCGCACAGACGGCGGCATTGCAGGCGCAAAGGACCTTGCAGGCCGTGCAGACCCGGCAGTTGCAGGCGAGTGTGGGGTTAGTCACAGCGCTCGGCGGTGGCTGGCAACCCGGTGCCTGACAGCGCTCGTCAGCACAGCCGGGATTAAAGGTGGGAGCTGGCTTGCCTGCTCCCACACTTAGAGCGTCCAGAGCGGCATTCCCACGCAGAGCGCGGGAACGACCAATTTCATCCCTCTGGCCGGCTATTCAGAAAAATATTCACCATTGTGTAATCACTGCCGTTGGCATGTCGGTACAAGGTACTGCTGTGATAATCAGACACTTCGCCCGCCACCGAAACGGCAACCGCACTGCCTTGAACATCAACCTTTGCGGCGGCATCGCGCGTAACCAGAAACGGATTGGCGTTTTCCAATTCAGACAATACTTCTGCGTCGGCGCCCAGGGTTCGATAAACATAGTATCGGTAGTTGAACGGAACCGTTGCACCACCACGGTCATCCTTGACCGCATAGATGGATGCTTCGCCGTTCAGCGGAACCTGGAGTACGACTTCTGTCAATTGCGGACGCCCTGGCGAAAATAACCCGTCAGCAGCGATATACAGCAAGCACAGCGCCAGCAGCGTCGTGGTGACCATCGAATAGCGTGACGTCCTAGTAGAACCTGAACCTGGCATACCTGATTCCTTCCTTCATCCAATGCTGGTCGACTGGGTCATCACCGAAGGGCGCATCGCCCCACCAACGACCAAACTCGGGTCTATCTGTACCGGCTCTGGTTTGAGCAAGCCCCGCTGCACGCAAAAGCACTTCTTCACTGAACCCGGCAGCAATGCCTACAGCACCATAATGGAAGTTTCCAAACGCTTCATACTCTTTGGAAATTTGCTTGTAGTCCCAAGGTCCGCGATTACGAACCTGAGTATAAAACCAAGAGTACATGAACGCTGAACCTGCTTTGAGCACATCCTTCTTATGTGCGGCGATGAACATATTTTCGTTAACTGATACGCCAGGCGGCGGCTTAGGGTTTGCCATTGCATGCTTCCTTTGCATTAGGTTTTTTCGAGGCGAAACCTAGCACTGGAAACGGAGAGTTTTGAGCGCCGCAAGATGTAAAAGAAACTTCGTACGATAGATTAGGACACACCCTGCACCAGCCTCTCAAAACGGGCTTTTTCCTACAGGTTTTTAGGGTTGTTGCTCGGAGCGGCTGTCACTAGTTTTCGCTAGTCGCTGACCATTCAGCGGCCGGTAATGAGAGCCGAATGGCTCCTGGGATCGGGTCGTAGAGGGAAGCGGCGAGGCACGCGTGCAGTAACGCCGTCGCCTGCCAGGGCCTCATCGCAGGCAAGCCAGGTCCCACATTTGGAATGTATTCACAGATCAAAATGTGGGAGCTGGCTTGTCGGGTCGCCGTATCGCTACGATAGCGGCCTATCAGGCAGCCAGCTTCCCGCTGGCAATCGCCGCCGATGCCGCCACCATCGCCCGCAACAACACCGCACATCCCGCCGCCAAATCATCCGGTGCGGCATTCTCGATTTCGTTATGGCTGATGCCGCCTTCACACGGCACAAAGATCATCCCGGCCGGACCCAGTTCGGCGACAAAGATCGCGTCGTGCCCTGCCCCGCTGACGATATCCATGTTCGACAACCCCAACCCATTCGCCGCATCACGCACCGCGTCCACGCAGCCTTTATCGAAATACAACGGCGGGAAGTCGGCAGTGGGTTCCAACTCGAACGTCAGCCCATGCTTGGCACAGGTCTCGTCGATCACCGTGTGCACCTGGGCAATCATCGAGTCCAACCGCGCCGGTTCCAGGTGGCGAAAGTCCAACGTCATGCGCACTTCACCGGGAATCACATTGCGCGAGCCGGGATAGGCCTGCAGGCAACCAACAGTCCCACACGCATGCGGCTGATGCCCCAACGCCGCCGCATTCACCGCCGCCACCACGGCGGCCGCGCCCACCAGAGCATCCTTGCGCAGGTGCATTGGCGTCGGCCCCGCATGCGCTTCAACACCGCGCAGTTTCAGGTCAAACCACTTCTGCCCCAATGCCCCCAGCACTACGCCGATGGTTTTCTTCTCGTCCTCAAGAATCGGCCCTTGTTCGATATGCGCTTCGAAATACGCGCCCACCTTGTGACCACTGACAGCACGCGTGCCCGCATAGCCAATCGCATTCAATGCATCGCCCACGCTGACGCCATCCACATCGACCTTGGCCAAGGTATCGGCCAGGGTGAATTTCTCGGCAAACACGCCCGAGCCCATCATGCACGGCGGGAAGCGCGAGCCTTCTTCGTTGGTCCACACCACCACTTCCAGCGGTGCTTCGGTTTCGATCTTGAGGTCGTTGAGGGTGCGCAGCACTTCCACACCCGCCAGCACGCCGAAGCAGCCGTCGAACTTGCCACCTGTAGGCTGGGTGTCGATATGGCTGCCGGTCATCACCGGTGGAAGGTTGGGATTGCGGCCAGGGCGCCGGGCGAAAATATTGCCGATGCCGTCGATGGTCACGGTGCAGCCAGCGGCTTCGCACCACTGCACAAACAGGTCGCGGGCCTTGCGGTCGAGGTCGGTGAGGGCCAGGCGACACACTCCGCCCTTGGGCGTGGCGCCGAGTTTGGCCAGGTCCATCAGCGACTGCCACAGGCGGTCGCGGTTAATGTGCTGATGGGTCGATTGCAGAACGTCCAGGGCAGCGTTCATGGGGATCTCCTCAGGCTGTATTTTTTATGAATTGACGCGGTTCCAGCAGTGAAATGAGGTCAAAAATGTGGGAGCGGGCTTGCTCGCGAATGCGGTGTATCAGTCGCCGCACATGTCGCCTGACACGACGCATTCGCGAGCAAGCCCGCTCCCACATTTGATTGGATTCCAACCTTTTACAGCGGTGTTTTTACCGCCAGCGGCAGAGTTCGGCGCTTGGCATTCAGGCCGTAATACAACACCCCACCCAACGCCGAGCCGGTGAACCAGCCGTAGCTGTAAAACCAGCTGAACGCATCACTGCCCAGCGACAACAAGGTCAGCACCACCGGCACGCCAAAGGCCACAAAGCCGCTCCAGTTCCACGCCGGATACACGTCATCGCGGTACAAACCGGCCAGGTCCAACTGCTGTTTGCGGGTGATGAAGTAGTCCACCACCATGATCCCGGCAATCGGGCCGAGCAGGCTGGAGTAGCCCAGCAACCAGTTGGAATACACGGTTTCCAGGCTCACATCCGAGACGATCAGCCCGAGTTTTTTCAGCAGTTCGTGGGCCATCAATGCCAGCCCGACCAGGCCGGTGAGGATCACCGCCGTGGTGCGGTTGATCAGCTTGGGCGCGATGTTCTGGAAGTCGTTGGTGGGCGACACGATGTTCGCGGCGGTGTTGGTGGACAAGGTGGCGATGATGATCAGCGCCATGGCGATGGCCACCCACACCGGGCTCTGGATATGCCCGATCAAGGTGACCGGATCGGAAACACTCACGCCCACCAGCTTTACCGACGCGGCGGTCATGATCACGCCAAGGGCAGCGAACAGGAACATGGTCAGTGGCAGGCCGAAAATCTGCCCGAGAATCTGGTCCTTCTGGCTTTTGGCGTAGCGGCTGAAGTCGGGAATGTTCAACGACAAGGTGGCCCAGAAACCGACCATCGCAGTGAGCCCGGCCATGAAGTAACCGGTGAGGCTCGCGCCTTCGGGGCGCTTGGGTGGAATCGCCATCAGTTCACTCAGCGACACATTCGGCATCGCCCACACCAGCAAGCCTATTCCCACCGCCACCAGCAGCGGTGCCGACAAGGTTTCCAGGCGCTTGATCGACTCGGCGCCGCGCAGCACCACCCATAGGTTCAAGGTCCAGAAAATCATGAAGCCGATCACTTCACCGGTGCCGCCGAGGGACTTCCAGCCTTCGAAAATCGAGCCCAGGAACAGGTGAATCGCCAGCCCGCCGAACATCGTCTGGATGCCAAACCAGCCACAGGCCACCAGCGCGCGGATCAAGCACGGCACGTTGGAGCCCAAAATACCGAAGGACGAACGCAATAACACCGGGAAGGGAATACCGTATTTGGTACCGGGAAACGCGTTAAGGGTCAGCGGGATCAGTACCACGATATTGGCCAGCAAAATCGCGATCAGCGCCTCGCCCACCGACAGCCCGAAATAGGCGGTGAGCACCCCACCCAGGGTGTAGGTCGGCACGCAGATCGACATACCGACCCACAGCGCGGTGATGTGCCACTTGTTCCAGGTTCGCTCATGCACCTTGGTCGGTGCCATGTCGTGGTTGTAGCGCGGGCTGTCGAGGACGTCGGGGCCGGCGTCGAGTTCATACAGGCCGTTACGCTCAATAACTTGCGATCTGTTCTGTTGCATGGCCGCTCCACGGTTTTTTTAAAATTATTGTTGCTCATCCAACGCTGGGCGCCGGATGGCCGGAGTACCTCGTAAACAACATGACATCACGGACTCGGCCAGCCATCACTGCACTCAAAATCCGTGCCGATAACCGCCTCTGAACCCGCACCGCTTATATAACTGGCTGATGTTTATCAGCTTTCCGATTGTGCCCTGGGTACTTATCGCCTTACTCAGGCTAAATAACGCGAAAGTTGCCCGAACTGTCAGGACTCAATCTGGTGCAACACAATTATTTTTATTTACCCACGCCGTCAAGCGGCATGTCTCAAGCGTCTGATTTGCAATAAGAAATGTTGCTCAATTTAAGAACCTGTCAAGTGCGTCAAAATGGTGAAGGGACGCTACATTTTGGTGATTTATAGTTTTTCTCTTTTAAAATCATGTAGTTAAAATAGATATATGCTTAGTAAAAATCTTCTTGCTCATTCGAAAAACTCGGGCTAGTTTCTATTCCTGTCACCGATGACAGGATTAAACCCTGCATCGGCAAGCAGCATTACAACACTTAGAACTGGCACAAGCCGGTCAAGCCTGTGAGGAACTCGACATGTCGCTGTTGATCCGTGGCGCCACCGTTATTACCCATGATGAAAGTTACCGCGCCGATGTGTTGTGCGCAGGCGGTCTAATTCGCGCTATTGGCACGAATCTGGAGGTTCCCGTCGGCACTGAAACACTCGACGGCAGCGGCCAATATTTGATGCCCGGCGGCATCGACCCGCATACGCATATGCAACTGCCCTTCATGGGCACCGTGGCCAGTGAAGACTTTTTCAGTGGCACGGCAGCAGGTCTGGCAGGTGGCACCACCTCGATCATCGACTTTGTGATTCCCAACCCGCAGCAATCGCTGATGGAGGCCTTTCACCAGTGGCGCGGCTGGGCGGAAAAATCCGCCTCCGACTACGGTTTTCATGTGGCGATCACCTGGTGGAGCGAGCAGGTGCGCGAGGAGATGGCCGAGCTGGTCAGCCACCATGGCATCAACAGCTTCAAGCACTTCATGGCCTACAAGAACGCGATCATGGCGGCGGACGACACCCTGGTCGCCAGCTTCGAACGCTGCCTGGAACTGGGCGCGGTGCCGACGGTGCACGCAGAGAACGGCGAGTTGGTGTATCACCTGCAACGCAAGCTGATGGCCCAGGGCATTACCGGGCCGGAAGCGCATCCGCTGTCGCGTCCGTCCCAGGTGGAAGGCGAAGCGGCCAGCCGCGCCATTCGCATCGCCGAGACCATCGGCACGCCGTTGTACCTGGTCCACGTGTCAACCCAGGAAGCACTCGACGAAATCACCTACGCCCGTGGCAAAGGCCAACCGGTCTACGGCGAAGTGCTGGCCGGGCACCTGCTGCTGGATGACAGCGTGTACCAGCACCCCGACTGGCAAACCGCCGCCGGCTACGTGATGAGCCCGCCGTTTCGCCCACGTGGGCATCAAGAGGCGCTCTGGCACGGCTTGCAGTCCGGCAACCTGCACACCACCGCCACCGACCATTGCTGCTTCTGCGCCGAGCAAAAAGCCGCCGGCCGTGATGACTTCAGCAAGATCCCCAACGGCACCGCCGGTATCGAAGACCGCATGGCACTGCTGTGGCACGAGGGCGTGAATACTGGGCGGCTGTCGATGCAGGAGTTCGTCGCGCTGACGTCCACCAACACCGCGAAGATTTTCAATCTGTACCCGCGCAAAGGCGCGATCCGCGTGGGCGCCGATGCAGACCTGGTGCTGTGGGATCCCCAGGGCACGCGCACGATTTCGGCCAAGACCCACCATCAGCAAATCGACTTCAACATCTTCGAAGGCAAGACCGTACGCGGCGTGCCGAGCCACACCATCAGCCAGGGCAAGCTGGTGTGGGCCGATGGTGATTTACGCGCCGAGCGCGGTGCCGGGCGGTATGTGGAACGGCCGGCGTACCCGGCGGTGTTTGAGCAGTTGAGCAAGCGGGCAGCACATTCCAAACCGGTAGCTGTTAACCGCTAAAGCCGCCTTCGCGAGCAAGCCCGCTCCCACGTTCGATCCCATTTCAACTGAATAAACGCAGTGGAGTGTGGGAGCGGGCTTGCTCGCGAAGAGGCCAGCACAGGCGACATAAAACCCAATGCCCATCAGAGGCAGCACCTCAACAACCGTGAGGCCAACACCGTGATCCAGACCCTGACCCACCTCCCCCATCCCCATGAAGATGGGCCCACACTCGCCAGCCACTTCACCGACCTGGCGCCGCCCCTCAACGCCCGCCAGGCCCAACTGGAAGCCTCGCGCTGCCTGTATTGCTACGACGCGCCGTGCGTGAATGCGTGCCCCAGCGAAATCGACATCCCGTCGTTCATCCGCAATATCCACACCGAGAACGTGCAAGGCGCCGCGCAGAAAATCCTCTCGGCCAACATCCTCGGTGGCAGCTGCGCCCGCGTGTGCCCCACCGAGATTCTGTGCCAGCAAGCCTGCGTGCGTAACAACGCCGAGGAATGCGCGCCGGTGCTGATCGGCCTGTTGCAGCGCTACGCCATCGACAACGCGCACTTTCGCGAACACCCGTTCCAGCGCGCTGCACCGACCGGCAAACGCATCGCCGTGGTCGGCGCCGGGCCTGCGGGTCTGGCCTGCGCCCACCGCGCGGCCCTGCATGGCCATGACGTGGTGATTTTCGAAGCACGGGAAAAAGCCGGCGGCCTGAATGAATACGGGATCGCCAAGTACAAGCTGGTGGATGATTTTGCCCAGAAGGAGCTGGATTTCCTGTTGCAGATCGGTGGCATCGAGATCCGCCACGGCCAGCGCCTGGGTAGCAACCTGACCTTGAGCGACCTGCACCAGCAATTCGATTCGGTATTTTTGGGCCTTGGCCTCGCTGCCAGCAAACAGCTGGGCTTGCCCCATGAAGACGCACCCGGCCTGCTCGCCGCCACCGACTATATCCGCGAACTGCGCCAGGCCGATGACCTCAGCCAACTGCCCTTGGCCGACCGCTGCATCGTGCTCGGCGCCGGCAACACCGCCATCGACATGGCCGTGCAAATGGCCCGCCTGGGCGCCCGCGATGTGAACCTGGTGTATCGCCGTGGCTTGGCCGATATGGGCGCCACTCACCATGAACAGGAGATTGCCAAGGCCAATCAGGTGCGGCTGCTGACCTGGGCTCAACCGGATGAAGTGTTGCTGGATGATCAAGGCCGTGTACGCGGCATGCGTTTTTTGCGCACGCGCATGGACAACGGTCGCCTGCAGCCAACTGGTGAATCCTTTGAACTGGCCTGCGACGCGATCTTCAAAGCCATCGGCCAGGGTTTTGACAACAAGGCACTGCACGACCCGTTGGCCCAGCAACTGCATCGTGTGGGCGAACGCATCTTCGTCGACGAACAGCTGCAAACCAGTATCCCAGGCGTCTATGCCGGTGGCGATTGCGTCAGCCTCGGCCAGGACCTCACCGTACAGGCGGTGCAACACGGCAAGCTGGCCGCCGAAGCCATGCACGCCCAACTCATGCTGAACGTGGAGGCTGCGTAATGGCCGATCTCTCGATTGTATTCGCCGGTATCAAAGCCCCTAATCCATTCTGGCTGGCCTCCGCGCCGCCCACCGACAAGGCCTACAACGTGGTCCGCGCCTTCGAAGCCGGCTGGGGCGGCGTGGTGTGGAAAACCCTCGGTGAAGACCCGGCGGCGGTCAACGTATCCTCCCGTTACTCGGCGCACTACGGCGCCAACCGCGAAGTACTGGGTATCAACAATATCGAGCTGATCACCGACCGCTCCCTGGAGATCAACCTCCAGGAAATCACCCAAGTGAAAAAGGATTGGCCCGACCGCGCCCTGATCGTGTCGCTGATGGTGCCGTGCGTGGAAGAGTCGTGGAAAAATATCCTGCCATTGGTGGAGGCCACCGGCTGCGATGGTATCGAGCTGAACTTCGGCTGCCCCCACGGCATGCCCGAGCGCGGTATGGGCGCAGCGGTCGGCCAGGTGCCGGAGTATGTGGAACAGGTGACGCGCTGGTGCAAGACCTACTGCTCGCTGCCGGTGATCGTCAAGCTCACGCCGAACATCACCGACATTCGCGTGGCGGCGCGCGCGGCGTATCGCGGCGGCGCGGATGCGGTGTCGCTGATCAACACCATCAACTCCATCACCAGCGTGGACCTGGAGCGCATGGTCGCCCTGCCGGTGGTCGGCACGCAAAGTACCCATGGCGGTTATTGCGGTTCGGCGGTCAAGCCGATTGCGTTGAACATGGTCGCCGAAATCGCCCGCGACCCGCAGACCCAAGGGCTGCCGATCTGCGGCATCGGCGGCATCGGCAATTGGCGTGATGCGGCGGAATTTGTCGCCCTGGGCTGCGGCGCGGTGCAGGTGTGCACGGCGGCGATGCTGCATGGGTTTCGGATTGTGGAAGAGATGAAGGACGGGCTGTCGCGGTGGATGGACAGCCAGGGCTACACCAGCCTGCAGGAGTTTTCCGGGCGGGCGGTGGGCAATACCACGGATTGGAAGTACCTGGACATCAACTATCAGGTGATTGCCAAGATTGATCAGCAGGCGTGTATCGGCTGCGGGCGTTGCCATATTGCCTGCGAGGACACCTCACACCAGGCGATTGCCAGCTTGAAACAGGCGGACGGCACGCACAAATACGAGGTGATCGATGATGAGTGCGTCGGCTGCAATTTGTGCCAGATCACCTGCCCGGTGGCCGATTGCATCGAGATGGTGCCGATGGAAACGGGCAAGCCGTTTTTGAATTGGACGCAGGATCCGCGTAACCCTTACCGCGAGGCTGTGTAGCCCTTTAGACCGCCATCGCGAGCAAGCCCGCTCCCACATTCGACTGCATTTCTTCAGGCAAAATGCGATCAACTGTGGGAGCGGGCTTGCTCGCGAAGAGGCCGTCAGCCCCACCACGCACCTCAAGGCTCCAAGCCAATGCCACGCAAAATCACACTGGTCACCGTCTGAATCGCCTTCTCGAACTGCCTGTCCGACAGCGGCTGGTGATCATTCAAGATCTTCACCTGATGATCAAAATCTGCATAGTGCTGAGTCGAGGCCCAAATCATATACAGCAGGCTTGAAGGCTCCACAGGCAGGATGCGTTTGTCTTCCACCCACTGACGAATTTTCGCCTCCTTCATCTTGGCCCAGTCGTATAGGCTTTCATCCAGCGCCTCGCCGAGGGTCGGCGCGCCGTGGATGATTTCATTCGCCCAGACTTTCGAACCATAGGGCCGCGTGCGCGAGCGCTGCATCTTGGCGCGGATATAACTGCTGAGCACCACCCGTGGGTCATCGAAGGTTTCAAAGCTCAGGGCGTCCTGTTTCCACAGGTCCAGCAGGTCGAACAGCACCGCGCTGTACAGCTCGCTTTTGGTGGTGAAGTAGTAATGCAGGTTGGAGCGCGGCAGTTGCACTTCTTCGGCAATGTCGGCCATGGCCGTGCTGCCATAGCCCTTCTCGGCGAAGACTTTCTCCGCCGCCAGCAGGATTTTCTCGACGTTGCTGCGCCGGATGCCGATCTTGTGATTGCCCATGGATGGTGGAGCCCCAGTCACTTTTAAATACAATTCATTTTCAAGCATCACATCATGAACCGCTTCATTAGGCTACACGCCGTTGATCGCCAGATCGGCGCCAGCGCCGCAAAGTCCGCAGTATTGCAAGGCGTCAGCCTGGGTTATCGGGCTATGATCGGCGCATCTGAACCGGACACTCCTGACCTATGGCCGTTGACCTGCACGCCCTCTACCCGAAATTGATCCACCTGATGCTGGACACGGTCTTCGTGGTCGACAGTGAAAACCTCATCGTTTTCGTCAGTGATGCCTGCGAAACCCTGCTCGGTTACCGCGCCGACGAACTGACCGGCACCCCCATCACCGACTACATGCACCCCGAAGACCTGGCGCGCACCCGCGCCTCGATTGTGCGGGTGATGAATGGCCGGCCCCACGTGGATTTTCGCAACCGTTATCTGCGCAAGGATGGCGGTGTCGTGCACATCCTGTGGGCGGCGTTCTGGTCCGAAGAAGTCGGCGCGCGCATCGGCGTGGCGCGCGACGTCACGGCACTCACCCAGGCCGAGGAGGAACTGCGCTTCCTCGCCCACCATGACCCGCTGACGGCGCTCACCAACCGCTCGTTGTTCAACGATGGCCTGGCGTCGGCCCTGTACACCGCACGGCGTGATAACACCCGGCTGGCGTTGCTGTTTCTGGACGTCAATGAATTCAAGGCCATCAACGATGTGCATGGCCACGCGGTGGGCGATCGCGTGCTCTGCGTGATTGCACGGCGGCTGGAACGCTGCGTGCGTGACAGCGACCTGGTGGCGCGCATGGGCGGTGATGAATTCACGGTGTTGTTGACCGATGTGCAGTCGCACGAAACGGTTAGCGCCAAAGTGGCGCAGATACTCGCGGCCATGGCCGAGCCGCTGGGCGCTGAGTTTGACCCGGTCAAGATGCCGTCGTGCAGTGTGGGCATGGCGTTTTACCCGGCCGACGGTACAGACGCCGATACCCTGCTCAGCCACGCAGACAGCGATATGTACCGGATTAAAAGGCTGCGGTTCGCCGCCGAGTAATGAAACTTCCTACGCGAACCTTCCCCACCAAAAACGGATTGGTTAGGATCTCGGTCCACTTGAAGGATCATTGCAATGACTATTCGACCTCGCGTGGCCGCCGACGACCCGGTGCTCGGAGCACTGTGGGAGCGTTCGGTGCGGGCCACCCATGACTTCCTCCCCGAGGATGACATTCAGCGTTTGCTGCCGCTGGTGCGCGACACCTACCTGCCGATGCCGGCCCTCGACGTGTGGGTGTATGAAGACCACCACGGCATCGCCGGCTTTATCGGCACTGGCGGGAATAACGTCGAAATGCTGTTTATCGACCCCGAGCGCCGTGGCCAGGGCGTCGGCCGCCAATTGCTCGACCATGCCCGCGCCCGTCACGACACGCTGACCGTGGACGTCAACGAACAAAACCCACAGGCCGTGGGTTTCTATCTGCATTACGGTTTTATCCAGGTCGCGCGCTCGCCGCTGGATGGCGAAGGCAAACCCTTTCCCTTGTTGCACATGGCATTACCGACTCACTCACTTGAAGGTACTGAACAATGTTGATCAAGAAAGCCCTCACCACTGTCACCCTGCTCGCTTCCCTGCTGGGCGCCTCCGCAGCCTTCGCCCACGCTCACCTCAAAAGTTCGACACCGGCGGCCGACAGCACGGTTGCCGCACCCGCCGACCTGCGCCTGACCTTCAGCGAAGGCGTCGAGGCCACGTTCACCAAAGTGTCCCTGAGCAAAGACGGCACCGAAGTCGCCATCAAAGGCCTGGAAACCCCGGACGCCGACAAGAAAACCCTGGTGGTCAAACCCGCCGCGCCGCTGGCCGCGGGTAACTACAAAGTGGTGTGGAATGCGGTTTCGGTCGACACCCACAAGAGCAACGGTGAATACAGTTTCAAGGTCGGCCAATAACCCATGGCAACCCTGCTGGTGCTGTGCCGTTTCGTGCATTTCATCGTCGTGCTGTTGATGTTCGGGGCCTGTGCCTTCAGGCCCTGGCTGCTAGGCAACGAAGTGCAACCGGCACTCGACCGGCAACTGCTGCGCATCACCCGCGCCCTGGCCTGGCTGGGGTTTTTCTCGGGTATAGCGTGGCTACTGTTGATCACCGCCAGCATGGCGGGCAGTTGGGACGCGGCGCTGCAACCGGCCACGGTGCAGTTGGTGCTGGGCAAAACCTTTTTCGGCCAGGTGTGGGCCTGGCATCTGTTGCTGAACCTGCTGCTGGTGGTGGTGTTGCTCAAACCCTGGCCGGCCTTGCGGATGCCGTTGAGCGCATTGTTGCTGGCGACGCTGGCACCGGTCGGCCATGGCGCCATGCTCAATGGGCTGAGCGGGCAATTGTTGATCCTCAATCAAGTGGTACACCTGGTGTGCGTCGGCGCCTGGCTGGGCGGTTTGCTGCTGCTGGTGCTGATCCTGCGGCTGTCACCAAGGCCTGCGCTGGAGCCGATCCTCAAGCGCTTCAGTGGCGTGGGTTATGGCCTGGTTGCAGGTTTGCTGGTAACGGGTTTGATCAATGTTCGCGTGCTGACCGGCCAGCTGTGGCCCACGCCGGTATTTAACGGGTTTGCGTTGATTCTGTTGATCAAGGTGCTGCTGGTGCTGGGTATGTTGGCGCTGGCGCTGCTGAACCGATTGCGAATCGAACGCTGCGAGGAGCGACTGGGCAGTTTGAAGGCCAGTGTGATGCTCGAATGGTTGCTGGGTATTGCAGCAGTAGCCGCGGTGTCCCTGCTGGGCACCTTGCCGCCGATGGTGATGGCTGGCTGACCCCACGCAAAGCTCAAGTCGAACTCGGTCAAAATGTGGGAGCGGGCTTGCTCGCGAATGCGGTGGACCAGTCACTCTATTTTTTGACTGACATACCGCATTCGCGAGCAAGCCCGCTCCCACATGGACCGTGCCCGCTCTTTATCGATACCGACCTAGTCGTCGTATAACTTCTGCTTGACAGCCCTCGAAAACCCCGCAAATATCCCTCGCGATGTTGTACGACAACGTATAACAAATAATAAAAACAACAAAACGAAAGGGAGCTTCACTGTGCCTCAATTCGCCCGCAATTCCTCCTCGCGTATCGGTCTTATCAGCTTCAGCAGCCTGGCACTCGCCCTGCCCCTCTGTGCCCAGGCAGAGGGTTTTCTCGACGATGCCAAAGCCACGCTTAACCTGCGCAATGCCTACTTCAATCGCAACTTCACCAACCCCACGTACCCACAGGCCAAGGCCGAGGAATGGACGCAGAACTTCATTCTCGATGCCAAATCCGGCTTTACCCAAGGCACCGTGGGCTTCGGGATTGATGTGCTGGGCCTGTATTCGCAGAAGCTCGACGGCGGTAAAGGCACAGGGGGCACCCAGCTATTGCCGATCCATAGCGACGGCCGCCCTGCCGACAATTTCGGACGCCTGGGCGTAGCGCTGAAAACCCGGCTGTCCAAAACCGAACTGAAAGTCGGCGAATGGATGCCGGTGCTGCCGATCCTGCGCTCGGACGACGGCCGCTCCTTGCCACAGACCTTTCGTGGCGGCCAGGTAACCTCGAATGAAATCGCCGGGCTGACCCTCTACGGCGGCCAGTTTCGCGGCAACAGCCCGCGCAACGACGCGAGCATGGAAGACATGTTCATGAACGGCAAAGCCGCGTTCACCTCCGACCGCTTCAACTTCGGCGGCGGCGAATACACCTTCAACGACAAACGCACCCAGGTGGGCGTGTGGTACGCCGAACTCACCGACATCTACCAGCAGCAGTACCTGAACCTGACCCACAGCCAGCCGGTCGGCGACTGGACCTTTGGCGCCAACCTCGGCTTCTTCAATGGCAAGGAAGACGGCAGCGCGCTGGCTGGCAACCTCGACAACAAAACCTATTCCGCCCTGCTCTCGGCCAAATACAAAGGCAACGCCTTCTATGTGGGCCTGCAAAAACTCACCGGCGACAGCCTGTGGATGCGGGTCAACGGCACCAGCGGCGGCACCCTGGCCAACGACAGCTACAACGCCAGCTACGACAATGCCAAGGAAAAATCCTGGCAGATACGCCATGACTTCAACTTCGTGGTGCTCGGCATTCCGGGGCTGACCATGATGAACCGGTATATCAGCGGCAATAACGTACACACCGGCGCCATCACCGATGGCAAGGAATGGGGCCGTGAGTCGGAGCTGGCCTACACCGTGCAGAGCGGCACACTGAAGGATTTGAATGTGCGCTGGCGCAACTCGACCATGCGTCGGGACTTCAGCAACAACGAGTTTGATGAAAATCGGATCTTTATTAGCTACCCGATCTCGTTGCTCTAGGGCTCGATCTACAAGCAGAAGAAGATCCCCTGTGGGAGCGGCGGTGCGACGATTCGACTTGCTCCCACATTAGATCTGACTTGGCTGCAAGAATGTTGACAACCTCGGGAATCCCTAACACTATTTCCACATAGTCATACGACAACCTACAACAACAATGGAATTCCCATGACCACCACCACAGCCGTTCCATTCAACCGCCTGCTGCTCACCGGCGCCGCCGGCGGTTTGGGCAAAGTCTTGCGCGAACGCATGCGCCCTTATGCTCAGGTATTACGCCTGTCGGACATCGCCAACATGGCCCCGGCGGCCGGCGAGTTTGAAGAAGTGCAGCCCTGTGACCTGGCCGACAAACAAGCCGTGCACCAGCTGGTGGAAGGCGTCGATGCCATCCTGCATTTCGGCGGTGTGTCGGTGGAGCGCCCTTTCGAAGAGGTGCTGGGCGCCAACATCAGCGGCATTTTCCATATCTACGAAGCCGCCCGCCGCCATGGCGTTAAACGCGTGATCTTCGCCAGCTCCAACCATGTGATCGGCTTTTACAAGCAGGACGAACACATCGACGCCCACTCCCCACGTCGCCCGGACAGCTACTACGGCCTGTCCAAATCCTACGGCGAAGACATGGCCAGCTTCTACTTCGACCGCTACGGCATCGAGACCGTGAGCATCCGCATCGGCTCCTCGTTCCCGGAACCGCAGAACCGCCGGATGATGCATACCTGGCTGAGTTTCGATGACCTGACCCAACTGCTAGAGCGTGCGCTGTACACCCCGAATGTGGGCCACACCGTGGTCTACGGCATGTCGGATAACCTCGACACCTGGTGGGACAACCGTTACGCCGCGCACCTGGGTTTTGCCCCCAAGGACAGCTCCGAAGTGTTCCGCGCCAAAGTCGAAGCCCAGCCGCCAGTGGCCGCCGACGACCCGGCCGCGGTCTACCAGGGCGGCGCGTTCTGCGCTGCAGGGCCGTTCGGTGACTGAACGCACATCAACCCAAGGGAATGAGTTGCCATGACCGCTGAACTGATCGTCGACGCCCGCAATGCCGTGGGCGAATGCCCGGTGTGGGTGCCGCAGGAAAACGCGCTGTACTGGGTGGACATCCCCAACGGCGGCCTGCAACGCTGGGACGCCGCCACCGGCCACGTCACCGCCTGGAAAGCCCCGCAGATGCTCGCCTGTATTGCCCGCACCGACGCGGGCAATTGGGTCGCGGGCATGGAAAGCGGGTTTTTCCAACTCACCCCGCATAACGACGGCAGCCTCGACTCCACGCCCCTGGCGAGCATCAAGCACCCGCGCGCGGACATGCGCCTCAACGATGGCCGCTGTGATCGCCAGGGCCGTTTCTGGGCTGGCAGCATGGTGCTGAACATGGGCCTGAATGCGGCCGAAGGCACCCTCTACCGCTATGCGTCAGGCGCCGCGCCCCATGCGCAACTGAACGGGTTCATCACCCTCAATGGCCTGGCCTTCAGCCCGGACGGCCGCACGATGTACGCCTCGGATTCACACCCGCTGGTGCAGCAGGTCTGGGCGTTCGATTACGACATCGACACCGGCACACCTTCCAACCGCCGCGTGTTTATCGACATGCATCAGTTCCTCGGGCGCCCCGATGGCGCGGCAGTCGACGCCGAGGGTTGCTACTGGATCTGCGCCAACGACGCCGGGCTGGTTCATCGCTTCACCCCGGATGGCCGCCTGGACCGCTCCCTCAGCGTGCCGGTCAAAAAACCCACCATGTGCGCCTTCGGCGGCAGCCGGCTGGACACTTTGTTCGTCACCTCGATCCGTGATGACCACAGTGAGCAGTCAGTCGCCGGCGGCGTGTTTGCCCTCAACCCCGGCGTCAGCGGATTGCCGGAGCCCACATTCACCCTCTAGCTGCATTGCTGTGCCTTGAATACAACAACAATAAGACAGGAGTGACACCCCATGGACTTCAAACGCACTTTGCTCGCCGCCGCAATCTTCACCCTTAGCAGCGCCGCCCACGCGCTGGAAATCAAATTCGCCGACATCCACCCCGCCGGCTACCCTACCGTCGTCGCTGAAGAGAACATGGGCAAGGCCCTGACTCAGGCCAGTAATGGCGAACTGACCTTTAAATACTTCCCGGGCGGTGTGCTGGGCTCGGAAAAAGAAGTGGTCGAACAGGCCCAGGTCGGCGCGGTGCAGATGACCCGCGTCAGCCTCGGTATCGTCGGGCCGGTGGTGCCGGACGTGAACGTGTTCAACTTGCCGTTCGTGTTCCGCGACCAGGCGCATATGCGCAAAATCATCGACGGCGAGATCGGCGATGAAATCCTCGCCAAGATCACCGACTCCGAGTTCGGCCTGGTGGCCCTGGCCTGGATGGACGGGGGCACGCGCAACCTTTACACCAAGAAGCCGGTGCGCAAGATCGAAGACCTCAAGGGCATGAAAATTCGCGTCCAGGGTAACCCGATCTTCATCGAAGCCTTCAATGCGATGGGCGCCAACGGCATTGCCATGGACACCGGCGAAATCTTCAGCGCCTTGCAGACCGGCGTCATCGACGGCGCGGAAAACAACCCGCCGACCATGCTGGAGCACAACCACTTCCAGAACGCCAAGTTCTACACCCTCACCGAACACCTGATCCTGCCCGAACCCATCGTGATGTCGAAAATCACCTGGAACAAACTCACACCCGCCCAGCAAGACCTGGTGAAAAAAGCCGCCAAGGTCGCCCAGGCTGATGAGCGCGCGCTGTGGGACGCCAAGTCCGCCAGCAGCGAAGAAAAGCTCAAGAAGGCTGGCGTCGAGTTCATCACAGTCGACAAGAAACCCTTCTATGACGCCACCGCAGCGGTTCGCGCCAAATACGGTGCGGCTTACGCCGACATCATCAAGCGCATCGACGCGGTCGAGTAATCACCCTTCCCTCCAGTCAGGCCCGGCGCGGTCGGCATCGACGCGCCCGGTTACGGTGAACGCCATGAAGAATTTAGTGTTGCGCATCAACGACCGCATTTACATGACCTGCATCTGGGTCGCCGGCCTCTCGGTGCTCGGGGTCGCGCTGATCATTCCCTGGGGCATCTTCGCCCGCTACATTCTCGGCACCGGCGCAAGCTGGCCGGAGCCTACCGCCATCCTGCTGATGCTGGTATTCACTTTTGTCGGCGCGGCAGCCAGTTACCGTGCCGGCGCGCATATGTCAGTGGCCGTGGTCACCGACCGCCTGCCACCGCGCCAACGGCAAATAGTCGGTTTTATCGCGCAACTGCTGATGGCCACCATCTGCCTGTTCATGACCGTCTGGGGCACCAAGTTGTGCCTGTCCACCTGGAACCAATTCATGAGTGCGATCCCCACCCTGCGTGTGGGCATCACCTATATGCCGATCCCGATTGGCGGGCTGCTGACGCTGGTATTCGTACTGGAAAAACTCTTGCTCGGTGACCAGAGCCAGCGCCGCGTGGTGCGCTTCGACCTGGTTGAAGAAAACGAAGGGGCTGCCTGATGGACGCATTGATTCTGCTGGGCAGTTTTATCGCCTTGATCCTGATCGGCATGCCGGTGGCCTACGCCCTCGGGCTGTCGGCGCTGATCGGCGCGTGGTGGATCGACATCCCGTTCCAGGCCTTGATGATTCAGGTGGCGGGCGGGGTGAACAAGTTTTCGCTGATGGCGATTCCGTTCTTTGTGCTGGCCGGGGCGATCATGGCCGAGGGCGGCATGTCGCGGCGCCTGGTGGCATTTGCCGGGGTGCTGGTGGGGTTTGTGCGCGGTGGTCTGTCGCTGGTGAACATCGTGGCGTCGACGTTTTTTGGCGCGATTTCCGGCTCGTCGGTGGCGGATACCGCCTCGGTCGGCTCGGTGTTGATTCCGGAAATGGAGCGCCAGGGTTATCCCCGCGAGTTCTCCACCGCCGTCACTGTCAGCGGTTCGGTGCAGGCTTTATTGACGCCGCCCAGCCACAACTCGGTGCTCTACTCCCTGGCGGCCGGCGGCACGGTCTCGATCGCCTCGCTGTTCATGGCCGGCGTGGTGCCTGGGTTGTTGATGAGCGCGTGCCTGATGGTGCTGTGCCTGATCTTCGCGAAAAAACGCAACTACCCCAAGGGTGAAGTCATACCGCTCAAACAAGCGCTGAAGATCGCCGCCGATGCGCTCTGGGGCCTGATGGCCATGGTGATCATCCTGGGCGGCATCCTCTCGGGTATTTTCACCGCCACCGAGTCGGCCGCGATTGCCGTGCTGTGGGCGTTCTTCGTGACCATGTTCATCTACCGCGACTACAAATGGCGCGAGCTGCCCAAGCTGATGCACCGCACGGTGCGCACCATTTCCATTGTGATGATCCTGATCGCGTTTGCCGCCAGCTTCGGCTACATCATGACCCTGATGCAGATCCCGGCAAAAATCACCACGCTGTTCCTGACCCTGTCGGACAACCGCTACGTGATCCTGATGTGCATCAACGTGATGCTGCTGATGCTCGGCACGGTGATGGACATGGCGCCGCTGATTTTGATCCTCACCCCGATTTTGCTGCCGGTGGTTCTCGGTATCGGCGTCGACCCGGTGCACTTCGGCATGATCATGCTGGTGAACCTCGGCATCGGCCTGATCACTCCGCCAGTGGGCGCAGTGCTGTTTGTGGGCGCGGCGGTGGGCAAGGTCAGTATCGAGAAAACCGTGGCGGCGCTGCTGCCGTTTTATGCGGTACTGTTCCTGGTCTTGATGGCGGTGACGTACATTCCCGCTCTGTCACTTTGGTTGCCGCATCTGGTGCTCTGATGATTGAACTTGAAGACAACTTGACTCAGCTCACCCTGGCCCCGGACGTGGGTGGCAGCATCGTCAACTGGACGGTGCGCGCCACCGGGCAGCCGCTATTACGCCATAGCGACGAACACGCCGTGAATACCGGCTTGCCGGGCAAGCTCGCGTGCTACCCACTGGCGCCGTGGTCCAACCGGGTTGCCCAAGGCGGTTTCGACACCCCTGACGGCTGGCTGGCACTCACGCCCAACAGCCCGCTCGACTCGCTGCCGATTCACGGTTCGGCCTGGCAGCAGGCGTGGCAGGTGGTGCGCCAGACGGCGGATGAAGTGGTGCTGGAGGTGGTGTGTGAGACGCCGTTTGCCTACCGCGCCGAGCAGCGGTTTCGCTTGCGTGGCGGCGAGCTGAGTATTGAGTTGCGTGTAACGCACCTGGCCGAAAAAGCCGCGTGGCATGGCTTGGGATTGCATCCGTATTTGCCGCGCAGGCCGGGCACGCGGTTGCAGGCCAAGGCGTCGCAGGTGTGGATGAGTGATGCGTCCAAGCTGCCGACCGGGTTGGCGCCAGTGCCTGCCGAATGGGATTTCACTCAACTCAAAGGGCTGCCAGGAGGCCTGGTGGACAATGGGTTTTGCCAGTGGGACGGGCATTGCCGCATCGAACAACCGGAGCTGGGCTATGCCCTGGAGTGCCAGGCCAGCGGCGCCGATTACTACCTGCTGTTCTGCCCGCCGGGGTTGGGGTTCTTTTGCATCGAGCCGGTGAGTCATCCGGTGAATGCGCATCACCTGCCGGGCAGGCCCGGCCTGAAGCTGCTGGAAAAAGGCCAGTCAACTCACCTCAATTTCACCCTGAAATACCAACCTTTATAACCCCAAAAAACCCTGTGGGAGCCGGGCTTGTCGAATCGTCGCACCGCCGCGATGGCGGTGTGTCAGCCTGCACACCTGGACCTGACAAACCGCTATCGCAGGCAAGCCAGCTCCCACATTTTTGATCAGCATGGTGTCAAGGCGGGCTGTTTTTCAGGCGCCCCGCCGTGTCGATACTCACCACCACCGACAACCCCGGCCGCAGGCGCTCGCTCTCGGCCTGATCCGGGTCCACCGTAATCCGCACCGGCACCCGCTGGGCAATCTTCACAAAGTTGCCGGTGGCGTTATCGGCCTGCAGCAGGCTGAACTCCGAGCCAGTTGCCGGGGAAATATGCTGCACCGTGCCGTGAAACTTGCGGTGGTTCAGTGCATCCACGGTGAACGTCACCGGCTGGCCGACCTGCACATTGTCCATCTGGGTTTCTTTCATGTTGGCGATCACCCACAACTGCGGCGGCACCAGCGCCATCAACTGCGCGCCGGAGTTGACGTACGCGCCCAGGCGCACGCCGATCTGCCCCAGCTGGCCGTCACGCGGCGCAATGATGCGGGTGTTGGACAGGTCGATACGCGCCAACTCCACGGCCGCGTCGGCACTGGCCACCGCCGCTTCCAGGGAGCCGCGATTGACGATCACGGTTTGCAGGTCCTGGCGGGCGATTTCCAGGTTGGCCTGGGCCTGGGCCACCGCAGCGATGGTCTGCGCATTCGCGGCGCGGGTCACGTCCAGCTCGCGCTTGGACACCGAACCATCGCTGATCAACTCTTCATTGCGGCGCAAGTCGGCGGTGCTTTTGCGTGCCTGGGCCTGGCTGTCTACCAATGCCGCCTGACGCAGTTTGATGGTGGCTTCGGCACTGTTGCGTTGCTGCACCACATTGGCCAAGGAGGCTTTCTGCACCGCCAATTGCGCCAGCGCCTGGTCAAGACGCTGCTTGTAGATGCGGTCATCCAGGCGCACCAGCAGGTCACCGGCCTTGACGTACTGGAAGTCCTGCACCGGCACTTCATACACGTAGCCGCTCAGTTGCGGGCCGATAATCGTAACCTGGCCGCGCACCAGGGCGTTCTCGGTGGTTTCCACCGCGCTGCTGAAAGGCGGCAATTGCCAGGCATACAGCACGATCAACACACCGACGATGGCAATCGCGGCAAAGCCCAACGACGAGACGATGCGCACCCGCAACGAGCGCGGCTCGGTTACGCTGGAGCCCGGTGGTGGCGTGCCTTCCGGGGTGGAGGCAATGGCGTTGGTCGTGGTGGTGGTGGTTTCGGTCATGAAGTAACGCCGCTGGGTTGAACGGGAGGGGCTGCTGCTTTGGTGGTACTCATCAGCCACAGGCTGCGGGTGAAAATCCACAGCATGGTGAGAATTGCGATGATCGCGATCAGCATGAACACATCGTTGTAGGCCATCACATTCGCCTCCCGCGTGGCCGCCGTGGCCAGGCTGCGAATGCCCATGAGGTTGCGCAGTTCCGGGTCGGCGATCACGCCGCCGTAGGCCGAGCCGCCGCTCTGCACCCGCGCCGCCACGCGTGGGTCCAGCAGGGTCAGGTGTTCGACGATCATGCTGGAATGGTATTTCTCGCGCACGATCTGGAACGTGCCCAGCAACGCCGCGCCAATCAGGCCGCCGAGGTTCTGGCAGATGCCGAACATCACCGAGAAACTCACCAGGTTACGCGGGTTGGTCAGTACGTTTTTGGTGCCCAGCACCATGGTCGGCCCCAGGAAGAAGGTGCCGCCAAAGCCTAGCAGGAACTGGCTGATATACAGGTTTTGCGGGCGGGTCAGGTTGCTGGAGAAGCTGTCCATCACCGAGCCTGTGGCCATCAGCGCCAGGGAGATGATCAACGGCATCAGCAGGTGCGCCGGGTTGATCGTCAGCGCGCTGACCATCAGCCCGGCAATCGCCCCGGCCAGCATCACCACATAGAGGGTGTGCATCTGCTGGTAGCTCATGTTCAGCATCTGCATAAAGCCCACCGCGCCGGTGGACTGCTCGGACAACACCATGCGAATCAGCACCACCGCCAGCGCCAGGCGAATCATCGCCCCGCTGCCGAGCCAGCGCGTCATCAGCATCGGGTTGGCACGGTTATGCTCGATGGCCAGGCCGGCCATGATCAGCACCAGCGAACTGGCCGAGGCCACGCCGATCCAGGGCGCTTCCAGCCACCAGTCGATACGCCCCAGCGACAGCACCGCGCAGAGCAACGCCACGCCGCTGGCGAGGATGGCAAAGGTGAGGAAGTCGAGTTTTTCAAAGGTTTTAAAACGGTCGCCGGGCGGCAGTTTGAGCATGAACACGCAGCCCAGGCAGATCAACGCCATGCCCAGCTCGAACAGGTACAGCCCGCGCCATTCGGCAATTTGCAGCAAGTCTTCGGAGAACAAACGCGCAAGCGGCAGCGCCAACTGCGCGGTGCCCAAGCCCAGCACCAGGGCTTTGAGCCGCCACTTGGCCGGGAACGCCTGAATCATGTAGTACAAACCCAACGAACTCAGCGCCGCACCGACCATGCCGTGAGCGGCCCGCACTGCAATCGCCGAACTGAGGTCGTTGACGAACAAGTGGCCGAAGGTCACCAGCGCATACAGCACCAGGAACACCTCGGTAAACGCGCGCAGGCCGAACTGCTGGCGAAACTTCACCAGCAGCAGGTTCATGCACACGTTTGTCATCACATAAGCAGCCGGCAACCAGGCCATTTCTGCGGTGGTGGCGCCCAGTGCGCCTTGCAGATATTGCAGGTTGGCAATCACCAGGGCGTTGCCGAGCCCGCCGGTAATTGCCACCAGGATCCCGACCAATGCGAACAGCCAGCGCTTGTGCGTAGGGTGCAGCGGCGTCGACGGCGAGCCGGGCAAGCTCGGCCGCTCGTGGGGTTGCCAGGTGTGGGGGGTGTATTTATCCATTGCATGACCTTGATGAGCCGACGTGCAAGGTCGGTAAATCCGTAACTCAGGGACCAGTAAACCTGAGAGGCGTTCATCTTGCCATGTCTCATGGGGGCACGGTCAAAACTGTGGGAGCTGGGTTGTCTGCTGTGGCGGTTTGTTGGTGTACATATCCGTTGCTGCGGTAACGGCGGCTTAGGGTTCCGCCCTGACGACGGGTCACTTTTGGCAAACGCCCGGAATGCCGGCCCAGCCAAAAGTAACCAAAAGGTCTGTGCCCCACCACTCGGTGCCTCGCTGTGGCTCGGCATGCCCTCACTCCGGCTTGAATCCGTGGGCCGCCGCGATCGGCCATCGTGGGGCGGCCTGAAAGCCGACCTGAATGGTTGAAGCAAGAGCCAGATCAAGTGCAAAGCAAAAGCCTATCTACCTGATGCAACTCGGTCTAAATGTGGGAGCGGGCTTGCTCGCGAAGGCGGTGGTTCAGTGACAGATGAATTGACTGGCACACCGCATTCGCGAGCAAGCCCGCTCCCACAGTTGACCGCATGCAGTTTTGAAAATGAGGTCGGCTGCGGATTTGCATGCACTGAAAAGCTGCTTTTCTGTGGGAGCTGGCTTGCCTGCGATGCAGACACCTCGGTGCATCAGGTACACAGAGTTGATGCCATCGCAGGCAAGCCAGCTCCCACAGTTGGAATGCATTAGACCTTGAGATCAGAGCGTAGCCTTGACCAGCATCCCCGCAGCCACCACCACACACAGACTGGCAAAGCCCACCTGCAAAGCGCGTGCGGGGATTATCGAACACAGGCGCCGACCGACCAACATGCCGACAATACTCGCACCGATAAACACCCAGCCCATCGGCTCGATGCTCACACCGGCCTGCATCGACCCGGCCACGCCGATCAGTGAAATCAGGCTGATCACCATCAACGAGGTAGCGACAATCCCGCGCATCTGCACATCGGTCAGTTGCTTGAAGGCCGGCACGATCAGGAAGCCGCCGCCCACACCGAGCAAGCCCGACACCGCGCCGGTCACTGCACCCAACGCCGCCAACGTGGCACTGCATTTGGCGGTCCAGGCCAGGCGCCCGGTCTGCTGGTTGAGCATGCAGTTTTTCTGGCCCCAGGACGCGGCGCCATGGTCGCTGGGCCCGGCCTCGACCTTTTCGCGTTGCAACATGCGCCAGGCCACCAGCACCATCAACGCGCTGAACAGGCCCATCAGCAAACTCTCCGGCAATTGGTGCGCGACAAACACGCCCAGCGGCGAGAACAGTGCACCGAGCAAGGCGATCAATAACGCCGCGCGGTAACGCACCAGGCCATGGCGTAACCCGTCAATGGCACCGACCGCCGCCGCTGCACCCACGGCGAGCAACGACACCGGCGCCGCCTGGGTCATGGTCAACCCCAGCCCCAACACCAAGGCCGGCACCCCGAGGATGCCACCGCCCGCGCCGGTCAGGCCCATGACCAGGCCCATCAATAAACCCAACAGACTTGCCAGCAGCATTTAATCCACCTTGCTCAGGCGGGTCAGCCACTCGCGGCCCTTGAGCATGCCGTTCCAGTAGAACCACGGCAGCAGCGTGGCCTTGAGGAACCACATCGAGCGGCGTGCCTGGGTCGGGTCCAGCGGGAAGGTCGGCAGCAGCTTGCCGCCATAACCAAACTCGGCCAGCACCACCTTGCCCTTCTCCACCGTCAACGGGCAGGAACCATAGCCGTCGTATTTGAGCGGCAGCGGCGCCTGTTTGCGCAGGGCCAGCAGGTTTTCGGCCACCACCACAATCTGCTTGCGCACCGCGGCAGCGGTCTTGGCGTTGGTGGTGCCGCACACATCGCCGAGGCCGAAGATGTGCGGGTAGCGCAGGTGTTGCAGGCTGTGCGGGTTCACCTCGCACCAACCGGCGGGGTCGGCCAACGGGCTCTGGCGGATAAAATCCGGAGCCACTTGCGGCGGAACCACGTGCAACAGGTCGAAGGATTTTTCTTCGACGGTGGCGTTGCCTTCGGCGTCTTTGACTTCAAACCAGGCTTTGCGGGCCGGGCCATCGACCTTGATCAGGTTGGCGTTGAACGCCAGGCGGGCGTTGTATTTCTCTACGTATTTCATCAACGGCGGCACAAAGGTCGCGACGCCAAACAGTGCAGCGCCGGCCAGGTTGAATTCGACGTCGATGTTTTTCAGGTTGCCTTGCTTGAGCCAGTGATCGCAAGACAGGTACATGGCCTTTTGCGGCGCACCTGCGCATTTGATCGGCATGGCCGGCTGGGTAAAAATCGCCTTGCCGCTCTTGAGCTGCTGCACCAACTGCCAGGTGTAGGCCGCGTGTTCGTAGCTGTAGTTGGAGGTCACGCCGTTGTGGCCGAGGGTTTGTTCCAGCCCGTCGATTTTTTCCCAGGCCAGGCGCAGGCCGGGGCACACGATCAGGTTGTTCCAAGTGACGCGCTGACCATTGTCGAGCACCAGGGTTTGCTCGTCGGGCAGCAATTCGGCGACTGCGGCCTGCACCCAGGCGACGCCATTGGGCAGTACGTCGGCCAACGGCCGTCGGGTCTTTTTCAGGTCGTAGGCGCCGCCACCGACCAGCGTCCAGGCCGGCTGATAGCAGTGATAGTCATTAGGTTCGATCAGGGTGATGTTCAGCTGCGGGTCGCGTTTGAGCAAGCTGGCCAGCAGGCCGATGCCTGCCGAGCCGCCGCCGATGACTACGATGTCGCCACTGATGGTCGGTCCCCAGTGTTGCTCGGTCATGGTCTTTTGCCTTTTATCGTCAATGCACACAAGGGTCGCTGCCGTATGGCGTCACGCCCAGCTTTTTATGACCGCGCCGCAGTACAAGCCGGACAAGGTCTTCATCACTTGAATCACTTCGTGGCTGGCCAGCCCGTAGAAAATGTATTTACCTTCCCGACGGGTGGCGACCAACCCTTCGTCACGCAAAATGCCCAACTGTTGTGACAGGGTGGGCTGACGCACGCCGGTCATGGTTTCCAGCTCGCCGACGTTGCGCTCGCCCTGGGTCAACTGGCACAGGATCAACAGGCGATCCTCGTTGGCCAGTGCCTTGAGCAAGGAGCAGGCCTTGGACGCCGATGCACGCAACTGGGCGACTTCGCCCTCACTCAGAGTAGATTCCATTTGCCTCGGGTCCTTTATGTCACTTAAGCTCAAAACATTATGTGTAAACGTAAACTGATTGTAACCACTTTTTTCGCTCCCGGGGACCGCCGCCATGCCAGCGTTGATTCAAGCCTTTCTGGACGAGGCATCGTCGACCTTCACCTACGTCATCTATGAACACGATGGCGGCCCGTGCGCCATCGTCGATTCGGTACTCAATTACGACCCCGCGTCCGGACGCACTGAAACCACCCAAGCCGATAAAGTCATCGCCTTTGTGCGTGAGCACGGTTTGCAGGTGCAGTGGCTGCTGGAAACCCACGCGCATGCCGATCACTTGTCCGCTGCGCCTTACCTGCGCCGCACGCTCGGCGGCAAAATCGCCATCGGCCAATCCATCAGCAAAGTGCAGGATGTGTTCAAGCGTCTGTTCAACCTGGAGCCGGAATTTCGCGTCGATGGCTCGCAGTTCGATCACTTGTTTGCGCCGGATGAAATCTTTCACATCGGCAACTTGAAGGCCCAGGCGCTGCATGTGCCCGGCCATACCCCGGCCGACATGGCGTACCTGATCGACGGTCGCTTGATTTTGGTGGGCGACACCCTGTTCATGCCGGATGTGGGCACTGCACGTTGCGATTTCCCTGGCGGCGATGCGCGGCAGTTGTATGCGTCGATGCGCAAACTGCTGGCCTTTCCATTGGAGACTGAACTGTATGTGTGCCATGACTACCCGCCTGAAGGTCGCGAGGCCAAGTGCCTGACCACGGTCGCCGAGCAGCGCGCGGGCAATATTCATGTACATGACGGGGTGGATGAAGCGGCGTTTGTGCAGATGCGCACCCAGCGTGATGCCGGGTTGGGAATGCCGACACTGTTGCTGCCGGCGATTCAGGTGAATGTGCGGGCGGGGAATATGCCGCCGACGGAAGCAAACGGGGTGACGTATCTGAAGATCCCGCTTAACCAACTGTAAAAAGCGCCGATTCCTTTGTGGGAGCTGGCTTGCCAGCTCCCACAATTGTCCTGCGTTGTGTCAGGAACCCAGGCTGATGCCATTGGCCGGCAACGGCAGCGCGGTCTTGTAGCGCACCTGCTTAAGCGCAAAGCTTGAGCGGATATTGGCCACCCCCGGCACCTTGGTCAGAAAGTCCATCATGAAACGCTCCAGCGACTGGATCGTCGGCACCAGTACCCGAATCAGGTAATCCGGGTCGCCCGCCATCAAGTAACACTCCATCACTTCCGGCCGGTCCGAGATCGCGCCCTCGAACTGCTGCAATGCCAGCTCGTTCTGTTTTTCCAGGCTCACATGGATGAACACATTCACGTGCAGCCCCAGCAGGTCGGCGTCCAGCAACGTCACCTGATCACGGATAAGCCCCAATTCCTCCATGGCCTTCACCCGGTTGAAACACGGTGTGGGCGACAGGTTGACCGAGCGGGCCAGGTCGGCGTTGGTGATACGGGCGTTCTCCTGCAGGGCGTTGAGAATGCCGATATCGGTACGGTCCAGTTTGCGCATGAGACAAAATCACCTGTTTATTATGTTTATGCAGTTTTTTTATCCGCAAATGGTCTTAAGCGCAATGAAACACAGATAAATATTCTTCTACGCCACGCCTATGATGTTTGTAGGACAAGATTTCTCCTATCCGGAGACTGACTGTCAGCTAGCGCGCCCACTACAAGAAATTCACAAGATCGAGCGTAGAAAGCCATGAACCAGCCGTATGCACCACTGCGCCTGCACGTTCCCGAACCCTCGGGCCGCCCAGGCTGCAAGACCGACTTTACCTACCTGCGCCTGACTGACGCAGGTACGGTGCGCAAACCCGCCATCGACGTAGAACCCGCCGATACCGCTGACCTGGCCAAGGGCCTGATCCGCGTGCTCGACGACCAGGGCCAGGCCCTTGGCCCGTGGGCTGAAGGCGTATCCGCCGAGATCATGCGTAAAGGCATGCGCGCCATGCTCAAGACGCGGATCTTCGACAACCGCATGGTGGTCGCCCAGCGTCAGAAAAAAATGTCGTTCTACATGCAAAGCCTTGGCGAAGAAGCCATCGGCAGCGCCCAGGCCCTGGCCTTGAACATCGACGACATGTGCTTCCCCACCTACCGCCAGCAAAGCATCCTGATGGCCCGCGAAGTGCCGCTGGTGGACCTGATCTGCCAACTGCTGTCCAACGAGCGCGACCCGCTCAAGGGCCGTCAGTTGCCGATCATGTACTCGGTCAAGGACGCCGGTTTCTTCACCATTTCCGGCAACCTCGCCACCCAATTCGTGCAAGGCGTGGGCTGGGGCATGGCCTCGGCGATCAAGGGCGACACCAAGATTGCCTCGGCCTGGATCGGCGACGGTGCCACCGCCGAATCGGACTTCCACACCGCCCTCACCTTCGCCCACGTGTACCGCGCGCCGGTGATCCTCAACGTGGTCAACAACCAGTGGGCCATCTCCACCTTCCAGGCCATCGCCGGCGGTGAAGCCACCACCTTCGCCGGACGCGGCGTGGGTTGCGGCATCGCCTCCCTGCGGGTGGACGGCAACGACTTTATCGCCGTGTATGCGGCGTCTGCCTGGGCCGCCGAGCGTGCGCGCCGTAACCTTGGGCCAACCCTGATCGAGTGGGTCACCTACCGCGCCGGCCCGCACTCCACCTCCGACGATCCGTCCAAATACCGCCCGGCCGACGACTGGAGCCACTTCCCGCTCGGCGACCCGATTGCGCGTCTCAAGCAGCACCTGATCAAGATTGGCCAGTGGTCCGAAGAGGAGCACACGGCGGTCAGTGCCGAGCTTGAGGCCGAAGTGGTCAAGGCGCAGAAAGAAGCCGAACAGTACGGCACCCTGGCCGGCGGCCAGATTCCAAGCGCCGCGACCATGTTCGAAGACGTTTACAAAGAGATGCCGGAGCACTTGAAGCGCCAGCGTCAAGAGTTGGGGGTCTGACATGAACGATCACAACAACAGCATCGAATTGGAAACCGCCATGACCACCACCACCATGACCATGATCCAGGCCCTGCGCTCGGCCATGGATGTGATGCTTGAGCGTGACGATAACGTGGTGGTGTTCGGCCAGGACGTCGGCTACTTCGGCGGCGTATTCCGTTGCACCGAAGGTTTGCAGACCAAGTACGGCAGCTCGCGGGTGTTTGACGCGCCGATCTCCGAAAGCGGCATCGTCGGCGTTGCCGTGGGCATGGGCGCTTATGGCCTGCGCCCGGTGGCAGAAATCCAGTTCGCCGACTACGTGTACCCGGCCACCGACCAGATCATCTCCGAAGCCGCCCGCCTGCGTTATCGCTCGGCCGGCCAGTTCACCGCCCCCTTGACCATGCGCATGCCCTGCGGCGGCGGCATCTACGGCGGCCAGACCCACAGCCAGAGTATCGAAGCGGTGTTCACCCAGGTCTGCGGCCTGCGCACGGTGATGCCGTCCAACCCGTATGACGCCAAGGGCCTGTTGATCGCCTCGATCGAAAATGACGACCCGGTGATCTTCCTCGAGCCTAAACGCCTGTACAACGGCCCGTTCGATGGCCACCACGATCGCCCGGTTACACCGTGGTCGAAACACCCGCAAGCGCAAGTGCCGGACGGTTACTACACCGTGCCGCTGGACGTGGCCGCCATCGTGCGCCCGGGCTCGGCCGTGACGGTGCTGACCTACGGCACCACCGTGTACGTGTCGCAAGTCGCCGCCGAAGAAACCGGCATCGACGCCGAGGTCATCGACCTGCGCAGCCTGTGGCCGCTGGACCTGGAAACCATCGTCAACTCTGTGAAGAAGACCGGCCGTTGCGTCGTGGTGCATGAAGCCACCCGCACCTGCGGCTTTGGTGCCGAGCTGGTGTCGCTGGTGCAAGAGCATTGCTTCCATCACCTGGAAGCGCCGATCGAACGCGTCACCGGTTGGGACACACCCTACCCGCACGCGCAGGAGTGGGCGTATTTCCCAGGGCCGTCCCGCGTGGGCGCGGCGTTGAAACGGGTCATGGAGGTCTGAATGGGCACGCACGTTATCAAGATGCCGGACATTGGCGAAGGCATCGCAGAAGTTGAACTGTCGGTATGGCATGTAAAGGTCGGCGATCTGGTGGTTGAAGACCAGGTGTTGGCGGATGTGATGACCGACAAGGCGATGGTGGACATTCCCTCGCCGGTGCACGGCAAAGTGATTTCTCTGGGCGGCGAGCCGGGTGAAGTCATGGCGGTGGGCAGTATTTTGATCAGCATTGAAGTGGAAGGCGCCGGGAATGCCAAGGATGTGCCGGTGGTGGCTGAGCCGGTGAAAGCAGCCCCCGTGGTTGAAGCCAGAACAGCGCCAGTGGTTGAAACACAGCCGGTAGCCACGCCCGCTGCTGCTCCGGTAGCCCGTGCCGCCGATGAACGCCCATTGGCTTCACCTGCCGTGCGCAAACACGCGCTGGATGCCGGCATTCAACTGCGTCTGGTACAGGGCAGCGGCCCGGCGGGTCGGGTGCTGCACGAAGATCTGGACGCTTACCTGCAACAAGGTGCAACCAAGGCTTCGGCAACCGCCAACCCATACGCCGAACGCAACACTGAAGAACAGATCCCGGTGATCGGCATGCGCCGCAAGATCGCCCAGCGCATGCAAGACGCCACCCGCCGCGCCGCGCATTTCAGCTACGTGGAAGAAATCGACGTCACGGCGCTGGACGAGTTGCGTGTACACCTCAATGAGAAGCACGGTGCCACTCGCGGCAAGCTGACACTGCTGCCCTTCATCGTGCGCGCCATGGTCGTGGCGTTGCGGGACTTCCCGCAGATCAACGCCCGTTATGACGACGAAGCCCAAGTCATCACGCGCCTGGGCGCGGTGCATGTGGGCGTCGCTACCCAAAGCGATGTGGGCCTGATGGTGCCGGTGGTACGTCACGCCGAAGCCCGCAGCCTGTGGGGCAATGCCGAAGAAATCGCACGTTTGGCCAGCGCCGCGCGCAATGGCAAGGCCAGTCGCGATGAGCTGTCGGGCTCGACCATCACCCTGACAAGCCTGGGCGCGTTGGGCGGCATCGTCAGCACGCCGGTGCTGAACCTGCCGGAAGTCGCCATTGTCGGCGTCAACCGCATCGTCGAACGGCCGATGGTGATCAAGGGCCAGATCGTCGTGCGCAAGATGATGAACCTCTCCAGCTCCTTCGATCACCGCGTGGTCGACGGCATGGACGCGGCGCAATTCATCCAGGCCATTCGTGGCCTGCTCGAACAACCCGCCAGCCTGTTTTTGGAGTAAGGCATGCCTCAGACATTGAACACCACGCTGCTGATTATCGGCGGCGGCCCTGGCGGTTATGTGGCGGCGATCCGTGCCGGCCAACTGGGCATCCCGACCATTCTGGTCGAGGGCCAGGCGCTCGGCGGCACGTGCCTGAACATCGGCTGCATTCCCTCCAAGGCCTTGATCCATGTGGCCGAGCAGTTCCAGCAAACCGTGCACCACAGCCAGGGTTCGCAGTTGGGTATTGAAGTGGATGTGCCGACCCTGGACATCCGCAAGAGCGTGGAATGGAAAGATGGCATTGTTGACCGCCTGACCACCGGCGTGGCCGCGTTGCTCAAGAAGCACAAAGTGCAGGTGATCCACGGCTGGGCCAAGGTGGTCGACGGCAAGACCGTCGACGTCGGCGACCAGCGCATTCAGTGCGAGCACCTGCTGCTGGCCACCGGTTCGAAAAGCGTCAACCTGCCGATGCTGCCGATTGGCGGGCCGATCATCTCTTCGACCGAAGCACTGGCACCGACCCGCGTGCCCAAGCGCCTGATTGTGGTGGGTGGCGGCTATATCGGCCTGGAGCTGGGCATTGCCTACCGCAAGCTCGGCGCTGAGGTCAGTGTGGTCGAGGCGCAGGAGCGCATCCTGCCCGCCTACGACGGCGAGCTGACGCTGCCGGTGGCCGAATCGCTCAAGCAGCTGGGGGTCAAGCTGTACCTCAGCCACAGCGTCACCGGTTTCGAAAACAACAGCCTGCAGGTACGTGACCCGAATGGCGACACGCTGTCGCTGGAAACCGATCAGGTGCTGGTGGCCGTGGGCCGCAAACCCAACACTCAGGGCTGGAACCTCGAAGCGCTGAACCTGGCGATGAACGGTGCGGCGATCAAGATCGACAACCGTTGCCAGACCAGCATGCGCAATGTGTACGCCATCGGCGACCTGAGCGGCGAGCCGATGCTGGCGCACCGGGCCATGGCCCAGGGCGAGATGGTTGCCGAACTGATCAGCGGCAAACACCGCGAATTCAACCCGGCGGCGATCCCGGCAGTGTGCTTTACCGACCCGGAGCTGGTGGTGGTCGGCAAGACCCCGGACGAAGCCAAGGCGGCTGGCCTGGACTGCATCGTGTCGAGCTTCCCGTTCGCGGCCAATGGCCGGGCGATGACTTTGGAGTCGAAAACCGGCTTCGTGAGGGTGGTGGCACGGCGTGACAACCACCTGATTGTCGGCTGGCAGGCTGTGGGCGTTGGTGTGTCCGAGCTGTCCACCGCTTTTGGCCTGAGCCTGGAAATGGGCTCGCGCCTGGAAGATGTGGCGGGCACCATCCATGCGCATCCGACTTTGGGTGAAGCGGTGCAGGAAGCTGCTTTAAGAGCTTTGGGGCACGCGTTGCACCTGTGACCTGCCGCCATTCTCCTGTGGGAGCGGGCTTGCTCGCGAATACGGTATATCAGTCACATGTGTGTCGACTGACACACTGCATTCGCGAGCAGCCCGCTCCCACATAAAGCAAGAATGAAGTATTGTTGCGCCCATCCAGTAAAAAACCGACAAGCCTGCCTTCGACCAGGCGGT
Source organism: Pseudomonas sp. KBS0710 (assembly GCF_005938045.2). Taxonomy (GTDB): domain Bacteria; phylum Pseudomonadota; class Gammaproteobacteria; order Pseudomonadales; family Pseudomonadaceae; genus Aquipseudomonas. The sequence continues at coordinate 1,658,180 of NZ_VCCF02000001.1, read as the reverse complement.
TGACCAGAGATAGAGGGTGTCATGGGTAACGAAAGCATCAATTGGGACAAGCTGGGTTTTGACTACATCAAGACCGACAAACGGTTTCTCCAGACCTGGAAAAACGGCGAGTGGCAAGCGGGCACCCTGACCGACGACAACGTGCTGCACATCAGCGAGGGCTCGACGGCCCTGCACTATGGCCAGCAGTGCTTTGAAGGCCTCAAGGCCTACCGCTGCAAGGACGGCTCGATCAACCTGTTCCGTCCGGACCAGAACGCCGCCCGTATGCAACGCAGCTGCGCACGCCTGCTGATGCCGCATGTAACCACCGAAGACTTCATCGAAGCCTGCAAACAAGTGGTCAAGGCCAACGAGCGGTTCATCCCGCCGTACGGCAGTGGCGGCGCGCTGTACCTGCGCCCGTTCGTGATCGGCACCGGTGACAACATCGGCGTGCGTACCGCACCGGAGTTTATCTTCTCGGTGTTCGCCATCCCGGTCGGCGCCTACTTCAAAGGCGGCCTGGTACCCCACAACTTCCAGATCTCCACCTTCGACCGCGCCGCGCCACAAGGCACCGGTGCCGCCAAGGTCGGTGGCAACTATGCCGCCAGCCTGATGCCGGGTTCGGAAGCGAAGAAATCCGGTTTCGCCGACGCGATCTACCTGGACCCGATGACCCATTCAAAAATCGAGGAAGTCGGTTCGGCCAACTTCTTTGGTATCACCCACGACAACCAGTTCATCACGCCGAAGTCGCCTTCGGTGCTGCCAGGCATCACCCGCCTGTCACTGATCGAATTGGCCCAGACCCGCCTGGGCCTCAAAGTGGTCGAGGGCGAAGTGTTCATCGACAAACTGGACCTGTTCAAGGAAGCCGGCGCCTGCGGTACCGCTGCGGTGATTTCGCCGATCGGTGGCATCCAGTACAACGGCAAGCTGCACGTGTTCTACAGCGAAACCGAAGTGGGCCCGATCACCCAGGCGCTCTACAAAGAGCTGACCGGCGTGCAGACCGGTGACGTTGAAGCGCCAGAAGGTTGGATCGTCAAGGTCTGACCCAGCAAACGCAAAACCCAATGTGGGAGCGGGCTTGCTCGCGAAAGCGGAATGTCAGTCACCAAATTCAGTGCTGACAGACCGCATTCGCGAGCAAGCCCGCTCCCACATTTGATCTCCACTATATTTAAGATTGCTTGGGAATATTCACCGCAATCTTCTTGCCCATACTGATCCTCGGCTCCACCCCATACCCCAACGCCTCGTAGAACCCCACTACCGCGTCATTGCCACCGGTGATCTGCAGGTTGATCTTCATGCAACCCAACGCAGTCAGTGCCTGCTCGGCATAGCGCACCAATGAAGCGCCCAAGCCCTGCCGACGATAATCGCTGTGCACCGCTACCGAATACAACCAGCCGCGATGCCCGTCATAGCCGGCCAGAATAGTGCCGATCACGGCCTTCTTATCCGTCGCTACAAAGAACAGCCCATCGTTGACCGCCAGCTTTTTGTCGATTGCCAGGCTTGGCAGGTTATGCGCAGTGTCATAGCCAAACGCCTGCTGCCACAGCGCCACCACCTGGGATCGGTGCGGACGATCTCGATATGGCCCGATGGGATGGCGCGATAACAAGGCCTTCTCCATCACCAGGGTGCGTTCGTTGCCATGGTAAACGTCGCGCACCGTGTGAAAACCCAGCTTGGTATAGAACGGCTCGGCCGTCAGCGACGATGGCACGCTCAGGACCGTCACCCCGGCTTCAACGGCACGCAGCTCAATCTCGATCATCAGCAGCCGGCCAATGCCCTGCCCTTGCAACGCCGGGTTGACGAACACCGAGCGCACCACATTGCTATCAAGGGCGGCGGTGGCGACGATCACCTGATCCTGGGTCGCCACCAGCACCACCCGGCGCTGGAGCAAGGCCAGCACGGCGTCGGGCGTGAAGTTGCTGGCAACCCGGGCAATTACATCCGCCGGGTAATCCCGCGCATTACTGCTGTGCAAGGCCGCCAGAATAACCTGGCTGATGCCCTCGGCATCGGTGGGTTGGGCAAGACGAACAGCGGTAGACATGCATTCTCCTTCCTGGCTCGGGTTTCACGACCACCACCATACTAATGTGGGAGCTGGCTTGCCTGCGATAGCGGTCTGTCAGTCAGCGCATCTGGCGCAGACAGACCGCCATCGCAAGCAAGCCAGCTCCCACAGTTTGATTGCATTTCAACTTGCCAGCCGATTCGGCTGCGCCACCCCACTTTTCAGCTTTCCCGGCTGAGCCGCCCCGCTATATCAGCCGGGATTCACCCGCCGCAACGCACAAAATAGCCCCACAGCTCAACCCATGGATTCGTGCACCCATGCAAACCACAAACACCGTCTTGATGATTCGCCCGGCGCGCTTTGCCTTCAACCCGGACACCGCGATCAACAACCGCTTCCAACGCCAGCCACTGGATCCTCTGAGCGCGCAGCAAAAAGCGCTGCAAGAGTTCGACGGCTATGTCGACACCCTGCGCCAACATGGCGTGGAGGTGCTGGTGGTGCAGGACACCCCGGCACCCCACACGCCCGACTCGATCTTCCCTAACAACTGGTGGAGCAGCCACGCCGACGGCAGCCTGGTGCTGTACCCGATGGAAGGCCAGAACCGACGACTGGAGCGCAACAAAGGCGTGCTGCAAGTACTGGAGCAACGTTTTGCGATCCATAGCACCATCGACCTGAGCCACCTCGAACAACAGAATATCTTCCTCGAAGGCACCGGCAGCATGGTGCTCGACCGCCAGCACCGCATCAGCTATGCCTGCCACTCCGGGCGTACCCACCAAGACGCCCTGCGCCAGTTCGCCGAACGCCTCGACTACCAACTCTGCGTCTTCCACGCCGTCGACCGCCACCACGCACCGATCTACCACAGCAACGTGATGATGAGTGTTGGCCGCGATCTTTCGGTGGTGTGCCTGCAAGCCTTACCGGATACCAACGAGCGCCAGGGCCTGGAACGCTCGCTGCGCGATACCGGCAAAGACATCCTCGCCCTCGACTTCGACCAGCTCGAAGCCTTCGCCGGCAACATGCTCGAAGTCCACGACCGCGACGGCCAGCCGCTGCTGGTGATGTCGGCCAGCGCCTGGAGCGCCCTGCACCCGGCCCAGCGCACGCATGTAGAACGCCACACCCGCCCGGTGGTGGTGAACATCGACAACATCGAACGCATCGGCGGCGGCAGTGCCCGCTGCATGCTGGCGGAAGTGCACCTGCCCGCCCGCGCCTCATTTCAATAAGGAGTCTTGCCATGACCCGTTATATCGACGTCAACGACCTCAGCTACCTGGTTTCACAAAAAGGCCTGCAAACCTGCATCAGCGAGATGGCCGAATACATCCGCGCCGACTACCTGCGCTGGCAGGACTTCGAAAAGTGCGCGCGCCTGGCCAACCATTCGCCGGACGGCGTGATCGAGTTGATGCCGGTGTCCGACGCCTCGCTGTACGCCTTCAAGTACGTTAACGGTCACCCGAAAAACACCCTGGCCGGCATGCTCACGGTGATGGCCTTTGGCGCCTTGGGCGATGTCGACACCGGCAAGCCGGTGCTGCTGGCGGAAATGACCTTGACCACCGCGATCCGCACCGCCGCCACCTCGGCCCTGGTGGCCCGTTACCTGGCCCGCGACAACAGCCGCAGCATGGCGTTGATCGGCAACGGCTCGCAAAGCGAGTTTCAGGCCCTGGCCTTCCACGCCATGCTCGGCATCACCGAAATCCGCCTGTTCGATATCGACGCCAAGGCCACCGCCAAGCTGGCGGCCAACCTCAAGGCGTTCCCGGCGATCAAAGTGATCCTGGCCGCCAGCGTGGCCGACGCGGTCAAAGGCGCGGACATCGTCACCACCGTCACGGCGGACAAGGCTTACGCCACCATCCTCACCGACGACATGATCGAACCGGGCATGCACCTTAATGCCGTGGGCGGTGACTGCCCCGGCAAAACCGAGCTGGACCGCCGCATCGTCGAGCGCGCCCGGGTGATCGTCGAGTACGAACCGCAAAGTCGCATCGAAGGTGAAATCCAGCACATGCCCGACGATTCGCCAGTGACCGAACTGTGGCAAGTCATCAATGGCCAGCAGCCTGGCCGCGAGAACGCGCGCCAAGTCACGCTGTTCGACTCGGTGGGTTTTGCCATCGAAGACTATTCGGCCCTGCGTTACGTGCTGGACGTGGCCAAGGCGCTGGATGTGGGCAGCACACTTGAACTGGTGCCGGACCTCGCCGACCCGAAAGACCTGTTCGCGCGCCTGGCCCAACAGCCACGCGTACAGCACAAAAAGCGCGCCTGAAACCGCTCTGGCCTGCCGCTTTGCGCCCGAGGCAGGCCGGATTTTCAACCGTCAAAAGCCGATTTTGCGCGTGCCGCAGCCGATTCCGCTGCATTGCGCTTTTTAACAGCGCAATTTGCGCTTTATGCACGGGGTAAACGACACAAAAAACGCACCACCATGAAGCATTCTCTGCTCCCAGCGATTCACTGCCCTGACATCAATTACAAAATATAGGGACTGTCACATGACTCCATTGCGATCACTCTTCGCCGCGTTGCTGTTGCCACTGTACGCCAGCGTCGCCCACGCCCAGGACTGGAAAGAAATCCGCTTCGGCGTATTCCCCGAGTACCCACCCTTTGAGTCAGTCGCCGCCGACGGCAGCCTGCAAGGTTTTGATATCGAGCTGGGCAACGCCATCTGCGCCAAGCTCGAAGTCAAATGCACCTGGGTGCACAACGAATTCGACGGCATGATCCCGGCGCTGCGCGCGCGCAAGTTCGACGCGATCATGTCTTCCATGGCCGTGACCCCGGCGCGTGAGAAAGTCATCGACTTCAGCGACCGCCTGTTCCTCAGCCCCACCTCGGTGATCACGCGTAAAAACGCCGACTTCGGCGACACGCCGGAATCGCTCAAAGGCAAGCAGGTCGGCGTGCTGCAAGGCTCGCTGCAGGAAGCCTATGCACGTGCGCACCTGGCCAAGCTCGGCGCGCAGATCAAGGCGTACCAGTCCCAGGAGCAGAACTACGCCGACCTGCAGAACGGCCGCCTCGACGCCACCCTGACCGACAAGCTCGAAGCCCAGCTCAACTTCCTGTCCAAGCCTGAAGGCGCCGACTACAAGAGCGGCCCGGCCTTCAAGGACCCGACCTTGCCGCTGGACATCGCCATGGGCTTGCGCAAGAACGACGCCGACCTGCGTGCGCTGATCAATAAGGGCATCGCCGCCGTACAGGCCGATGGCACCTATGCACAGATCCAGAAGAAGTACTTCGGCGATCAGGATATCTACAACGAATAGGCCTGTGGGAGCGGGCTTGCCCGCGATAGCGGTGGGTCAGCCACTGTAAATGTTGACTGACAGGCCGTCATCGCAGGCAAGCCAGCTCCCACACAAGCCAGCTCCCACAGTTAATCTCTGTGCTCGATCGAGATACCTCAATGAACGAATTCCTCAACCTGCAAGGCTACGGCCCGATGCTGGCCCAGGGTGCCTGGATGACGCTCAAGCTGGCGTTGCTGGCGCTGGCCCTGAGCCTCGCCCTGGGCTTGATGGCCGCCGGTGCCAAGCTTTCGAGCGTCAAATGGCTGCGCGTGCCCGCCACCCTCTACACCACGCTGATCCGCAGCGTGCCGGACCTGGTGCTGATCCTGCTGATTTTTTACAGCCTGCAACTGTGGCTCAACGACCTGAGCGAAGTGTTCGGCTGGGGCTACTTTGAAATCGATCCGTTTACTGCCGGGGTGATCACCCTGGGGTTTATCTACGGCGCGTATTTCACCGAGAACTTTCGCGGCGCGATTCTCAGTGTGCCGGCCGGGCAACTGGAAGCCGCCACCGCCTACGGCCTGAGCCGCTGGCAGCGCTTTCACCTGGTGCTGTTCCCGCAACTGATGCGCTTTGCCCTGCCAGGCCTGGGCAACAACTGGCTGGTGCTGCTCAAGTCCACGGCACTGGTGTCGATCATCGGCCTGTCAGACCTGGTCAAGGCCGCGCAAAACGCCGGTAAAACCACTAATGAGCCGCTGTACTTCCTGATCCTCGCGGGCCTGGTGTACCTGCTGATCACCACCCTCTCCAACCGCATCTTCAAGCGCCTCGAACGGCGCTACAACCTCGGCATCAAGGGGATGGCGCGATGATCGAACTGTTCCAGCAATACGGCCTGGCCTATCTGTTCAGCGATGGCACAGGGTTGTCCGGGGTTGCCATGACCTTGTGGCTGTTCATCATCTCGGTGGTCGCAGGGTTTGTGCTGTCGATCCCGCTGGCGCTGGCGCGCGTCTCGCAGCACGTGTGGTTGCGCTGGCCGGTAGAGGTCTACACCTATCTGTTTCGTGGCACGCCGCTGTATATCCAATTGCTGATTTGCTACACCGGGCTGTACAGCCTGGAGGTGGTGCAGGACAACGCGCTGCTCAATCAGTTTTTCCGTAATGCGCTCAACTGCACCCTGCTGGCGTTTGTGCTCAACACCTGCGCCTACACCGTGGAAATCTTCGCCGGGGCGATCCGCAACATTCCCCACGGCGAAATCGAAGCCGCGCGTGCTTATGGCCTGCACGGCTGGCGCCTCAACCTGTTTGTGGTGGTGCCCGCCGCGCTGCGCCGTGCGCTGCCGGCCTACAGCAATGAAATGATCCTGATGTTGCACGCCACTTCGCTGGCGTTTACCGCCACCGTCGCCGATATCCTCAAGGTCGCCCGCGACGCGAATGCCGAAACGTTCCTGACGTTCCAGGCCTTCGGCATCGCCGCCTTGCTCTACATGCTGCTGTCCTTTGCACTGGTGGGCCTGTTCCGACTGGCCGAACGTCGCTGGATGCGTTTTCTTGTTCCTACCCGAGGCTAACCCATGAATCAGTCCGCGCAGGCCCTGGCCGCTTACCCTGTTGACGAACCCGTTGCCCAACCGGCAACCGCTGCGATCAAGCTTCAAGTCGAAGGCATCCACAAACGTTACGGCGACCACGAAGTGCTCAAGGGCGTGTCCCTCAACGCACGCAACGGCGACGTCATCAGCCTGATCGGCGCCAGCGGCTCGGGCAAAAGCACGATGCTGCGCTGCATCAACTTTCTCGAACAGCCGGACGCCGGGGTCATTACCCTGGACGGCATCAGCATCGAAATGCGCCAGGGCCGCGCCGGGGCCCGTGCCCCCCATCAAGAGCAGCTGCAAAACCTGCGCACCCGCCTGGCCATGGTGTTCCAGCACTTCAACCTGTGGAGCCACATGACCGTGCTGGAAAACATCACCATGGCTCCGCGTCGGGTGTTGAACGTCAGCGCGGCAGAGGCAGAAAAACGCGCGCGCCTGTACCTGGACAAGGTCGGCCTGCCCGGCCGCGTGGCCGATCAATACCCGGCGTTTCTGTCCGGCGGCCAGCAACAACGCGTGGCCATCGCACGGGCATTGGCGATGGAGCCGGAAATTATTCTGTTCGATGAACCGACCTCAGCGCTGGACCCGGAACTTGTAGGAGAAGTCCTCAAAGTCATACAGACGTTGGCCGAGGAAGGTCGTACCATGCTGATGGTCACCCACGAAATGGGCTTTGCCCGCCAGGTGTCCAGCCAAGTGCTGTTTTTGCACCAGGGCCGAGTCGAGGAACACGGCGGCGCCGAGATCCTCGACCATCCCAACAGCGAACGCTTGCAGCAATTTCTTTCCAACCGTTTGAAGTGAACTCATGGATACCAAGGCCAACGGACCCCACTCTTCGCCCACGCTGGACCGCATCGATGAGGCGATCATCGATGTGCTGCGCCATCAAGGGCGTATCACTTACGAAAAGCTTTCCTCGCTTGTACACCTGACGCCCAGGCCGTGCCTGGAACGGGTACGCAAGCTGGAGCGGCGCGGGGTGATCCGGGGTTATGGGGCGATCATCGATGTGCAAATGGTTTCGCCGGGGCTGTCGCTGCTCGTGCTGGTGGCCTTGTCCAATCAAAGCGGGCGCTCGGCGCAGAAGGCCTTTGAGGCCTGCGTCAAAGCCTGTCCGCAGGTGTTCGAGTGCCAACTGATCAGCGGGCCGTTCGACTACAGCCTGCGCATGCGCTGCCGGGATATGGAGCATTACCGGGTGCTGACGGAGACTTGGTTGAATAACGATGAGCTGCACATCGATAAGTTGGTAGCGCACCCGGAGTTGGCGGTGGTCAAAAACACCGCGACCGAACTGGCCTGATTCCATTCACTCAAACCGCTGCATACCCCTTGCCTGAGATAGCCATAGGTATCTACACAATGTTAACGGGCTGACCAGGAGGGTGGTCGGGCGGGGTGTATATCCGTTGCTGCGGTAACGGCTGAGTAGGGTTCCGCCCTGACGGCGGGTCACTTTTGCAAGGACCGGAATGCCGGCCCAGTCAAAAGTAACCAAAAGGTCCTCGCCCCAACACTCGGTGCCTCGCTATGGCTCGGCATGCCCGCAATCCGACAGTGATTTTGGGGGGCGCTCTCAGATCAAGATCACGATCACAAGCGCAGATCAAAAGACCGCTGACTTCGCCAGCGAAAAGGATGTAAGGGCCGGAGCCACAGCAGAGCCATACTCGGTCAAAGGTGGGAGCGGGCTTGCTCGCGAATGCGGTGTATCAGTGACAGATGAATTGACTGACCCACCGCATTCGCGAGCAAGCCCGCTCCCACATTTAGACTGCGCTGCATCAGGTAGATAGGCTTTTGCTTTGCACTTGATCTGGCTCTTGCTTCAACCACTCAGGTCGGCTTTCAGGCCGCCGTGCTGTAGATCTTGATCTTGATTTTGATCTGAGACGCCCCGTCAACCACGATGGCCGAACGCAGGCTTGAATCCGTGGGTAACCCGGCAGGACGCCGGGTTAGCCGCGCTGGGCCAAGGATGGCCCATCGCGGCGGCCCACGGATTCAAGCCGGAGTGAGGGCACACCGAGCCTAAGCGAGGTGCCGAGTGGTGGGGCGAGGACTTTTTGGTTACCTTTTTGGTCCTTCAAAAAGTGACCCGCCGTCAGGGCGGAACCCTAAGTAGCCCTGACCGCAGCAACGGATATGTACACCAACAAACCGCCATCGCAGGCAAGCCAGCTCCCACGTTTTTAACCGTGCCCGCTTGAAATTTTCTTGCCTGTCCTGGCGCCGATCAGCTTCGCCTGCCCATCCTTCTGCTTGCCCGTGCGCGCCTCGCTGATCAATCCCGGTATCAGCTTGCCCTCCGGCAAATTCTTCCAGAACCGGCTGGGCAAATGCCCTTCCATCACCTTGGGGTTCAACCGCGCCGGGTTGAAGATATGGCTGTAGTAGGTCAGCCACATCGCGCTGTGCGGGTCTTCGACATTCTGCGCCAATTGTTGCCATGCCTCAGGGCACTGGCGTTGATGAATCAACTGCTCACCGTCGTAATACACGCCGTCCAAGGGTGTCGCGATCATCCAGCGATGGCGGCCCATGCGCCCGACAAAATGCTGGCTGGCGGACTTCAAGATGTCATGGGCCGGCTCATGCCACGCCACATACTCCGGCAACTGGGGCCCAGCCTCTGCAGGCAAGGCAATAAACCGCACAAACGCATGCAGGTGATGGGCCTCGCGGCTGACCTGTTTGATGCGCCGCTGTAACTCACTGCCCAACTTGTCCCCGGCCAGCATCGCGGTGCGGTCGCCATGGCTGACACGCCACAACACCTCGTACAGCAGGCTCCAACGCTGGTCACCGTGGTAACAGGCGGCCGACTCCAGCAACTCCAGCAACGCCTTGGGGATTCGCGCCTGAAACGGCCCGAGCTGCTCAGGTACAGGCTCGTCGGTGGCAAACAGGTCCGCCACTTCGGCCTCGCCCCAGCTCACCTGGCTGGGGTCGACCTGATGGCTAAGCAGCCAGCGCGCCTGCTCACGCCAGGTGCTGAACAGGTTGTCGCATTCCAGGCTGATCATCCCCACAGCCCCATCTGTTGCGGCTGCGGGCGGTCGCGCAGTTGCTCGCGCAGCAGTACGCTGGTGCTGTCCGCCTGTTGCGGGTGGTAGTCACTGGTGATGAAGAACGGCTTGGCCTTGGCCAGCACGCAACGCATGCGGGCCAGGTCTTCAAAGCGAATTTTGCGTTCGCGGCGCAGGTCTACCAGGCGCTGGGTGGTGCGCAGGCCAATGCCGGGTATGCGCGCGATCAGTGTGGGTTCGGCGCGGTTCAGGTCCAACGGGAACACCTCGCGGTGCTCCAGCGCCCAGGCCAGCTTGGGGTCGATATCCAACGCCAGGTGGCCTGGGCCTTGGAACAGCTCATTGGCGCTGAAACCGTAACTGCGCAGCAGAAAGTCGGCCTGGTACAAGCGGTGTTCACGCATCAGCGGCGGCGCGGCCAGTGGCACACTTTTCGGGCTGTTGGGGATGGGGCTGAACGCCGAGTAATACACGCGCCGCAGCTTGTAGTTGCCATACAGCGCCTCGGCACCGTGCAGGATGGTGCTGTCGTCGGTGTCATCGGCGCCGACGATCATCTGCGTGCTCTGCCCCGCCGGCGCAAAACGCGGTGCGCGCGGCTCGTTGAATACCGTCTGCTCGCCGGTGTAGATGGTCTGCATGGCTTGTTTGATCGAGCCGATCTGCTTCTCCGGCGCCAGGGTTTGCAGGCTGGCATCGGTAGGCAGTTCGATGTTCACGCTGAGGCGATCGGCATAACGCCCGGCTTCGGCGATCAGCGCAGGGTCGGCTTCGGGAATGGTCTTGAGGTGGATGTAACCGCGAAAGTCATGCTCTTCGCGCAACAGTTTGGCGACCCGAACCAACTGCTCCATGGTGTAGTCGGCCGAGCGGATGATGCCGGAGCTGAGGAACAGCCCGCTGACGCAATTGCGTTTGTAAAAGTCCAGGGTCAGGGTAACCACCTCCTCCGGGCTGAAACGCGCACGGGGCACGTCGCTTGAGCGGCGGTTGACGCAGTATTGGCAGTCGTACAGGCAGAAGTTGGTGAGCAACACCTTGAGCAACGACACACAACGCCCGTCCGGCGTGTAGCTGTGGCAAATGCCCATGCCATCGGTAGAGCCCAGCCCGGCCTTGCCCTCGGAGCTGCGCTTGGGCGCGCCACTGCTGGCGCAGGAGGCGTCGTACTTGGCGGCGTCGGCGAGGATGCTGAGTTTTTCGATCAACTGCATGAAGGGCTACCGATACTGGTTTTTTGTACAGTATCAGGCAGCCCCACAGGTCACAAGTACAGCTTGTCAGCTGGCCGTGGCCAGCAGCAAATCCTGCACCGAGCGGGCCTTGCCACGATGGCGATCGTTTTCATACAGCGAGGCGGCAATCTCATCCGCCCGGATCGGCAGTACCGACAGCAAGGTGTCGCTCAAGCCATGGCTGGCTTGGCTGAAGCCCTGGATATAGATACCGGCCTTACAGCGCTCGTCGGTGACGATCCGATAGTCGCGGGCCACTTCGAAGTCGCCCATATAGGCTTGCAGCGGCGCCAGCAGTTCGCGGTGCATCTGGCGCTCGTAGCCGGTGGCCAGGATCACCGCGTCGTAATGGCTGACGCTGGTTTCGCCGTTGGCGTTGTTGCGCAGCACCAGCTCGATGCCCAACGACCCGGCCGTGGCTTTCTCGACCACGGTCATGGTGCGGAAGGCCTGGCGGTTGATGCCGGAGACTTTCTGGCGGTAGAAAATCCCGTAGATGCGCTCGATCAGGTCCAGGTCGACCACCGAATAGTTGGTGTTCTGGTACTCGGCCACCAGGCGCTCACGCTCGGCGCCGACTTGCTGGAACACCAGGTCGGTAAAGGCCGGCGAGAACACCTCGTTGACGAACGGGCTGTCATCCGCCGGTTTAAGCGCCGAACCGCGCAGGATCATGTCCACCTGCACCGACGGGAAGCTGTCGTTGAGGTCGATAAAGGCTTCGGCTGCGCTCTGCCCGCCGCCGATGATGGCAATGCGCATCGGCTTGCCCTCCACGCACGGCTGCTGGGCCATGCGCTCGAGGTATTGGGAGTGGTGGAACACCCGGCCGTCATCCTTGAGTGCCTTGAACGCCTCGGGCACACGTGGCGTGCCGCCGGCGCTGACCACCACCGAACGGGTGGTGCGCACATGCTGTTCGCCCTGGGCATCACGGGAGATCACGCGCAACGCTTCAACCTGCTGCTGGTGCAGGATCGGCTCGATGGCCAGCACTTCCTCGCCATACCGCGCCTGGGCCTGGAACTGCCCGGCCACCCAGCGCAGGTAGTCGTTGTACTCCATGCGGCATGGGTAAAAAGTGCCCAGGTTGATGAAATCCACCAGGCGGTCATGGGCCTTCAGGTAGTTGACGAACGAGTACGGGCTGGTGGGGTTGCGCAGCGTCACCAGATCCTTGAGGAACGAAATCTGCAGCTCGCTCTGGGTGACCAGGGTATTGCCGTGCCAGCGGTAGTCGGCCTGCTTGTCGAGAAACACCACGTCCAGTTTGCCCTGGGCTTTTTCACGCTCCTGCAGGGCGATGGCCAGCGCCAGGTTCGATGGGCCGAAACCGATCCCGATCAGGTCGTGAACCGCGGGCGAAGCAATTGCCTGTGTCATTCCAGTGTCCTCTGGATAAGCCCCTTGGCGGTGGGGCGGGAATACCTGCAAAGCCTGAACAACAGGCCATGTGTTGATAGGAAACGAGGACAGTGAAATAAAATTTAACTGATCGGTGATCAGTGCGCGTCCCACTCACGCATGCGCACCCGGCAATGCTTCATGGCGTTGACGATATGTTTTTCCACCAGGCTGCGGGAAATGCTCAGGCGCTCGGCGATCTGCGGGTGAGAAAGGCCCTCGAGCTTGCGCAGCAGGAAGCTGTCGCGGCAGGCGCTGGGCAGCTCGGCCAGGGCACGATCGAGCAGGGCCAGGCGCTGGGCCTGATCGTGGTTGGCGTGGGGCGAACTGGAGGCGAAGCGTTCTTCGCTGTCCAGCACCTCCAGGGGCTCGGACTGGCGCAAGGCATTGCGCCGATGGCCGTCGATCACCAGGTTCAGCGCGGTGCGGTACAAAAACGCGCGCGGCTGTTCGATCGGCGTGTCGCTGGCGCGCTCCAGTACTCGCACGTAGGCGTCATGCACCACATCTTCGGCCACCTGACGGTTGCCCAGCTTGGCGTTGAGGAAACACACCAGCTCGCGATAGTAGTTTTCCAACATGACTCCCGACCGTCTGGGGAGACGGCATCTGATCCTTGAGTACGAAAGACGACAGGCCATGGATGATGGCAGTTTGAATGCGTGCAATTTATAGTAATTCTCATCTACTTTTAAAGAAGTCTTGCATCAACTGTCGATTTTTTTTATTCGACGCAGCTGTTACCTCGTATGTAAACGCCTAAATCTTCGGGCAATTTTCTCGTATAACTGTCAGCCCTCCGCAACTGCGGTCCACACTTCCCGGCTGGAACCAACGCATGAAACGCCCTCGCCCCGCCCGACGCGCCCTGCTGGTAGTCGCGTGCCTGATTCCCATCGTTGCGCTGGCGGCCTGGCAGATACTGCCGCCGGGTCGCGATAGCCTCGCCACCGTCACCGTCACACGCGGCAACATTGAAAACAGCGTCACCGCGCTGGGCACCCTGCAACCACGCCGGTATGTCGATGTGGGCGCACAGGCATCCGGGCAAATCCGCAAGATTCATGTCGAGGCCGGTGACCAGGTCAAAGAAGGCCAGTTGCTGGTCGAAATCGACCCGGCCACACAACAGGCCAAGCTCGATGCCAGCCGCTATGCCATCGACAACCTCAAGGCCCAGTTGCAGGAGCAGAACGCCCAGCACCAATTGGCGCGCCAGAAGTACCAGCGCCAGCAACGCCTGGTGGCCGGTAACGCCACCCGCGAAGAAGACGTGCAAACCGCCAAGGCCGAGCTGAGTGCCACCCAGGCACGGGTCGACATGTTCCAGGCGCAAATCCGCCAGGCCCAGGCCAGCCTGCGCAGCGATGAGGCTGAATTGGGCTATACACGCATCTTCGCGCCGATGAGCGGCACGGTGGTGGCGGTGGATGCGCGGGTCGGCCAGACCCTCAACGCCCAGCAGCAGACCCCGTTGATCCTGCGCATCGCCAAGTTGTCGCCGATGACCGTGTGGGCCGAGGTCTCCGAAGCTGACATCGGCCACGTCAAACCCGGCATGACCGCCTATTTCACCACGCTCAGCGGCGGTGGCCGGCGCTGGACCAGCACCGTGCGCCAGATCCTGCCCATCCCGCCCAAGCCCCTTAATGAAACCAGCCAGGGCAACGGCAGCCCCAGCAGCACCAGCAAAAGCGGGAGCGGCCGTGTGGTGCTCTACACCGTGCTGCTGGATGTGGACAACGCCGACAATGCCCTGATGGCCGAAATGACCACCCAGGTGTTTTTCGTCGCCAGCCAAGTCAAGGATGTGCTCACCGTGCCGGTTGCGGCCTTGCTTGGCAGCCAGGGCAGCACTACGCAAACCGCCCGCGTGGTGGCAAAAAACGGCTCCATTGAGGAGCGCGAGGTGCGCGTGGGTATCAGCGACCGCCTGCGCGTCGAAGTGCTGAGTGGCGTCAAGGAAGGCGATCACCTGCTGATCGGCCCGGCCGACGCCAGTGGGGGTTGATTTGACCACGCCGCTGATCGAACTCAAGAACATCCGCAAATCCTACGGCGGCGGTGACAGCCCGCAGGTCGACGTGCTGCGCGGGATCGACCTGTCGATCCACGCCGGGGAATTCGTCGCCATTGTCGGCGCCTCCGGCTCCGGCAAATCCACGCTGATGAACATCCTCGGCTGCCTCGACCGCCCCACCGAGGGCGATTACCTGTTCGCCGGCGAAAACGTCGCGCACCTGGGCAGCGACGAACTGGCCTGGCTGCGCCGCGAAGCCTTTGGCTTTGTGTTTCAGGGCTACCACCTGATTCCGTCCGGGTCGGCCCAGGAAAACGTCGAGATGCCGGCGATCTATGCCGGTATCAGCGCCACCGAGCGGCATGCCCGCGCCAAGGCCCTGCTCACGCGCCTGGGCCTGGCCGACCGCACCGCCAACCGCCCGCACCAACTCTCCGGCGGCCAGCAGCAACGGGTGTCGATTGCCCGCGCACTGATGAACGGCGGGCACATCATCCTCGCCGACGAACCCACCGGTGCCCTCGACAGCCACAGCGGCGCCGAGGTGATGACGCTGCTGGACGAACTGGCGAGCCAGGGCCATGTAGTGATCCTGATTACCCACGACCGCGAAGTCGCGGCGCGGGCCAACCGCATCATCGAGATTCGCGACGGGCTGATCATCAGCGACTCGGCGCACAGTGACACCCATGTACCGGTCACGGCCAACAGCGACGCGCTGCAAGCCGTCGACCTGCGCCAGCGCCTGGCCGACGGTGCCGAGCACAACGGTGCCTGGAAAGCCGAACTGCTCGATGCGGTCCGCGCAGCCTGGCGGGTGATGTGGATCAATCGCTTTCGCACCGCGCTGACGCTGCTGGGGATCGTCATTGGCGTGGCCTCGGTGGTGGTGATGCTGGCCGTCGGCGAAGGCAGCAAGCGCCAGGTGATGGCGCAGATGGGCGCGTTCGGCTCCAATATCATCTATCTCAGCGGCTCCTCGCCCAACCCACGCACGCCGCCGGGTATCGTGACCCTCAGCGATGTCGCGGCGCTGGCGATGCTGCCCCAGGTCAAACGCATCATGCCGGTCAACGGCAACGACGCCGGGGTTCGCTTTGGCAACCTGGACTACCTGGCCTATGTGGGTGGCAACGACGTCAACTTCCCCGAGATTTTCAACTGGCCGGTGGTCGAGGGCAGCTATTTCACCCAGGAAGACGAGCGCGCCGGCGCTACCGTCGCGGTGATCGGCCACCGTATCCGCGAAAAGCTGTTCAAGAACGTCGCCAGTCCGATCGGCCAATACATCCTGATCGAAAACGTGCCTTTCCAGGTCATCGGCGTCCTCGCCGAAAAAGGCTCCGCCTCCGGCAATAAAGACAGCGACGACCGCGTCGCCATCCCCTACACCGCCGCCAGCGTGCGCCTGTTCGGCACTTATAACCCCGAATACGTGGCGATTGCCGCCGCCGATGCACGCAAGGTCCACGAGGCTGAAATGGCCATTGATCAGCTGATGCTCAAGCTGCACAACGGCAAGCGTGACTACCAGTTGACCAACAACGCCGCGATGATTCAGGCCGAAGCCCGCACGGCCAACACGCTGTCGCTGATGCTCGGCTCGATTGCAGCGATCTCCCTGCTGGTGGGCGGGATCGGTGTGATGAACATCATGTTGATGACTGTGCGTGAACGCACCCGTGAAATCGGTATTCGCATGGCCACCGGCGCGCGCCAGCGCGACATCCTGCGCCAGTTCCTCACCGAGGCGGTGATGCTCTCGGTGGTCGGTGGCCTGTTCGGCATTGCCCTCGCGCTGCTGGTGGGCGGCGTGCTGGTGCTGGCCGAGGTGGCGGTGCAATTTTCTCTGTTGGCGGTGTTTGGCGCGTTTGGCTGTGCGCTGGTCACCGGTGTCGTATTCGGCTTTATGCCGGCCCGTAAAGCTGCCCGGCTCGATCCGGTTAAGGCGTTGACCAGTGAATAAACGATCTTCCCTGCTGGGTGTGTGCCTGTTGCTCAACGCCTGTACCGGCAACCCGCCGACCGTCGACAGCGGCCTCGCGCCACCGCCCGCCTGGCAGTACGCCGAACGCGATGCCACGCAGGCGACCAACCAGCGCTGGTGGACACAATTCGGCAGCCCGCCGCTCAACCGCCTGATCGACCAGGCGCGACGCGACAGTTATGACGTGGCCGCCGCCATGGCACGGGTGCGTCAGGCCCAGGCGAGTGCGGTGATTGCCGGTGCGCCGTTGCTGCCTGAGGTCAAGTTCAACCTCACCGCCAGCCGTGAAAAACTGCTGCGCGGCAACGGCAATGCCTCGCTGGACGCCACCGACAGCAACAAGACCGTCGACAGTTTCGGTGCCAACCTCACCGCCAGCTATGAACTGGACTTCTGGGGCGGCCGCTTTGCCGCCCGCGACAGCGCCCTGCAAAGCCTGCGCGCCAGCGAGTTCGACCAGGCCACCGTGGAGCTGACCCTGCTCAGCAACGTCGCCGACCGCTACGCGCAAACCCTCGCCGCGCAGCAACGCCAGCAGATCGCCGAGCTGAACCTGGCCAATGCGCACAGTGTGCTGGACCTGGTGCAAACCCGCTACAACGCAGGCTCCGCCACCGCCCTGGAGCTGGCCCAACAGAAAAGCCTGGTAGCCGGCCAGCAACGGCAATTGCCGCTGATTGCGCAAGTGGCCGAAGAGTCGCGGATCACCCTCGCCGCCCTGCTCGGTCAGCCCGTGCAGGCCCTGGACCTGGGCAACGAGGCGTTTCAGGCGCTGACCTGGCCCACCATGGGTGCCGGCGTGCCGAGCCAACTGCTCAGCCGTCGCCCCGACCTGGCCCGCGCCGAGGCGCAACTGGCGGCGGCCAGTGCCGACGTCACGGTGGCACGCGCGGCGATGCTGCCCACTGTGACCTTGGGCGCGACAGTCGGCTCCGGCGCTTATAAAGCTGAAGATATCCTGCGCAGCCCGTTCTACACCCTAACGTCAGGGCTGGTCGCGCCGATCTTCAACAATGGCCGTTTAAGCGCCGAGCGCGACAAGGCCCGCGCCCGCCAGGACGAGCTGCTGCAAACCTATCGCGGTGCGATCATCAACGGCTTTGCCGATGTGGAGAAAGCCCTCAGCAGCATCACGCGCCTGGACCAGCAACGCCAATGGCAAGCTGAAGAACTGCAACAGGCCCAGGCCGCCTTCCAGATCTCCGAGAGCCGCTACCAGGCGGGCGCCGAGGACTTGCTGACGGTGCTGGAAACCCAACGCACCTTGTACGCCGCCCAGGATTTGAACGTGCAACTGCGGCTGTCACGGCTGCAAGCCAGCATTGCCTTGTACAAAGCGCTGGGCGGCGGCTGGAATACGGAGCTGCGACAATAAAACTGTAAACTCCTACACAAAGCGTTTACTTACCCTACATTCTTTGACCCCGGGTCCTTGGTAAAAAAGCCGCCCTCACACGGCAGCCCGGACCCTCTTGATGAAACTCAGCGTTCTGGTCAGAAACCTGGCGTGCATCGGCCTCTGCCTGATCGCCGGCAAGGCGTTGGCCGAGCCACTGATCGCGCCGACCGCGATTGACTGGCTGCTCGATTGCCCCTTCCCCGCCCAGGAGCGGCCAGACCCCGAGGTGCTGGAACGCACCCAATGTGCCAGTGTGAACGTGCCCCGCGACTATGCCGCGCCCAAACGCGGCAGCGTGCGCCTGGCCCTGACCCGCGTAGGCGCCCGCCAGCCACTTAGCCGCGAAGGCGTGGTGTTTATCCAGGGTGGCGAGCCGCAAGGGGGCCAAGGCGCAACTTTCGCCCTGCACCTGACCAGCCGTTGGGAGTCCTACGCCACCCAGGCCTATCGCACCTTGACCAACCGCTATGACGTGATCGAACTGAGCGCCCGTGACCTCAGCCAGGCCAACGGCGTTGAGCAAGCGGCGCGCGATATGGAATTTGTGCGCGCCCAACTGGGCGAGGCCCAACTCAATTACCTGGGCAACGCGCAGGCCACCCGGCTCGGCAGCCGCTACGCCGCGCTGTTTCCCGAACGCGTCGCACGCATGGTGTTGGTCAATGCCCAAGAGCCTGAGCCGGTCGCTGCCGGTATCGAACAATTGCTGCTCAAGGAGCCGGCCCGGCCTGGCACCGCCGCCGGGTGCATCAACCGCTGGGTAGGCGATTTTCTCGTCTTCGGTAAACAGCCGCCTGTTTCCACACGCTGCCTCGACCTCGGCAGTTGGGAATAACCCGCGCATTTGCGACCACTTCAGGCCGAAAACGACACCCTGCGTTGACGCTCTCGCCCAATCGTTATTAAGTGCTATTAATCCGCATTAATAGGATCAATAGAACAGCATGCTCAGCCGCCCGTTACGACGCAAACGCCAGAAGCTTTCCGATGTGATTGTCGAGTCGGTCAAGCGCTCGATCGTCACCGACGCGCTCAAGCCCGGCGACCGCCTGCCTACCGAGCGCGAGTTGATGGAAAGCTTCCAGTGCTCCAAAGGCTCGGCCCGTGAAGCACTCAAGGCCCTGGAAGTGGAAGGCTTGGTGAGTACACGCACCGGCCCCAGTGGTGGCGCGTACCTGAACCAGGCCGGCACTGAACCGGCCAGCCGCGCGTTGCGTAACTACCTGCACTTCCAGCACCTGGACGGCGAACAGGTGTACCAACTGCGCAAGGTCATTGAGGTGGAGTTGGCAGTGTCGGTACTGGGGCGCTTGAGCGAGGACGACTATCAAGCCCTGCAAGACAACGTGGATTTTTGCAGCGCGCCCGAAGACAGCGAAGCCGGCCAACGTGAGCAACGCCTGGCGGAACTGGAGTTCCATAACCTGTTGGCCAAGGCCTGCCCCAACCCGCTGCTGAGTTTTATGGCGCAGTTTCTCAACGACCTGCTGCGCGACCTGGTGGTGCTGAAAAAGGCCTACAAGCCCAAGCGCAAACAGTTCGACGCGGCCAACCTGGACTATCACAAGCAGTTGCTTCTGGCCTTTCGCGCCGGGGATGAAAGCGCCGTGCGCAGCCTGATGCATGAACATATGTGCGACGCCGAACACCACATGGCCGCGCTGGAAGGCGAAGTCAGCCCGCACTTTCTATTGGAGTTTGATCACTCTTAAGCACACCCAGGATCCAGTGTGGAAGCCCACCCGCAGCACCGAGTCACCCAATAACAGGCCTGCCCACAGGCCCTTGCTCCACCGTATCGCCCTTGCCGCTCCTGCCAATAACTAAACCAGGGAGTCACCCCATGCAGCGTCGTACGTTGTTGAAAGCCAGTCTTACCGCCGCCGCCGCGCTCAGCCTTCCGCTGAGCGTGCGCAACGCATTCGCCGCCGAGCCTTTTACCTTTTACGGCCTCAAGTCCATGTCCGGCGCATTTGCCAGTTATGGCAAGTTTGCCGACATGGGTTCGCGCCTGGCGGTGGAGCAGCACCCCGAGGTGCTCGGCCGCCCGCTCAACTACAAGGTCATCGACACCGAAGGCAATGCCGGCAAAGCCGTGCGCAAGGTCCAGGAAGCGATCCAGCAGGACGGCGCGCGGTTCTTCCAGGGCTGCACGCTGTCGTCCTCGGCGCTGGCGGTGGCCAAGGAAGTCGACAAGGTCGGCGGCGTATTCATGACCCCGGTGGGCGCCGATGAAGTCACCGGCAAAGACTGCAACAAGGCGACCTTCCGCTGGTCGGTGCCCACCTACGGCGCGATCCGCGAAACCATGTTGCCGCTGATCAAGCTGCTGCCTGACGCCAAGCGCTGGTACACCATCACGCCACAATACGTGTTTGGCGAAGCCTTGCTCGAAGGCGCCAAGACCGTGCTCAAGGACAATGGCCTGGAACATGTCGGCAACAGCTACCACTCATTGCAGGAACAGGAATTCTCCGGCTACCTGACCAACGCCATCGCTGCCAGGCCCGACGTGCTGGTGCTGCTCAACTTCGGCAGCCAGTCGTCGAATACCCTGCGCCAGGCGGTGAACTTCGGGATCAAGGAGCGCATGAAAGTGCTGCTGGTGTGGTCCGCCGGGCTCGACCAGTTCCAGGAGCTGGGCAGCGACGTGCTCGAAGGCGTGTACCTCGGCGCGCAGTATTGGCACCAGGTCGACACCCCGCTCAACCGTGAACTGGTCAAGCTCACCCAGGCCAAATACGGCATCAACCCCACCTACCCGCTGGCGGCTGATTACATCAGCACCAAAGTCATGCTGGAAACCATCATCAGCACCGCCAGCTTCGACGGCCCGACCGTGGCCAAAGCCCTGCAAGGCTTGAGCTACGAAGGCCCGACCGGCAAGGAGTCGATCCGCGCCGGCGACCATCAGGTGATCAAGGATTACTACCTGCTGATCGGCAAAGCCACCGGCGACATGGCCGACAAGGACGACCTGGCCAAGGTCCTCAGCGCCGGGCAATCGTTCCCGCCGGTCGAGGCGACGGGCTGCACGCTCGCCTGATCCCCTGAATTGCTTAGCGCAGGGCCGCGCGAGCGGCTGCCTGCCGAGGGTTTCTGCATGCTTAATCTATACCTGTTCCAGATCCTCAACGGCCTAGGGCTGGGGATGATCTACTTCCTGATCGCGGTTGGGCTGACGATCATTTTCGGCCTGCTCAACTTCGTCAACTTCGCCCACGGCGCGTTCTTCCTGCTGGGCGCCTATATCTGCTACACCGCCGTGAGCCTCACCGGCAACTTCTGGCTGGCGCTGCTGATCGCGCCGCTGGTGGTGGCCGCGCTGGCGTGGGTGATCGAGCGCTTATTGATCCAGCGGATTTACCACTTGCCGCACATGTTCCAGATCCTGGTGACCCTGGGGATCGCGCTGATCATCCAGGAAGCCAGCGTGATGATCTGGGGCCCGGTGGGCAAAAGTGTCGCCGTGCCGGAACTGCTGCGCGGCGTGCTGGTGGTGGGTGACTTCGTCTACCCCTACTACCGCCTGTTCCTCATCGTGTTTTCCGCGCTGATCGGCTTGGCCTTGTGGCTGCTGCTGGAGCGCACGCGCTTCGGCGCCCTGGTACGCGCCGGCAGTGAAAGCACCGAAACCGTGTCGCTGCTGGGCACCAATATCTTCCGGCTGTTTTCCATGACCTTTGCCCTCGGCGTGGCCCTGGCCGGTGTCGCGGGTGTGCTGTTTGCGCCCCTGCGCGGCGCGCAACCCTTTGTCGGCCCGGAGATCCTCGGCGTGGCCTTCGTGGTGGTGGTGATCGGCGGCATGGGCTCATTCAGCGGTGCGCTGGTCGGCGGTTTGCTGGTGGGCGTGGTGCAAAGCCTGATGACCACACTCTGGCCCCAAGGCGCGAGCCTGATGATCTACGGCGCGATGGCCGTGGTGATTCTGGTACGCCCTTACGGCCTGTTCGGGAGAGCCTGAGATGAGCGAGAAAAACCCCCTGCCGTTTGCCAAGACCCAATCCAAAGCCATGTTGCTGTGGGTGCTGGCGGTGCTGATCGGCTTGCCGTTGATTCTGCCCTCGGCGACCCTGGCCACCGAGATCCTGATCTTTGCCCTCGCCGCCCTGGCCTGCAACCTGTTGCTGGGCTATACCGGGCTGTTGTCGTTCGGCCAAGGCATCTTCTTCGGGGCCGGTGCGTATTGCGCGGCGCTGTTGATGATCCACCTGCAACTGGGCCTGTTCACCGCGTTGCTCGGCGCCGCGATTGCCGGTGGTTTCCTGGCGTTTCTGGTCGGCGCGCTGGCAATCCGGCGCACCGGCATTTATTTCGTGATGCTCACGTTGGCGTTCAGCCAGATGGCCTACTTTGTCGCCTACACCTTGAGCGACTGGACCGGCGGCGACAACGGCCTGCTCAGCGTGCCGCGCCCGGAGATCCGTATCGGTGACACCGTGCTGCTGTCGCTGGCCGATGCCCGAGTGTTCTATGGCTTTGTGGCGGTGCTGTTCCTGCTGATCTTTATCGGCGCGCGCCGGGTGATCGCCTCGCCGTTCGGCAGCACCTTGATGGCGATCCGCGAAAACGAAACCCGCGCCTCGGCCATCGGTTATGACACGCGGCATTTCAAGATCCTGGTGTTCGTGCTGTCCGGCGCGGTCACCGGCATTGCCGGCGCGCTGTACGCCATGCTGCTGCACTTTGTGCCGCTGTCGAACATCGACCTGGCGATGTCCGAGAACATCCTGATCATGACCATCGTCGGCGGCACCGGCTCGCTGTTCGGCTCATTGCTGGGCGCAGGTTCCATCGTGCTGTTGGGGGACTTCCTCTCCGACCTGTGGCCGCGCTGGCTGATGCTGCTGGGCGTAATCCTGATCTTCGTGGTGATCTTTATGCGCGGCGGCTTGTGGGGCGGCCTCGCGTCGTTGTTCGAACGGGTACGCGGCAGCCGCAAGACCGCCGCTGTCGCCAAGGAGGAAGGGCTATGAGCATCCTGCTGGAAACCAAAGACCTGGAACTGGCCTACGGCGCATTCCATGCGGTCAACGGCGTCAACCTCAAGGTCGAAGCCGGGACCATTCACACCATCATCGGCCCCAACGGTGCGGGCAAGACCAGCCTGTTTCACTGCCTCACCGGCGAGCGCCAGGCCACCGCCGGGGCGATTCATTTTGACGGCAAGAACCTGATGCGCAAACCGGCTCACGGCCGCGTCGGCCTGGGCATGGCGCGCTCGTTCCAGCTCACCAGCCTGTTCCAGAACCTCAGCGTGCGCGAAAACCTGCGCCTGGCCGCCCAAGGCCGCGACGGTGCACGGGCGCTGAACTTCTGGCGCCGCGTCGACAGCAAGCGCGAGCATCTGGAGATGGCCGATCAAGTCCTCGAACGCCTGCAACTGACCCGCCGCGCCGACACCCTGGCCGGCGAGTTGTCCCACGGCCAGCAACGCGTGCTGGAAGTCGGCATGTCAATCTGCTCCAAACCCAAACTGCTGATGCTCGACGAACCGACGTCGGGCATGGGCATCGATGACATTCCGATCATGACCCAGTTGATCAGCGACCTTGGCCGCGACCACACGGTGCTGTTGATCGAACACAACATGAGCATTGTCATGTCCATCAGCCAAACCATTACCGTGATGAGTCACGGGCAGATCCTGGTGGAGGGCACGCCGGAATTCGTGCGTGCCGATGAGCGTGTGCGTACGGCGTATCTTGGGGAGGCTGCCTGATGCTGATTGTCGAGAATATCCACTCCTACTATGACAAGAGCCATGTGCTCGAAGGCGTGTCGCTCACGGTCAATCCCGGCGAACTGGTGACGCTGCTGGGCCGCAATGGCGCGGGCAAGACCACCACGCTGCGCAGCATCCTCGGGATTATTTGCCCGCGTCAGGGCCAGATTCACTTCAACGGCCAGGCGCTGGTGGGCCAGAAGATCTTTGAAATTGCCCGTCAGGGTTTGGCGCTGGTGCCGGAGAACCGCGGGATTTTCCGCCTGCTGACCGTCGAGGAAAACTTGCGCATCGCCGTGCGCAAGACCAGCCGCTGGCAGCTTGAAGACGTGTACGGCATGTTCCCGCGCCTTAAGGAGCGGCGTAAAAACGCCGGCCACGCGCTGTCCGGCGGCGAGCAACAGATGCTCGCCATCGCCCGCGCGCTGCTCAACGACCCCAAGCTGCTGATCCTCGACGAGCCCACCGAAGGCTTGGCGCCAGTGATCGTCGACGAGCTGGTGAAAATCCTGCGTAAGGTCAAGGACGACGGCCTACCGGTGTTGCTGGTGGAACAGAACCTGATGGTCTGCGACAAGCTTGCCGACCGCCATTACGTGCTCGAACAGGGCCGCGTCGTATACGAGGGCAGCGCCGCAGCCTTCCGCGCCGACCCAAGCATCAAGAACCGCTACCTGGCCCTGAGTGCCTGACCGGAGATTTGCACATGAATAGTTTTGCGCAACCGCTCAAGAGCAATGCTCCACTGATCAACCGCGACCGCTTGTGGCAATCGTTGATGGATTTGGCCCAGCTTGGCGCTACGGTCAAAGGTGGCGTGTGCCGCCTGGCGCTGACCGACCTCGACCGCCAGGCCCGCGACCTGTTTGTGCAATGGTGCGAGGCCGCCGGGTGCAGCGTCAGTGTCGATGCCATCGGCAATATTTTTGCGCGGCGTCCAGGGCTTGATCCGACGCTGGCGCCGGTGATGACCGGCAGCCATATCGACACGCAGCCCACCGGCGGCAAGTTCGACGGCTGCTACGGCGTGATGGCCGGGCTGGAAGTGATCCGCACCTTGAATGACCTGAATATCCAGACCCAAGCCCCCATCGAGGTGGTGGTGTGGACCAACGAAGAAGGCTCGCGCTTCCCGCCGTGCATGATGGGTTCCGGGGTATTTGCCGGCAAGTTCGACTTGCAGGACACCCTCGACAAACTCGATGACCAGGGCCTGTCGGTGGGCGCCGAATTGCAGCGCATAGGTTATGCCGGTTCGCGCGCGGTGCTCGGCCACCCGGTTGGCGCGTATTTCGAGGCGCATATCGAGCAAGGCCCGGTGCTGGAAGACCGCGCCACCACCATCGGTGTGGTCATGGGCTGCCTGGGCCAGAAATGGTTCGATTTGACCCTCACCGGCGTCGAAGCCCACGCCGGCCCGACGCCCATGCATCTGCGCAAGGACGCCCTGGTGGGCGCCGCCGAAGTGATCAGCGCGGTCAACCGCATCGCCCATCAACAGCAACCCCACGCCTGCGGCACGGTTGGTTGCCTGAACCTGCATCCCGGCTCGCGCAATGTGATTCCAGGCCAGGTCCACATGACCATCGACTTGCGCCACCTGCAGGCCGACACGCTGCAAGCCATGGTCGATGAAGTGCGCGGCGTGATCGAAGCCACCTGCGCCCGGCATGGCCTGAGCTTTGAACTGACACCCACCGCCGACTTTCCACCGCTGGACTTCAACCCGACCTGCGTCAACGCCGTGCGTGACGGTGCGCAGGCGCTGGGCTTGAGCCATATGGACATCGTCAGCGGCGCCGGGCATGACGCGATTTTCGTCGCCGAGCTCGGCCCGGCCGGGATGATCTTTGTGCCGTGCGAAGGCGGCATCAGCCATAACGAAATCGAAAACGCCGCGCCGGATGATCTGGCAGCGGGCTGCGCAGTGTTGCTGCGCGCCATGGTCAACGCGGCGCAGGGAGAGGTGGCATGAGTGAGATTGGCCAACTGACGGCGGTGCAACTGCTGCAGCATTTTCGCGACAAGACCCTGTCACCGGTAGAAGTCACTGAAGATGCGTTGTTGCGGATCGAGCGCCATAACCCGGTGGTGAACGCCTACTGCCACGTAGACCCCGAAGGCGCATTGAACGCAGCGCGTGCCTCGGAACAGCACTGGCTCAAGGGCCAACCCTGCGGCGCGCTGGACGGCGTACCGGCCTCGATCAAAGACCTGACGCTGACCGCCGGCATGCCCACCCGCAAGGGTTCGTGCACCACATCTGCCGAAGGGCCATGGGAGGTGGATGCGCCGTTCTCAGCGTTTATGCGCAAAGCCGGCGCGGTGTTGCTGGGTAAAACCACCACGCCGGAGTTCGGCTGGAAAGGCGTCACCGATAACCCGCTGTACGGCATCACGCGCAACCCGTGGGACACGCGCACCACGGCGGGTGGTTCGTCCGGTGGCGCGGGTGCGGCGGCGGCATTGAATCTGGGCGTGCTGCACCAGGGCAGCGACGCGGGTGGCTCGATCCGCATTCCCTGTGCGTTCACCGGTACGTTCGGCATCAAGCCGACCTTCGGCTATGTGCCGCAGTGGCCAGCCAGTTCCATGACGATTCTGTCGCACCTGGGGCCAATGACGCGCACCGTGGAAGACACCGTGCTGATGCTGCAAACCGTGGCGCAACCGGATGCGCGCGATGGCCTGATCGGTGCGCCGCGCAGTACGCCTTGGTTGTCGGGCGCTATGGATTTGAAGGGGCTGCGCGTGGCCTATAGCCCCACGTTCGGGTATGTGGACGTGGACCCGCAGGTGGCCAAAGTGGTCGCCCTAGCGGTTGAGGGGCTGGTGCAGTTGGGCGCGCATGTCGAGCAGATCGACCCAGGCTTCAGCGACCCGCTGGAGGTGTTCAGCACGTTGTGGGCAGCCGGTGCGGCGCGCCTGACGGGCTCCATGAGCGATGCGCAAAAACAATTGCTGGACCCCGGTTTGCTGCGCATTGCCCAACACGGCCAGCAGTTGAGCCTCGGCGCGTTCAATGACGCCCTTGAAGCCCGCGCGGCTTTGGTGGCGAGGATGGCGGCGTTTCATGAGCATTACGATGTGCTGGTCTCGCCGATGATGCCGATCACCGCCTTCGAGGCTGGGCATAATGTGCCGCCGGGTTCGTCGATGACAGAGTGGATGGAGTGGACGCCCTTCACTTACCCCTTCAACCTCACGCAACAACCGGCCGCCTCGGTGCCATGCGGTTTGGCAGCGAATGGTTTGCCGGTGGGCTTGCATGTGGTGGCTGCGCGGTTTGCGGATGAGCAGGTGTTGAGGGTGTGTCAGGCCTATGCCAAAGCCTTCCCGACTGAACACCTTCAAGCACCGCGCGTGCTCTGAACCGTGCATGTGCGGTGGCACCCGGCTTATAATCCGCGCTTCATGTTTTGTTGCGCGGATTGTTTCAGATGCTATTTACAAGGACTTTTCTGGCGAGTGCAGTGCTCGCCGTCCTGCCGGTTATGGCCCATGCCACAGCGTTGGACTTGAGCTACGAAGCGCCTGAGCTTGAGGCGGTGCCACACGATGCGCCGGCGACGGCCAAATCGCTGTTTCCAGTTCAGACCCAGGCGCCGGTGACGTTTGAGTACAAGTGCAAGGGGCCGCGTTGTCAGTATGAGGATGACCTGGAGCAGCGGCACGAGGATCAGACTACGCAAAGCTGGTCCATCGGTATTCACTAGGGTTCGGCCTGCCTTGAGCTGAAATGCAATCATCAACTGTGGGAGCTGGCTTGCCTGCGATGGCGGTTTATTGGTGGTGTACATATCCGTTATTTGGGTGATGGCGACTTAGGGTTCCGCCCTGACGGCGGCTCACTTTTGGAAAGGCCCAAAAGTAAGCAAAAGGCCTTCGCCCCAACACTCGGTGCCTCGCTGTGGCTCGGCATGCCCGCAATCCGACAGTGATTTGGGGGCCGCCGCCACGCGCCATCCATGGCGCGGGGCGGCTAAACCGGCATCCCTGCCGGTTTACCCCCCAAATCCCTGTCAGATTCCGGCCATCGTGTTTGACGGGGCGATTTCAGATCAAGATCAAGATCAAGATCAAAAGCGCAGATCAAAAGACCGCTGACTTCGTCATCGAAAAGGATGTAAGGGCCAGAGCAAAGCAGACCTCATCGTCAAAACTACACGCGGTCTAATGTGGGAGCGGGCTTGCTCGCGAATGCAGTGTGTCAGCCAACTCATATGTCACTGACCCACCGCATTCGCGAGCAAGCCCGCTCCCACATTTAGACTGCGTTGCATCAGCTAGATAGGCTTTGCCTTGCACTTGATCTGGCTTTTGCTTCAACCACTCAGGTCGGCTTTCAGGCCGCCGTGCTCTGCTTTTGATCTGCTTTTGATCTCGAATCGCCCCGTTAACCACGATGGCCGAACGCAGGCTTGAATCCGTGGGTAACCCGGCAGGACGCCGGGTTAGCCGCGCTGGGCCAAGGATGGCCCATCGCGGCGGCCCACGGATTCAAGCCGGAGTGAGGGCATGCCGAGCCTAGGCGAGGCACCGAGTGGTGGGGCACAGACCTTTTGGTTACTTTTGGGGCGTTTGCCAAAAGTGACCCGCCGTCAGGGCGGAACCCTAAGTGGCCGTTACCAAGCCAACGGATATACACACCAACCACCAACCACCACCTTGAGCACATTCCATTACACTGTCCCCCATTCATCCCCGGGGGCTTCATGGACATCGAACTGGCACGCACCTTCCTCGAAATCACCCGCTGCGGCAGCCTGGCCGCCGCAGCCGAGAAACTGCACGTCACCCAGACCGCCATCACCGCACGGGTCAAAAGCCTGGAAAGCCAGTTGGGCAGCACGTTGTTCGTGCGCAACCGCGCAGGCGCCAGGCTCACCGCCGATGGCGAGGCGTTTGTGGTGTACGCCAACCAATTGCTGCAAACCTGGGAAGCCGCCAAGCGCGACCTGCCGCTGCCCGATGGCTACCGCAATGTGCTGCATATCGGCGGCGAGGTCAGCCTGTGCAACCCGCTGATGCTCGGCTGGGCCAAGGCCTTGCGCGAACAGATCCCTGGCCACGCACTGCGCACCGAAGTGCGTGAAGGCGAATACCTGTTGCGCCAACTGGAACTGGGCGTACTCGATGCCGCGCTGGTATTCCAGCCGCAATACTGGCCAGGCCTGCAGGTCGAGCAAGTGCTGGAAGAAAAACTGATCCTGGTGCAGTTAACCAGCAAACCCGCCCCTTACGTGTACATCGACTGGGGCCCAGGCTTTCGCCAGCAACACGACGCCGCCCTGCCCGACAAAGCCCGCGCCGCGCTGAGTTTCAACCTCGGGCCGCTGGCCTTGCAGTACATCCTGGAAAACGGCGGCGCCGGGTATTTTCGCACGCGGGTGGTGCAAAGCTACCTGGACAGCGGCGTCATGCAGCGCGTCCCGAAAGCGCCGGAATTCAGCTTCCCGACCTACCTGGTCTACTCACGGGCGCGGGATTCGGCGGTGCTGCAGCAGGCGCTGGGGCTGCTGCGCGAAGTGGTCAAGGCCGAAAGCGACTGGTCACAACGCTGGGACCCGCTGATTTGAATCACCCTACACCCGCGCGCATGCTAGCCTGCGGATGTTTCCCAGCGCAGCCTTACCGATGAACAAGAAAAAGTCCGTCACCATCAGCGACATCGCCAAACGGGTGGGCATGACCACCATCACGGTGTCCCGCGCATTGAGCAAGCCCGATCTGGTCAAGCCCGCCACCCTGGCGCGTATTCTCGAAGTGGCGCGCGAGCTTGACTACGTGCCCAACGCCTTCGCACGCGGGCTCAAGCGCAGTGAGAGCCTGATCATCGGCGTGATCACCGCCTCGGTCGACAACCCGTTCTACAGCGAGATGATCAAGGCGATTTCGCGCGAGGCGAAGCAGCACGGCTACACCATCATGCTGGTGGACACCGATGAGCTGGAAGAACTCGAAAGCAAAGCTGTCGATACCCTGCTGGGCTATCGCGTCGCGGGGATTATCTTGTCGCCGGTCTCGGACGAGCCCAGCTACCAGCCCGACTACCTGGAGCGCCTGGGCAACGGCAAAACCCCGGTGGTGCTGCTCGACCGCACGCTCCACGACAGCCCGTTCAGCCGCGTGGTGCTCGACAACTACCACAGCGGCATCCAGGCCGCGCACTACCTGCTGCGCAACACGCCCGACCTTAAACGTCTGCTGGTACTGACCGGCCCGGAGCATTCACGTATCACCGTGGAACGCCTCAAGGGTTTACGTGAAGTACTGGCGCAGCACCCGCATGTTCAAGTTGAAGTGCAGGCCGGCGACTACACGCTGATGCCGTCTTACCTGCACACCCTCGACTACCTGGCCGAGCACTCGGCACCCGATGCGATCATGGGTTTCAACCAGTTGATCACCCTCGGCGCCCTGCGTGCCTTGCGCATGCACAACATTGCCCACGACAGCCTGACCATCTGCGGCATCGACCGCCTGCCCTTCGCCGATATCTTCGGCGTGCCGATCGCCTGCGTGGCCCACGACGCCTCACTGGCCGGCAGCAGCGCGGTACGCCTGCTGCTTGACCGCTTGCAAGACCCGTACAAGCCACGGGATAAGGTGGTGATCGCCGGCGTGCTGGAAAACGGCTAGCGGCTGGTGTAGCCGCCATCGATCGGCAGGCTGACGCCGCTGATCATGCTGGCGGCATCGCTGAGCAGAAACAGCACCGGCAATGCGACTTCCACGGTTTGTGCGAAACGCCCCAGTGGAATGGCCGCCAGCGCCGGGTCGCGCCTGGCCGGGTCAGACCAGGCCTTGGTCGCCATGGGCGTCAGCGTGACCGTGGGGTTGACGCTGTTCACACGAATGCCAAAGCGGCCCCACTCGGCGCATTGCACGCGGGTGATCGCGTCCAGTGCGGCCTTGGAGGCGCAGTAGCCGAGGTGATCGTCCAGCGCCACCAGTGACGCCTGGCTGGAGACATTGACGATGCTGCCGGCGATGTTGGCTTCGATCATTTTAGCCGCCACTCGGCTGGCGACCTGGGCGGCAGCGCGGGCGTTGACCTGCATGACTTGATCGAACGCCTCAGCGCTGATGGCGGCGGCAGGTTCCAGGCGTGAAATACCGGCGCAGTTGACCAGGCCATGCAGTGGCGGCAAATCTGACAGGGCTTTATCCAGGGCGATGCTGTCGGCGATGTCCACGCATAGGCGGTTGCAGCCCAGCTGTGACAGGGCTTGCGCGTCGCGGCCAAGGGCGAACACCTCGGCACCGGCGGCAATCAGCTGTTGGGCGATTTCGCGACCGATGCCGCTGCTGGCACCGGTGACGAGGATGCGCTGGCGGGTGAAGTTGAAGGTGGTGGTCATGGTCACTTCTCAATAGACAATGAAGATCCCTGTGGGAGCTGGCTTGCCTGCGATGACGGTGGGTCAGTCAGCTCATTTTTCACTGATACACCGCTATCGCAGGCAAGCCAGCTCCCACACTTTTGATCTGTGTTGGATCAGTTGGTTTGCAGGTTGTGCATGATCGGTTTGAGGGCGGGATACAGCTTCAGGTACTCAGCAAACGCCCGGTCATACGTCATGACATTTTCGCGCTTGGGCTGTGCCCGCAACTCCAGCTGCACCCAGCCTTTGTCCATCTCGCCATCACTCACCAACCCCACCGTATGCGCCGCCAGCAACGCCGCACCCAGGGCCGCTTCCACCTCCTGAACAATGGTGTAGACCGGGTAACGCGTGACATCCGCGATAATCTGCATCCACAAATCCGAATGGCTCGCGCCACCCACCACGATCAAACGTGGGTCCAGCGAATGCGCGCCCTGTGTACCGGCCTCAATGTTGTGGCGCAGGGCAAAACTCACGCCTTCAAGCACTGCGCGGTACAGGTGAATACGGCTGTGATACAGGTTCAGCCCGACAAAACTGCCGCTGGCGCGGTCGTCCCATACCGGGCTGCGTTCGCCCATCAGGTACGGCAGGAACAGCAAACCTTCGCTGCCCGCCGGAACCTGGGTGGCGCTCTGTTCCAACAGCACCAGGCTGTCCTGGCCGGTGGCCTGGGCCTGCTGTTCTTCGGCCTGGCAGAACTGCTCGCGAAACCAGCTGACCGACGCCCCGGCGGTGATCGCGCCGCCAAAGATGTACAGGTCCCGATGGCCGTTGTAGACATGCGGCATGCTCACCAGCCCGTGGTGTGCGTCCACGTGCTGGTTCAAATAACCCCAGCACATGCTGGTGCCGATCATCGCCACATGGTTGCCCGGCTGCGTAACACCCGCTGCCAGCGTCGCCATCGCCGCGTCCACACCGCCGGCCAGGATCGGCGTACCGGCCTGCAAGCCCAGGCGCGTGGCCCAGCTTTCGAGCAAACCGCCCACCACTTCACCGGAGTACAGCAACCGCTCAGGCATCATGGCCTGTGGAATGCCCAGCGCATCGAGCATCTCGGCAGACCAGCCGCGCGCC
This sequence comes from Pseudomonas sp. KBS0710, assembly GCF_005938045.2. GTDB lineage: Bacteria > Pseudomonadota > Gammaproteobacteria > Pseudomonadales > Pseudomonadaceae > Aquipseudomonas. Next base: position 1,625,988 of record NZ_VCCF02000001.1, on the reverse strand, counting down.
TTCACGTCGTAGACGCCACCGATATTGCCGGCGCTGCTATGGTCCACGGCCAGCTCACCGGTAAGGCACCAGTTGATATAGCTGTTGGGCGGCAGCAGGTAGCGCGTGTCGGCCCACACCTGCGGCTGATGCTGCTTGAGCCAGAGCATCTTGGTGAAGCCGTAGTAGCTGTCCACCGAGTTGCCGGTGATTTCGAACAAGCGCTCCAGGTCCAGGTGCTCACGCACCCACGCCACCTGCTCGCCCGCGCGGCGGTCCATCCAGATCAGGCACGGGTGCAGCGGCTTTATCTGCGCGTCAACGGCAATCCCCGAACCGCCGTACAGGCTGCTGATGCACAGCGCCTTGACCTGCCCGGCCGCCACGCCAGACTTGGCCATGCACTGCGCCACACACGCCTCGACCGCCTCCAGCCACACCTGCGGCCATTGCTCGGCCCAGCGCACTTTCGGAGTATCGACGCGATACCCCTGGCTGTGCTGGGCGATGATCGTACCTTGACCATCCACCAGCAGTGCCTTGGTGCTCTGGGTTCCTATATCGACACCCATTACATAGTTCATAGATCAAATCACCGGCTTCAACAGCACCTTGATCGATTTGGTTGAGTTGGCCAACGCGAAGGCCTCGGCAAAATCATCCAGCGGGAAGTCATGGGTCACGATGCCCTTGGACGTCACCAGGCCGCGCTCGAACAGGTCGATAGCGATCGGGTAGCAATACGGCCCGAGGTGCGCGCCGCGCACGTCCAGCTCCTTGCGGTCGCCGATGATCGACCAGTCGACGCTGGTCTCGGCGCCGAACACGCTGAACTCGACAAACCGCCCGAGCTTGCGAATAAGGTCCAGGCCTTGGGTCACGCCCGCCGGCACGCCGGTGGTTTCGATGTACACGTCGCAGCCATAGTTATCGGTGAGGCCGTTGATGATCTCGCGGGCATTGTCGCGGGACGGGTTGATCACCACGTCGGCGCCGAACTGCTTGGCCAGTTCCAGGCGCTCGTCGACCATGTCGATCACCACCAGTTTTTTCGGGGTTTTCAGCGCAGCCACCTGAACCATGCACAGCCCCAACGTCCCGGCCCCGGCGATCACCACTACGTCATCGAGCTGTATTTCGCCACGGTTGACGGTGTGGATCGAACACGCCATCGGTTCCACCAGCGCCGAGTCTTCCAGCGACACCGACTCAGGAATCTTGTGCACGATGGCGGTCTTGGGAATGCGCATGTACTGGGCCATGCCGCCTTCGGCGACTTCACGCTGGAAGCCGAAGATGTTGTGCACTTCGCACATCCAGTACTTGCCCGACTTGCAGAAGCGGCATTTGCCGCACGGCACGATCTGCTCGGCGATCACCTTGTCGCCCACCGCCACTTCAAAGTGCTCGCCGGCGCCCTCGCCCACTTCTTCCACGTAGCCGAAAAACTCGTGGCCCGGCACCACCGGCGCCTTGACCCACGGGTTGTCGCCGCCCCAGAACATCGCCGCGCCGGAGTGGCACTTGCAGTCACTGGCGCAGATGCCGCAGGCGGCGATGCGGATCACCAGTTCATTGGGGCGCGCCTTGGGTTTGCCGATGCGTTCCAGGCGGTAGTCTTTGGGGCCGTGGCAGACGACGGCTTGCATCTCGGTGTGCTTGTCCATGGGTTCGGTCCTTTCTTGTCAGGTGTTTATTTATGGCGCTGACGGCTGATAAAAATCGCCAGCAAAATGATCCCGCCCTTGATCACGCTCTGGACGTAGGGCGAGACCCCGAGCATGTTCAAGCCGTTATTGAGTACGCCCAGCAGCATGGCGCCGAGCAAGGTGCCGACAATGACCCCGCGCCCGCCGGCAATCGACGCACCGCCAAGTACCACCGCCGCAATCGCATCCAGCTCGAACGACACGCCGGCATTCGGCTGGCCGCTCATCAAGCGTGAGGTGAGCACCAGCCCGGCAATCGCTGCGGTCAAGCCGCTGATGCCGTACACCAGCAACTTGAAGCGCGCCGCCCGCACGCCCGACAACCGCACCGCTTCTTCATTGCCGCCGATGGCATAGATGTAGCGGCCGATGCGCGTGTGTTGCAGCAATACATAGGCGGCAAAGTAGGTGACCAGCATGATCAGGATCGGCACGTCGACGCCGAACAGGCTCTGGCGGCCGAAGAAACCGAACCACTCCGGCAGCCCGGAAATCGGGTAGCCGTCGGTGTACATCAGGCCCAGGCCACGGGCGATGCCCATGGTCGCCAGGGTGACGATGATCGGCGGCATGTGCAGGTAAGCGACGAACAAGCCGTTGCCGATACCGAAGGCCACACCGATGAGCATGCCGGCGCCAATCGCCAGGCCCGGCGGCAGGCCCGCGACCATAAGGCCTGCGGTCAAGGTGCCCGACAGTGCCATCACCGGCCCCACCGACAGGTCGATGCCACCGGTGAGAATCACGCAGGTCATGCCCACCGCGATAATCGCGTTGATCGACACCTGGCGCGCAATGTTCGACAGGTTGCTGGTGGTGAGGAAGTTGTCGCTGGCAAAGATCATCACCAGGGTCACCACCACCAACCCCACAAAGGGATAAAACGCCGGCGAGCGCAGCAGCCGTGCCAGGTTCAGGCGCAGTCGGCTGGTGTCGCCGGTATTAATGGACATATTCACTTGAGCCCCCTGTTGCATGGCGCATGACCTCTTGTGGGTTGACGGCGGCCGCTTCCAGCAGCTTGACGATGGCGCCCTTGTGGAACACGGCGACGCGGTCGCACATGCCGATGACTTCGGGCAGTTCGGAAGAAATCATGATGATCGCGTAACCTTGTTCGGTGAGGCTGCGCATCAGCGCGTAGATCTGCGCCTTGGCGCCGACGTCGATGCCGCGCGTGGGTTCGTCGAACACCAGCACGTCGCAGTGGTGGTTGATCCAGCGTGCGATCACGACCTTTTGCTGGTTGCCGCCACTGAGGTTGAACACGCGGCTTTCGCCGCTGGGCGCCTTGATCGACAGCTGACGCATCAACGCGTCGACGCTGGCGCATTCCTTGGCCTTGTCGATCAGGCCCGAGGCGTTCTGGTACTTGGGCAGGTTGTTCAAAGAGATGTTTTCGCGAATGCTGAAATCAGTGATCAGCCCTTCGCTCTTGCGGCTTTCCGGGAGCAGGCCGATGCCGTGGGCCAAGGCTTGCGCCGGGTCATCCAGGGTGACTTTCTCGCCGCGCAACCACACCTCTTTGCTCACCGACGGCAGCGCACCCATCATGCCCAGCGCCAGCTCGGTGCGACCGGAGCCGACCAGTCCGGCAAAGCCGAGGATCTCGCCCTTGTGCAGCTGGAAGCTGTTGTGCGGGCCATTGCGCACCAGCTGGATATCCTTGACCTCCAGCAGCAACGGGCCACGAGTGGTAGTCGGTTTGGGCGGAAAGCTGTTTTCCAGGCGTCGGCCGACCATCATCTCGACGAGCCGGTCGATATCACTGTCGGCCACGTCGGTCACGCCCACATTGCCGCCATCGCGCAACACGCTGATGCGGTCGCACACCTGGAAAATCTCCTCCAGGTGGTGAGAGATAAAGATCACCGCCACACCCTGGCGCTTGAGTTCGCGCATGATCTCGAACAGCAACTCGGCTTCGCTGGGCGTGAGGGTGGCGGTCGGTTCATCGAGTACCAACAGGCGCGCATCCAGGGCCAGGGCCTTGGCGATCTCTACGAATTGCTGCTCGGCCACGCTTAGGTGCTTGACCGCGCATTGCAGGTTGATACTCACGCCCAGGCGCTTGAATAACGCCTCGCTGGCCTCGACCATTTCGCGCTTGCGCAGCAGGCCGAAGCGGTTGCTCAACTCATGCCCGAGGAAGATGTTTTCAACCGCCGTGAGATAGGGAATCAGGCTGAATTCCTGGAACACGATGCCGATACCGGCAGCGATCGCGTCGCGGTAAGTGGCAAACTTTTGCGCCTGGCCATCGATCAAAATCTGCCCTTCGTCCTGATGCTCGACGCCGCCGAGGATCTTCATCAGGGTCGACTTGCCCGCGCCATTTTCACCCAGCAGCGCATGAATTTCGCCGCGCTCGACCTGCAGGTTGATGGACTTGAGGGCCTGTACGCCCGGGTAGCGCTTACAGATATTTTCCAGCTTCAGAAGACTGCTCATACCGCCGACCTCGTATTCAGAAGGAGACCTCAAGCCCCACGGCTCACGTGGGGCCGGGGCGATTTACCAGCTGAAATCCTTGGCCTTGGCCTGGTCGATCAAAGTGATGTCGACGGGAATGGTGGCCGGTACTTGCGAGCCCCACTTCTTGGCCAGGGCGATGCCCAGGGCCAGGCGGATCTGGTCGCGCGGGTATTGCGCCGAGGTGGCGATGAACTTGCTGCCGGGCTTCTGGATCGCCTTGATGGCTTCCGGTGCGCCGTCGACGCTGACCAGTTTTACGTCCAGGCCGCTGGCTTCGATGGCCGACAATGCGCCGAGGGAGCCGTTGTCATTCACGCTGAAAATACCCTTGAGACCCGGCTGGGCCTGCAGCATGTTTTCGGTGACGGTCAGCGCCTGGTCACGTTCCTGCTTGCCGTTCTGGATACTGACAATCTTGATGTCCGGGTGCTTGGCCACCGCTTCTTTGCAGCCGCGCACACGCTCAAGGATCGGCACCACGGCAATGCCGTCGAGGATCGCGATATTGCCTTTGTCGCCGATGTTCCTGGCCAGGTATTCACAGGCCTGGAAGCCGGCGTCGAAGTTTTTTGAACCGACGAAGGAGTCCAACGGGCCGTCGGCCTGGGCGTCCACCGCGACCACCACCACGCCGGCAGCGTGGGCAGATTTGACCGCCGATTGCACGCCCACCGAGTCGGTGGGGTTGATCAGCAGGATATCGATGCCTTTTTGCAGCATGTCTTCGACATCGCTGACCTGCTTGGACACGTCGTGGCGGGCGTCGGTGATGATCAGCTTCGCACCGATGGTCGCGCCGGCTTCTTCGAGGGCGTTTTTCATGGTGACGAAATAAGGGTTGTTGATTTCCTGGAAGGAGGCGCCGATGCGGATCGGTTTGGCGGCGTCGGCAAACGCTGCGCCGGTGGCGCCGAGGGTGATGCTGAAAGCCAGTAAACACAGGGTTTTCGGGAGCATTTTCATGGCGTGGTTCTCTGTTTTGTTTTTATTTTTAGAGCAAATGTTATCGTTAACATTTTGCGAGAAGCTAGCAAGTAAATCAGGCCTGTGCAAGCCCCCGTTGGTCGCCCGCGGTTCAAGTTTGGGAGCTGGCTGGCTTGCGATAGCATCTACTCGCTCTACCTGACACACCGAGGTGTCTGCATCGCAGGCAAGCCAGCTCCCACAAAAGCCTGTTTCCACACAAGCCAGCTCCCACACTTGAACCGCGTACTGCGCAAAAACTCGCACTATTGCGCGTAACAACTAAGCTCAGGCTCCAACAAAAAAACCAGAGCTTGCCGCCATGGCCCATCCTACCGAGACCTTCCGCGCCCGCTACCGCGCCGCCGTGAGCGCCCGATACAACCCCTGGCTGCACGCCAGTTTCGTGCTCGGCTACGGCATCGTCTGCATAGCCCTGGCCTGGTCCTCCACCGCACACATCACCGCGCTGCAGTGGCTGACCGTGCCCCTGACGCTGGTGTTTTTCAACCTGTGCATTTACCTCGTGCACCGCCACCTCGGCCATCACAAACACAGCCTGGCCCGGCTGTTCTACGCGCGCCACACAGGTGACCACCACAGTTTTTTCACCCCCGGCCACATGACCTACGACAGCCCCCGAGACTGGCGCGTGATTCTGTTCCCGGCCTGGCTGATCGTGCTGCACAGCCTGGCGATCACCCTGCCCGCCTGGTGGCTGCTAAAGCAATTGAGCCCCAATGTCGCCGGGCTGTTTGCAGGGTGCATGATCCTTGGGTATTTACTTTACGAAGTGTTTCACGCCTGCGAACACCTGCCCGCCGAGCACCCGGTGGCGCGCCTGCCATGGATTCGCCAGATGCACCAGTTGCATGCCCTGCACCACCGCCGTGAGCTGATGCAGGGGCGCAATTTCAATATCGTCCTACCACTGATGGATTACCTGTTCGGCACCCTGCACTGGGAGCCGAACGCCCACGACAACCAGGAATAGTCATGAGTACCCGTCCCAAAAAACTGCGCCATTTACTGTTCGTACTGCTGCTTGCAGTCATCGCTTTTCTGCTGCTGATGCCGACCAAAGTGCAACCGGTGAACTGGTCGCCACCCAAGGCGCCTTCACTCAAAGACGGCGCCTACGCCGAGAACCAGCGGCTCAAGGGCATTGAAAAAATCGGCGCACAGGACCTCGCCGGCCCCGAAGCCTTGCTGCTCGACCCCCAGGGTTTTCTGATCAGCGGCCTGCAGGACGGGCGCATCATCCGCACCTCGCCAAACAGCCACACCCTGGAGGTGCTCGCCAACACGGGCGGCCGCCCCCTGGGGCTGGCGTTGCACCCCGATGGGCGCTTGATCATTGCCGATGGGGTCAAGGGGTTGCTTGCCTTGGATGCCAACCGCCAACTCAAGCTGTTGAGCAACAGCGCTGACGGCGTGCCCTTTGGTCTCACCGACGATGTGACCGTCGATGCCGGCGGGCGCTATGCCTATTTCAGCGATGCGACGAGCCGCTGGGGCTATGGCCAGGACGGCACAGCGGTGATCGAGCATGGCGGCGACGGGCGGTTGCTGCGCTATGACTTCAGTCACGGCACCACCGAGGTATTGCTGGACCGGCTGCAATTTGCCAATGGCGTGACCCTGGGCCCGGATGAAAACTACGTATTGGTGAACGAAACCGGCGCCTACCGCATCAGTCGCTACTGGCTCAAGGGCGAACGCAGCGGCACCCACGACCTGTTTATCGACAACCTGCCTGGCCTGCCGGACAACCTCAGTTTCAACGGCCGCGATCGCTTCTGGGTCGCGCTGTATTCACCGCGCAACCCGTTGCTGGATGGTTTCGCCGGCTACCCGTTGTTGCGCAAGGTGATGGTGCGCGCATTGATGGTGGTGCCCAAGCCCATCGAGCGCAAAGCCTTTGTGCTGGGGCTGGACACTGATGGCAAGGTCATCGCCAACTTGCAGGATGGCACGGCGGGCAATTTCTCGCCGATCACCACCGCCCGCGAATACGGCGACTGGTTGTACCTGGGCTCGCTCACGAGTAACAGCATGGCGCGCCTGCCGTTGAAACTGGCGCTCGCCGGCGAATAACAAAAAGGGGCAGCCTGTTCAGGCTGCCCCTTCTGATTTACATCACGGTATCAATGGATGATGTCTTGGGTGCAGATGTGCCCAAAGGTCACATACTGCACGTTATCACCGCCGACACCCACGCCCGGGAACTCGTCCAGCTCGATACGCCAGCCGCCGAAGTTGAAGGTGGTGTCCCAGGTGTACTGCACGCCGGTGCTGCTGTCCGGATACTGCACGCGGTTATCGCCAAAGCAGGTACCGAGCGCGGCACTGGCCTGGGATGTGCCGGCACTGTTGGTGGTGGCCTTGAAGTCGGTCCAGTGGAACTCGGTGCCCTCAAAGCGCTTGTCGACACGCAGCACAGGTGTGACGCCCAGCAACGGCGCACCCGTGGAATCGGACCAGTTGGTGGTCCAGTTCAATGTGCGCCCCGCCTGCGTCGCCATCCAGAATATCGATGCCGGCACCCGCACGATGTTGTCGCCGGTGACTTGCGAGCTGTTCAGGCGTGGCGCAGAGCCGAGGCTCAGTTTGTAGTACTTGCTCGGGTCCTGCGTCACGGCCGGGTTGGCCCGCACACGTACCTTGACGGTGGTACCCGGTGTGACGCTCGGGTAAGTGGAGGTAGAACCGGCTGGCACGACGATCCAGTTGACGCCATCAAAGCGCTCGAAGATCCACTGGTTACGGCTGCCACTGTCATCGCCTGCCAGGTACATGCTCACGGCCTGGCCACGCACGGCCTTGAAGTCGAAGTAATCGACGTCGTTGGCGTTGTCGAGGTTGCCGCTCACCTTGTTCATCGAGTCCGGCAGCGCAAAAGCGTCTTGCGGCGTGTCGTTGGGCTCGAAGGCATCGATGTTGGTGTCTGCCGCTACGCCAAAACTGAACTGCGCGTTGGTGGCGGTCTTGGCCACCATGTACCAGTAGTAGTCACCGGCCGGCAGCACGCCGTCGATGTATTCATCGGCATTGCCGGCGTTATCGGCGGTGGCCAGCAGTTGCAGGTTGCCTTGGCCGTCGTCGCGGAACAGACTCAGCGACATGTCGGCGCCGGCACTCTGGTTGATCAACTGCACCAGCACCCGCGCGCTTTTTGGCAGGTTGAAGTGGTAAGGGAAATCCTGGCCCGTCTGCACTTCACTGATGGTGTAGAGGGTGTTGATATCCAGGGTCGGAAACAACGGTACAAAGGCGGCGACCGCTGCACTTTTCAGCGTGTCCTGACTCGGCTTTTTCAACGCGCCGATAACGGTGTTGAACGGTGCGGATTTGGCCGCTTTAGTGACCGCCTTGGCCTTGCCGTCCCGCGCACCCAGGAGCTTTTGCCGCAGCTCCTCCGAAATCGGCACCGCAGTGAGCGTGCCGCCAGGTTTGAGCGCGTCAATCTCGCTTTGGCTGACTGTGCCAGGGGTGAGTTTGGGGAGGGTAAGATCGGCCAGGGCAGAGGCCGAGATAAAGCAGGAGGCCATCATGGCCGCGCCCAGCATAAGGGCTTTGGTTGGTTTCATTTTTTATCCATCCATAGTTAAAAAATTGAAGCTTCAGGTGATCGGTGACATCCGGTCACCTGGGATGGAATGTAGAACAATACTGTATATCTGTACAGTTATTTTTAAGCGTATTTTCGTGCTCTACCATTTCATCCAAATACACCAGGCGGTCGCACTGAAAAACCAAACCATTCCAGACAAATAGGGCCAAAGCGCCCAACGCTTCAAGCTCAAGGGAACTGCAGCCAGCTCTGCCCGGGTGACATAGCCCCTCCTCACGCACAGATTTGGAAAGAACAAAAAGCCTACGATCAGGCTCGTGCGCTTGAACCTGTCTCTGGCGCGATTTCGCCACCAATAACGCTTGTTGTCACATACCATCGTGTTGGCGCTGAAACAGCTCTCCAGTTCATCTAGCTTTGTGTTCTCGACGAATACCATTAGGCCGTATGAAACGCCTGGTGATACTGCGAGAACAATCACGCACACCGTGTAGAGGATCGTGCTCATATACTCTCCGGTTGATAAATCAGATCACCGACCATTTCGCCCCCGAGCCCGCCTATGCTCCCACCCACAGCACCTCCGGCAGCGCCCCCGAGAACCCCACAAGTCAGTTCGCCTCTCCCTTTGAGCGCGATCCCCATGACCATCGAACATACACGGCGTGTCACCTTTGCCCCCAAGGCACCGCCGCGCGCAGCGCCTGCAACACTGCCCAGCAACTTCGCTGGTTCCACATACTTCGCCCTTCTACACTGCGCCTCCCTTCCCGTCATACACGCCTCCTTGACCTCCAACCCTGTCACCCCCACATCCATGGCCAACCCCACATAAGTCCCCTTCCCCAACCACTTCGACACTTGCGCCACGTCCCCGACCCGTTGCGCATACCCCGCAATCTCACCCTTATGCAGAAAGCTTTTGGTCGATATCCCCAGCACCTTCTTCAACGATTGATTGCCCCGCAACCCCGTGCCAAACCGCGCCGCGCCTTGCAGTCGCGCGTCCAACTGCCGAAACAGCCCTTGGCGCTGACGAGCAAACTCATCTCGGTCCAACCCACCGCCCTTCAATCGTTGATGCAAGCGCTCAATCGCCTCCAGGGTCTGCGCCACTTCATCCAGATGCCGCCCCCACGCCGACGTGGCGCTGCCGATACCGATCGAGCCATTTGCCAGCAAGCTCTGCAGCAAGTCGTAGTTATTGATCACCGCCGAGCCGGCCGATGGCTCCAGCCGCCAGCGGATCTGCTCGCCATAACGCATCAACCAGGCTTCTACACTGCGACAGCTGAAGCTGAAGTCGTCAGGGATGATCACCAGTTGCCCCGGCGTTACCAGGCCAGTTCGCAAGTGCCGGTTCAACACGTCAAAGTGATCAGAACGCTGACGATTTGGCGCCCCGCCCATCGCCCTGGATTTCAGACTGTTGTAGTCCGTTGTGCGGTCATTGATGAATCCCTGCGCCATGCCTTCCGTCCCGGATGCAATGAAGATGGCGTCGGAATATAGGCAAGCGCGGGCGCCCCGCACACAAGGGCGGGCGCGGGAAATCACATTTGGGAAGTTGCCTACTCGGCAGAGAAAAATCGCCTACAAAACACAGCGATTAATACCCGGTCATCTCCAGATACCCCACACCACCGTCAAACTGCACCGGCCCTTCCCAGTACGGAATACTCAGATTCATCCAGGCCTTCGGGTTGACGGCCTGGGGCGTGATGTCCAGTTGTTTGCCGGGGATTTTCAATGACCAGCGCGTAGGAACAGTGCGCCCGTCAATCTCGGTGCTGGCCAATGGTGTGAGCTGGATATCGGCATTGTGCAGAGTCTGGGTGTGCCCTTCGCGGTCGATCCAGGTGCCGGTCAGATAACCCGCTCCGTCCTTTTGCCGCACGCGAAACAGCATCAACTGCTCGCCACGGTCCAGGTGCAGGGAGAACCAGTCCCAGCCGGTCTGGCTGGCGGCCAGCGGCTGGCTGCTCCATTCGCGGTCGAGCCAGGCCGGGCCGCTGACCTGGTAGGTGGCGCCGTCGAGGGTGACGTTGCCCGTTGCGGTAAAAAACGGCTGGCTGTAGTAGTAGGACGCCTGGCCTTGATCCGATTTACGGCTGTCGCCGTTATCGCCTTGCAGCACCAGCGGGCGGCTGGAGGTCAGGTGCAAATCGTAGGCAAACTGTGGGCCTGCGGCCTTGAGCTGCATATCAGCCAAGGCGCTGGCGGCACCGGGACGGGTGGCGAAACGCCAATCGTCGAGCCAGGCAGTGAATGGCGCTGCCTGTGCGCCTGCCTGGCCCACGCCACCACGGGCGTAGCGCTCCGCGGCGTAATGCCGGGTGGCGGACGTGACGGCGGCGTGGCCCAGCCAGATCGTTGAGTCGCGCCAGCCCGCGAGTACAGGCCCGGCCTTCAGCGCATTGCGAAACAGTGTCCATTGCACGCCGAACACATGGCCTTGGGCATCCTTGAGGTTGGCGGTGACGTACCACCATTCGATGCGAAAGCCTGGGTGCGGGCCGTGGTCCTCGGGAAAGCTGAAGACCTTGCCAGGCACCACCTGGGCAAAATCCGCCGCGGCGCTGCCAAGGCCGGCGAAGCTTTCCGGCGGCGCGGGGGCTTTGTCGCAGGCGGTCAATAGCAATACGGCGGCCCACCACCAGGCTTTAATCTTCATTGGCAAAGGTCCTCAGCAAATCCGCCGGGCGACTGCGGTACAACTGCCATAGCGGCCAAGCCGAGGCCAGCAGCGTGGCAAGCAGTGCCAGCCCCAACAATCGCGCCAGTTGCCACGGGAACACTTGCAATGGCAGGCGCCATCCGAACGCCTGCACATTGATTACCGCGTCCAGGCACCACGCCAGCAGCAGGCCCAAGGGCAAGGCCAATACCAGCGTCAACACCGCCAGCAGCCAGGTTTGGCCGAGGTTGAGCAGCATCAGTTGCCGGCGCGTCACGCCCAGTGCCCATAGCGGTGCGAGTTGGCCAAGGCGGCTTTGGCTCTGGGTCAGCAGGCTGATAAACAACGCCACACCGGCGACACCCAGGGTCAGGCTGTTGAGTGCGGCGGTGGCGGCGAAGGTGCGTTCGAACACCTGGCTCGACCAGCCTTTGAGCTGCTGCTGGTCGACGATACGGCTGTCCTCCAGGGCAAAGTCGCGCCGCACTTCCTGCACCAGTGCCGGTACATTCTCGGGCAGTACGCGCAGGTTGAAGCGCGCCGGTGCCAGGCCCGGCCAGTGCGCCAGCAAGTGTTGCGAATTGACCAGCAGATGGCCCTTGGGGTTGCCGTAGTCGGCGTAAACCCCCACCACCTTAGGCGACCACACGCCTTGCGGCGTAGGCAGCTTGATGGCGTCGCCCAGGCCCACCTTCAAGCGGCGCGCCAACTGCTCGCTGAGCATCACGCTATCGCCCTGCAGCAGTTGGTCCCACGGTGCGCTTGCGGCTTGCAGCAGCGGCCAGTGCTGGCGATAGGTTGGATCGTCGACCACCCCGAACACATCCGCCGGCCAGCCCTGCAGTTGCACCGCCACCTGCCAAGTGGGCAGCACCGCCTGCACCAGCGGTTGCTGCGCCAACCAGCTGGAAAGTTGCTCGGCCTGGGCCGGGTTTTGCGGGTTGAGGTACAGCTCGGCGGTAAGGCGTTGTTCCAGCCAGTTATTGAATGTCTGGCGAAAACCCGAGGTCATGGAGCCTGCACCAATGTTCGCTGCCAGGGCCAACAGCAACGCCATCAACGCCAGGCTCAAGGCCGGCAATTGCTGGCGGCAGTCGGCTAGAAACCACTGGCCCAATACTGAACGGCTGCGTCCCAGCACCGCCGTCAACAGGCCGTTGAGCACCACCGGCAAGCCGAGCGCCGCGCCCAGCAGCAAGGCGGCCATCAGCACAAACCCGGCAGTGAGGCTGTTGCCCCACCACAGCGCCAGCACTGCAATCGCCAACGCTGTAGCCGCCACCCAACCCTGACGTCGCAGCCAACGCCCGTGCGCCTCGTGCCAGGCCTGGGCATTGGCCAGCGCCAGCAAGGGCAAACGCGCCGCGCGCCACAGGCTGCTGGCACCCGCCAGCAGGGCGCCGAGCAGGCTCAAGCCCAAGCCGGCCAGCCACCACCACGGGCTGAGGCTCAACTGGCCCGCCACCTCGGCGCCATACAGGCCGCGCAGGCTGGCGGCCACATCCGGCAGCAACAGGCTGGCCAGCAGGTAACCACTGATCACCCCCAGCACGCCGCCCAGCAACGACAACACGCCCAGCTCAACCGCCAGGCTGACGATCAGCAGGCGCGCGCTGACCCCGCAGGCACGCAAGGTGCGCAGCAAACCACGGCGTTGTTCCAGGGCCAGGCCGATGGCGGCGTGGACAATAAACAGGCCGACCACAAAGGATAAAAAGCCCAAGGCATCGAGGTTCAGGTGAAAGCTCTCGGTCAGGCGCGAGAGGTTGTTGTCCTCGCCTTGCTTGAGTTGCAGCGCGGCGGGCGGCGTCGGCTGGGTGGCGGCAAAGGCCTTGTCCACCAGCAGGCGCGACAGGCGCCCCGGCATGTCCAACAACGGTTGGGCGAAGCCAATATCGGTCAGCAACAGGCCGGGGGCCATGTCGGGCTGAACCTGCAACGGCGGCAACCGTTGCCCGCTCGCCGTCAGCGGTTGCGCACCGGCCTGTAACCCCAACGCCTGCAAGGTTTGCGCGGCGATCCAGGTTTGCCCGGGCGAGTTGAAAAACCCGAGCATCTGCGCCTGGCTCAAGCGCTGCCCCGCCACCGCACCGCCACCGGGCAAGGACAACGGCTCGATGCCCATCAATTGCAGGCGCAGATCTTCATGCCCCTTGAGCAGCAGCCGCCCCTGCACCACCGGCGACACCGGCCAGCCGGCGCGGCGCAGTTCGGCAAACAGCGCTTGGGGGAAGCTCGCGCCGTCCGGCGCACTCAGGCTGGCTTGGGGCTCACCGCCAATCAGTTGGCTGGCACGCGCATAGCTGTCGCGGGCCTGGCTGTTAAGGGCTTGCACGCCGGTCAACAGCGCGGTGGCCAGCCACAGGCCGGTGAGCACGCTGAAAAACTGCACCGGGTGGCGCCGCCAATGGCTCAACAGTGCGCGCAGTGCCCAATAAAATACCCTCATCTCAAGCGACCACACGCCCGCGCCGCAACACCACCTGGCGGTCCAGGCGCGCGGCGATGCGCGGGCTGTGGGTCACCATCAGCAGGCTGGTGGGGCTGTCTCGCAGCAGGTCCAGCAGCAATTGCAACACGTCATCGCTGGTGGCCTCGTCGAGATTGCCGGTGGGTTCATCCGCCAGCAACAAGCCGGGGCGCGAAGCCAACGCACGCCCCACCGCAACCCGTTGTTGTTGGCCGCCGGAGAGCTGTTCGGGATACCGCTTGAGCAAGTCGCCCAACCCCAGGCGCTCAACCAGTTGCGCCTGCCATTGCGGGTCGAAGCGCCCGGCCAAACGCGCCTGAAACGCCAGGTTGTCGTCGACACGCAAACTGCCGATCAAGTTGAACTGCTGGAACACCAGGCCGATTTCGGTACGCCGCCAATGCGCCAGTTGCGCCTCGCTCAGTTGGTCCAGGCGCTGCTCGCCCACCTGGACAGTGCCGGCGTCCACACGGTCTAGCCCGGCAACCAGATGCAGCAACGTGCTTTTGCCGCTGCCCGACTCGCCCATCAATGCCAGGCTGCTGCGCTCACCAAGGTAAAGGTCGACACCCGCCAGCACCGGCAGTGGGCCTTGCGGGGTGGCGTAGCTTTTAACAACACCTTGCACCTGCAACATAAACACGCTCGTTTAAAGGACTGCAAACGAGCATAACGGCTGACTGACGACCCCATGCAAATTTTTCACATCGATTTCACTGCCTGCCCACCCTCGCCCCTCTAAATTGCCCCCCAGTATCGATAGCCGGCAACTTGTTAGTTGCCGCCCACGGCAACTTCTAACGGCTGGATGTTCAGCCAAAAGACAGCAGCGCTATGACACGCTCCGCTTCAACTACGGGCATCCGTCAGTGCGTTGCGCCTATTTGAATAAAACACTGAAGACAGTGCCCATGGTGAATGATGTGGTTGACCTTACCCTGACCAAACCGCGCTCACGCCGGGGCTATCTCAAGCGCCTGCGAAAGTGGTGGGCGGGCCTTGCCGTTATCGGCTT